>JAFYRB010000053.1 GCA_017559615.1 Alistipes sp. | reverse complement strand
TTCTCTGCCAAAGCCTTCTCCAACTTAGCGCAGTCTACCTCACCCTCGAAAGGAATCTCAAGCTGAGTATCCTTCGCAGCGTCGATAGTGCAGTCCAAAGCTACAGCCTTACGGAACTCGATGTGACCCTTTGTAGTATCGAAGTGTGAGTTACCTGGGATGATATCACCAGCCTTTACAAGGTGAGAGAACAATACGTTCTCAGCAGCACGGCCCTGGTGAGTAGGGATAACGTACTCGAAACCTGTGATAGCACCGATAGTCTCCTTAAGCTGGAAGAATGACTTTGAACCAGCGTAAGCCTCGTCACCTGTCATCATAGCAGCCCACTGACGGTCGCTCATAGCACCTGTACCAGAGTCTGTCAAACAGTCGATATATACCTGCTCTGACTTCAAGCCAAAGAGGTTGTAGTGTGCCTCCTTAAGCCACTGCTCACGCTCTGCGCGTGTGCTCTTCTTCAATGGCTCAACCATCTTAATTCGATACGCTTCTGCAAATGGGATTTCCATAGTTGTTTAGTTTTTTAGGTTATACTTGATTTTAATAATATATTCTTTTTTCAATATGTTATTTTCAGTGAAATATAGCTATTTAGATATACTCCGCAACAAAGGTAAATAAAAATATAGTCAAATGCAACTAATTGCCATAATTATTTTTACCACCACGAAGCAGAAAAAACCATATTCTACTTATTCGCAACAAGAAGCTCCAGAATCTGAATAGCGTTCAACGCTGCGCCCTTACGAATCTGGTCAGCAACACACCAGAATGTTAGGCCACGCTCCGAGCTTATATCCTTGCGAATACGGCCTACGTAGACAGGGTTTGAGCCCTGCACAAAGAGTGGCATAGGATAGCACTTCTCCGCAGGCTCATCCATAAGCACGATGCCCGGTGCATTGGCAAAAGCCTCACGCACTGCCTCAACAGACAACTCCTCCTCGGTCTCCACCCAGATAGCCTCGGAGTGCGCACGCATAACAGGAACACGAACACACGTTGCCGAGGTGCGGATGTCGGAGTGCATAATTTTGCGAGTCTCGTGGAACATCTTCATCTCCTCCTTGGTGTAGTCGTTATCCTGGAACACGTCGATATGTGGAATAAGGTTATAGGCGAGCTGATATGCGAATTTCTCAACCTTTGGCTCACGGCCCTCGACGATAGCACGATGCTGCTCCTCGAACTCCTGCATCGCCGTAGCACCCGCACCACTTGCCGACTGGTATGTCGCCACGTGAACACGCTCGATATGTGACAGACGCTCGATAACCGACAATGCCACAACCATCTGAATAGTAGTACAGTTAGGGTTTGCGATGATACGACGTGGAGCGTTGAAAGCATCCTCGCCATTCACCTCTGGCACCACCAATGGCACATCATCCTCCATACGGAAGGCACTCGAGTTATCAATCATAAACGTGCCGTGCTTGGTGATTGTCTCGGCAAACTCCAACGACGTAGAGCCTCCCGCCGAGCATAGCGCAACGTCTATATCCATAAAGTCGTCATTATGCTGAAGCTCACGCACCACGATATCCTCACCACGGAAGCGATATGTAGAGCCTGCGCTACGCTTCGAGCCGAAGAGACGTAACTCCTCAATCTGCATTGGGTGATTCTCCAAAATCGAGAGAAACTCCTGTCCCACAGCGCCACTAACGCCAACAATAGCAATCTTCATAATTTATCTTAATTTATTTTCGTTAACACTTTATATATATTAGGAAATATATCCTTTTATCTTCGATTAGAAGAAGTCATCCTCGCCGCCAAAGAAGATATCCTCGCTCTCGGTCTGACTCTCTGTCTCCTCGGCGATATTTATCTCGCAGCTATAATCTGGCTCCTCATCCGAACGCTCAAAGCGGTCTGTGCGCTCCACGCCGAGGGTACCATCGCGGAATACCTTCGTTAGGAACTTACCAGCCACAGGCAACGCCATACGCGAACCATCGGCATTACGTGCGAAGTGGATAGCATTCTCCTCACCACCTACCCAAACACTCATCACAAGGTTTGGAACAGCGCACATAAACCACGCATCAACGTTGTCGTTCGTAGTACCTGTCTTTGCGGCAATCTCCACATCGTTGAAGCCAAACTCATAGAGCATACGACGCGCCGTACCCATCGTCACCAC
The DNA here is from genome assembly GCA_017559615.1 of Alistipes sp. The sequence continues at coordinate 59,328 of JAFYRB010000053.1, read as the reverse complement.
GCGCTGCATCATCGTAATCATCGTATATGCCACGCGCTTCGACAACACATCCTCGGTCTTTGGTGTAAACGTAGCAAGCACATTACCCTGACTATCCTCGATGCGTGTCACGAAGATTGGATCTACGTGAACACCCTGATTTGCGAAGGTAGAATATGCCGAAGCCATCTCGAATGGATTACTATCGTACGAGCCGATACACAACGCCACCACAGGGTCGATGAAACTACGAATACCGAGGTCGTGGATAAAGTCGGCAACAGCCTCTGGGCGCTTCGCCTGCTTCATAATCCACGCCGAGTAGTTATTACGGCTATTTGCCAAACCCCAGTAGAGCGGATGTACTCCCGTGTACTCCACCTCGCCCGCCTCCTTTGGCGACCATATTCCCGCAGGAGTCTCAATCGACACTGGCACGTTAGGCACTGGCGTACAAGGTGTTAGGCCAAGGTGGTCGATAGCAAAGGTGTAGATAAATGGCTTTGCCGTAGAGCCTACCTGACGCTTACCCTGCGTAGCAGCATCGTACTTAAAGTAGCGATAGTCCGGGCCACCAACATAAGCACGCACATAGCCCGTCTCTGGGTCCACAGCCACGAAGGCACCACGCATCGTCTTCTTATAGTGGATGAGCGAGTCACGAGGTGTAATAACCGTATCGCGCACACCCTTATAGGTGAATACCGACATTGAGATAGGGGTATTGAACGCTGCCTTAATCTCCTTCTCCGAAGCACCCTCCTTTGCCATATTTTTCCAGCGCTCGGTCTGACGCATCGCAGCATTTACCTTCTCATCCGACTCGGCCTTTGTAAGGTCGGGGAAGAGCGAACCTCCGCGGCTTCTAATCTGCGCATCCATACGTGGCTGCACAAGTTCTGCCATCTGCTCACGGAATGCCTCCTCGGCATAGCGCTGCATACGGGCATCCACCGTAGTGTAAATCTTAAGACCATCGCGATAGATATCATACGACTCGCCATTAGCCTTCTTATTCTTGTAGCACCAGCCATAGATAGGATCCTCCTCATACTGCTTCAAGGCCTGCTCGTAGTCCCACTCTGTGTAGTAGTTTCTGCGCTCTGGCTCCTTGGCCATCATCGTGCGGCGCACCATCTCGCGGAAGTAGGTTGCCGAGCCCTCGTTATGAGCATCCGCAGCACGGCGGTAGCGTGTAAGATCGATAGGCAACTGCTTCAACGAGTCGGCCATCTTCTGGCTGATAGCACCCGCCGCAGCCATACGGTCCAATACGGTGTTACGGCGCTCACGCGCACGCTCATTAGGCTCACCACGCTTCAGTGGCGCATACGTACCTGGAGCCTTCACCTGGCCCGCGATAACCGCTGCCTCCTCGATAGCGAGGTCACAAGGCTCCTTACCGAAGAAGTTATTTGCCGCAGACTTAATACCGAAGTTCGAGTTCGAGAACTCAACGGTATTGAGGTACATCGCCACAATCTCCTCCTTGGTATAGTTATACTCGAGCTGCGTAGCTATGACATACTCCTGTGCCTTTGCCGCAAGAGTACCCGCATTACCCTCCAAGCCCTCCTTATTACGACGTGTTTTGTAGAGGTTCTTGGCAAGCTGCTGTGTGATGGTACTACCACCACCCTGTCCCGACTGGCGGAGGATTACGGTCTTGATACCCGCACGTGCCGTAGCCACAAAGTCGATACCCGAGTGGTCGAAGAAGCGGACATCCTCGGTTGCCAGCAACGCTGCAACGATAGTAGGGAGCTTATGACCATCTATCTCGAGCCACTTCTCCTGATCGGCAGGATACATATCCTCGTACGAGAGGTAGGTACGGTTCTCAATGAAGTAGTTACCAAGCACCTCGCCATCCTCGGAGAAGATTTGAGTTGCAAGATTAGTCTTCGGATTCTCCAACTCCTCGAAGGAAGGCATAGGGCCAAGTACCTCATACTTCGCCATAAGGAAGAGGCTCGTTAAGGATACCACGCCGACGGCAACCACCGTCCACATCGCAATGATTATCCACGACCTTAAGCCTCGCTTACTCTTTGTGTTGTTACTCTTTTTTGCCATATTGGGTTATATTTTAATTCCTTATGTATCATCTTGTTAGAATGGCAATCCCAAACCAAAGGAGAAGTGCCACTTACCCTCCTGGAATGGTGCGAAGGCCATCTTCTTATACAACGAGAAGGTTGCCGATATTGTTGCAGCATCGGGCATCGAGACGATGTTAAAGTCCACACCGAGGTCCATACCCACCGAGCCGATATGTTTACGCTTATCGCCAATTGTACCATCCTCCAACAGCACAGGGGTGCGGAACGAGGCGTAGTCACCACCTACGTTTACCCTCAGACGCTTGAAGAATACGATACCTGGCCAACCACCATCGGGATACCATACGGGCATCTGATAGTTCAGCGACGTTGCCACATAGTCCCTATTCTCGATTTCGTACGAGGAGTAGCCTCGAGGTACCAAGCGCGTAGACTTAAACGACAACGACGAGAGTACCAAGTCGGACTGGAAACCTCCGAGCGATGTCTGATACGATGCTGCCAGCGACAGTGAGTGGTGCTTGGCAAAACCTGGTGTATATAGTTTGCCATACAGCACCATCAGATGTCCCATAGTACTCGTTGCGGGGTTGAGCGTATAGCTTCCCTGAAGCGCCACACCCCACGGTGGCAGGAAGTCACGATGCGACTTACGCACCATATCCTGAAATCCCACGCCAAACGAGAGCTGATGCACACCCTCCGAGTAGCCAATAGTACGGATATTCGTAACCTTATAATCCTCGATAATGAGTTTATCGACATTGGCAACCATACCATTCGAGAAGTTCCACGATGTTGACAGAGCCAACTGCGAGGTGTGATAGCCATTGTTTAGGAGTATCGGCAGCGTTGCTCCTGCTCCTAAAGAGTAATATTTGCCACGTTTTATATCAGGCGAGAGGATAAGTTTTCCCTCCTCCGTATCGTAGGTAGCGATTTTATATATCTGCTGGTTACCGCCAAATGTTCCATTCACCCAGAGGTTTACGCCAAGGCCATAGTAGCGCAACATACCCTTAAACACCGAGCCCTCGTTTGGATTCCAGCCCCACGTCAGGAAGCCCTCCAACGTCGAGAGGAGATTCTGCGACATTACCGTAGCACCGAGGTTAAAGGCGATAGACGACTCCTCGACAATGGCATAAGGGTCATACGAAGCTGGAGCCCAACTATGGATATTAAAGGCGTGGCCCAAACGCGAGAAGCGCTTCGAAGGTGTACGCTTCATAACCTCCTCGCCCGCCATATCGCTATAACGCACCGTATCGAGATTCACAACACCCCACGGCTTACTCTCCGGAAGCATAATCTTTGGAGGATGTGGCAGATACCTCACCTCCGTAGCGTCCGATGTCTGCTGCAACGATGGCAGATAACCTCTTCGGTCGTAGGTCGTAGCCACAACCGTAGAGTCGCTAATCGGCATAGGCTGGAACGAGCCATAGCGCGAGGTTGTAAGACGATACTCCTTCCCCGATGCGAGGTCATAGTAGTGCGCCTCATCACGTCCCGAAGCGATAGAGCCGAAATATAGTTTACCGCCCTTGGCACGTAGGTCACTAAGGGTTGTATATGCCGAACGTGTAACGCGCTCGAAGCCTCCACGCACCAACTTTGCGATGTGCATACCATCGTCATCGGTGATGATAACGTAGAGCGCATCGGTGACATCATCCCACGCCATACCGTGAATCTCACTGCCATAAGGCAGCTGCGTGCGACGCTCCGCATCCAATGCTCCATTTACCACAACCGTATATCGTCCATCTGCGGTATACTCCACCCACGCGATGCCATAGCCCGACGTTGGCGTAGGGTACAGCACGTTACGATGGCGATACAACACTCGAGGGTGCTTCTCATTAAGGTCCATATAGCAGAGCTTCGAGTAGACCTGCTCGGCAAAGAGCGAACTCTGACGATACTCCGTCCACCACACTCTACCCGTCTGACTCAACGCTGGGCGTGACGAGAGGTAGCCAATCCTTGCTATTCGCTGCTCCTCACCCACCTCCGTATCTACCGCCACAAAGGCCGACGTATTGGCCAAATCCTCCTTTAGGAATAGCACCTCGCCACTCTCCATAACCTGAGGATAGGAGTACGCGGTATATAGTTTTGGCTCCTTGACAGGGATACGTACCGCACTCTCCTCGACCTGCGCTAGAGGCTCCCAATGGTAGTACAACGTATGGAACGTATCGTAGAAGAGCTTCGACTCCGAGGCTCCATAGAGTCGCTTCAGCACCCAGTTATTCGAGATAATCATATATGGGCGGCGCGACGTAAGCTCCGCAACATCATCGCCCATAATACGTCCAAAGCGGTTATAGCCGTGACGCGACATCAAGTAACCGAGGTTATAGTGGTTGGGGATATAATCCTTGTACGAGCCACAGAACCACTTATCGTAGCACCTAAACTGGGTTGCGACATTGCCATAAGCACGATAAGGCATCGTGAACGATGGCTGCAAACCACGACCAAAGGTCGACATCTCGGTCTCGGTCATCACAGCATCACCCTCCATCATCCACAGCGGCATAAAGAGCAGGCCTATGGTAGAACTCTGCTGACCAAGGATGTAGCTGAGGGCCTTGACAACACCACGATTGAGGTTATTGTACTGCACCGCGTGGCGATACTCGTGGGCTATAAGCTGCTTGGTCCAAGGCATCGAGTAGCCATTCACCTCGGGCGTAGAGAGGAACTCCACACGTCGTGGCATCCACATCACAAGACCATTAGAGCGGAAATTCGAGGGGTGGACAACAAACGGTATCGACATCTGCGGGTGGCGATAGCCATAGCTGATATCATCCTTCACCGCATCGAGGTAGTACATCATACGCGATGCTATCTGACGTGCCGTATCGGGATATACCACACGATACTCCTCGGCACGCATCTGTCGCCACTTGAAAGATGGCGGGTCGACACCCCAGCTATAATACTGCGCAGAGAGGCGCTCGGTGGCAAAAAGACCACAGAGCAACAGTGTGATAATTATCAGAAACCGCTTCATCTCTCGCTTATGTAAATATAACGTGCAAAAATAACAAAAAATCACAAAATATACAAACCATTCGGAGGAATAGATAGTTTTTCGGTGGCGATTTGCTTTTTCGCTTAAAATGTATTATATTTGTTTTTGTAATCTGTTGTAAGCATCTGATTTTCAGCGATTATTTTTACGCTAACACATTGGGGGGGGGAAGTTACGGCGATTATGTAAACCACCCCTTCACCCAACAGAATCGGCACTATGTTTTGAACTTTAAAACTTTTAATGAATGGATACGATACTAAAAATCGAAAATGTCTCGAAGAGCTACACCGGACATAAGGCTCTGGATGATGTCTCTTTGGAGGTGCCACGTGGCGCGGTGTACGGACTTCTCGGCCCTAATGGTGCGGGTAAAACCACACTTATTCGCGTGATAACACGCATCACAATGGCCGACACAGGACGTGTACTCCTGGATGGCAAACCTCTTACTAAGGAGGATGTATTTCACATCGGCTATATGCCCGAGGAGCGAGGTCTATACAAGAAGATGCGTGTGGGCGAGCAGGCTATCTTCTTCGCACGCCTTAAAGGCCTCAGCCACAGCGAGGCAGAGCGCCGACTACGTGGCTGGTTTGAGCGCCTAAACATCGCCGATTGGTGGGAGCGTAAAGTGGAGGATTTGTCGAAGGGTATGGCGCAGAAGGTGCAGTTTATCGCCACCGTCGTTCACGAGCCAAAACTCCTGATTTTCGACGAGCCTTTCTCGGGTTTCGACCCTATAAATGCCAACCTTCTGAAGGAGGAGATTCTCGGACTCCGCGACCGTGGTGCTACGGTGATTTTCTCGACACATAATATGGCCTCGGTGGAGGAGATTTGCGACCACATAACCCTTATCAACAAGTCGCGAAATATCCTCTCTGGCTCGGTGGATGAGATACGCCGCACGGCGGGAGGTAATAACTTCGAGGTTTTGTATCGTGCTACAAATGAGGCGTTTGAGAGCGCACTTGGAGATTTGGCAATGGCCGTCAGCGAGAGCCGCGGTACGGTAGGCGGCTACACCCAAACGCGCATCCACATCCCTAAAGACGAGGATGTTCGACACGTTATCGCCAAGCTTAACGACGAGTGTGAACTCCGCTCCCTGAACGAGGTTATACCTTCGATGAACGACATCTTTATCCGTGCCGTAAATGGCGCTTTGTAACACCCTAAAAAACGAGCAACTATGAAGAATATATACCTTATTATCTCGCGCGAATACCTCGAGCGCGTACGCAAGAAGTCGTTTATTATCGTGACGCTGCTGATGCCGATATTTATGATAGCGATGATGGTTGCGCCATCGCTGATGATGTTCTACGGTTCGAGCGACCAGAAGCAGGTGGTGGTAATCGACCGCTCGGGACTTATTGCCGATAACCTCACATCAACACCCGAGGTGAGCTTCATCCGCGAGGATGCGATGTCGAAGAGCGAGGCGTGCAACACCTACAACGAAGAGAGTGGAATCTTTGGCATTCTCTACATCGGCGAGAGTGTCGAAGCGCGTGACTCTGTGCAACTTATCACCAACAGCTCATCGTCGATGATGTTCGAGCAGAATATCTCATCGCAGATTGAAGCAATCATCGAGCGCGAGAAGTTGAAGGCATACGACATCGAGAATCTTGAAGAGATACTCGCCAACATCGAGACCAACATCGACCTTGCGACCTATGTCAATGACGGCATCGGCGAGGAGGATATGGAGTCTACATCCTCGGGCGTAAGCTACATCCTCGGCATCGCACTGGGAATGATACTCTATATGATTATCATCCTCTACGGTCAGATGGTACTCACGTCGGTTATCGAAGAGAAGTCATCGCGCGTGATAGATGTTATGGTAACAAGCTGTACCCCATTCCAACTAATGATGGGTAAGATTCTCGGTATTGCCGCCGTAGCCCTCACCCAGATAGCCATCTGGGCACTACTCGTACTCTCGGCATCGAAGTTCCTCATCCCTTCGATATTCTCTGCCGAGGTGGTGGCAGCTAACGATATGATGCTTGGCGCAGCGCTCGGCACGGTGACCGACACAGGCTATATAGCAACGCTCTTCGCCCTTCTTGCCCTCTTTATCATTGGAGGTTTCCTGCTCTACGCCTCGCTCTTTGCCGCCGCAGGCTCTGCCGTAGACTCTATACAGGATAGCCAGCAGTTCCACTCCGTGATTATGATACCTATCATCCTCTCGATAATCGTTATGATGTCGGTATTCAACGATCCTAACTCACCGCTGGCCTTCTGGGCATCGATGATACCATTTACCTCGCCTATCGTGATGATTGCCCGAATACCATTTGGCATTCCTGGGTGGGAGATTGCCATTTCGATAGCAATACTCTACGCTACTTTCATCGTCACAACACTCATCGCAGCAAGGATTTTCCGCGTCGGAATCTTTATGCACGGCAAGCGTTCGTCGTGGCGCGACCTCTGGATATGGCTTAAGGAGTAAGTTTTTGCAAAATTTGAGCTAATTGTTGTACAACGTCACAAAATTTTAGTACCTTTGTGTGTTCTAACCCCCCAACTCAAATTTTGGACAATAAGTACAAACAATACAAATAAATTTATTATGGAAAACAACAAACTTCAGCGTGCTGCGGATAACATCCGAATTCTTGCAGCTTCGATGGTAGAGAAGGCAAAGTCTGGTCACCCAGGTGGTGCAATGGGCGGTGCAGATTTTATCAACGTCCTCTATAGCGAGTTCCTTCGCTACGACCCAGATAATATGGCATACCCTCACCGCGACCGTTTGTTCCTCGATCCAGGTCATATGTCACCTATGCTCTATGCTGTTCTTTCGTTGGCAGGCAACTACTCTACCGAGGATTTGCAGAGCCTTCGTCAGTGGGGCAGCGTAACTCCTGGTCACCCAGAGGTTGACGTACTTCGTGGCGTTGAGAACACATCTGGTCCTCTTGGTCAGGGCCACGCTATGGCTCTTGGTGCAGCTATTGCTGAGCGTTTTATGGTAGCTCGCTTCGGTGAGTGGATGGCACACAAGACTTACGCATTTATCTCTGATGGTGCTATTCAGGAGGAGATTTCACAGGGTGTAGGTCGTGTTGCTGGTCACCTCGGTCTTTCAAACCTCATTATGTTCTACGACTCGAACAACGTACAGCTCTCAACAAAGTGCGACGAGGTAGATACAGAGGATATCGAGATGAAGTATAAGGCTTGGAACTGGAACGTTATCACCGTTAACGGCCAGTCTATCGATGAGATTCGTGCTGCTTTGAAGGCTGCTATCGCCGAGACAGAGCGTCCAACGCTTATCATCGGTAAGACTATTATGGGCTTCGGTGCTCGTAAGGCTGATGGCACATCGTTCGAGAATCAGGTTTCTACACACGGCCAGCCTCTTACAGCTGCGGGTGCCGATATCGCAGAGACTATCAAGAATCTTGGTGGTAACCCAGAGGAGCCATTCGCAGTATTCGAGGAGTCGAAGGAGATCTACGCACAGCGTCGCGAGGAGCTTCGCGCGTGGGCAAAGGAGATGCAGGCTACAGAGGCAGAGTGGCGTAAGGCTAACCCTGCACTTGCAGAGAAGATGGATAACTTCTACTCTGGCAAGCTCCCAGAGATTGATTACTCAGCTATCGAGGTTAAGCCAGATCAGGCTACACGTGCTGCATCGGCAAATATGCTTTCATACTTCGCCGAGCACGTTGAGAATATGGTGGTATCATCTGCCGACCTCTCGAACTCTGATAAGACTGACGGCTTCTTGAAGAAGACCAAGGCCTTCACAAAGGGCGACTTCACAGGTCAGTTCTTCCAGGCTGGTGTTGCAGAGTTGACTATGGCTTGCGTGATGAATGGTATGGCACTTCACGGAGGTATCATCCCTGCGTGCGGTACATTCTTCGTATTCTCAGACTATATGAAGCCAGCGGTACGTCTTTCTGCTCTTATGGAGAAGAAGGTTATCTACATCTGGACACACGACTCATTCCGCGTAGGTGAGGATGGTCCTACCCACGAGCCTGTTGAGCACGAGGCACAGATTCGTCTTATGGAGCATCTCCACAACCACTCTGGCCAGCGTTCTATGCTCGTTCTTCGCCCTGCAGACTCGGAGGAGACCGTAGCAGCGTGGAAGATGGCGATGGAGGAGACACGCCCTGTAGCGTTGATTCTCTCACGTCAGAACATCAAGTCATTGCCAGCTCTTAACGGCGAGTCACGTCGTTCGGAGGCTATGAAGGCAGAGCGCGGTGGTTACGTAGTTTTGGAGAACAAGGATGCGAAGGTTACACTTATCGCAACTGGTTCGGAGGTATCTACATTGGTAGAGGGCGCAGAGCTCTTGGCCGAGGAGGGTATCGCAACACGTATCGTATCTATCCCATCAGAGGGCTTGTTCCGCGACCAGGATAAGGCATACCAGGCAGAGGTATTGGGTAACTTGCCACGCTATGGTATGACATCAGGTTTGTCAGTAAACCTTCGTGGCTTGGTTGGTGAGGATGGCTTCATCCACGGCTTCGACCACTTCGGTTACTCTGCACCATTCAAGGTATTGGATGAGAAGTTCGGCTACAACGGTAAGACTGTTGCCGAGGAGGTTAAGGCGTTGTTGAAGTAAGCCACAGCCTCGGATAACGCAGAGTTATCACATACATATTAGAAGGAGCTATCTCATTGCGGGGTAGCTCCTTTTTTGTTAGGTAAGCGCGCGAGTAGTCTGCCTCTACACTTTTATTATATATAGGTATAGCCACAAAAAAAGTATCCCGCCTGGCAACTCCAAGCGGGATAACTTTCGCAGTAGGAAAGCCACAAGAGTGACTTACCGAGTCATATTACCAGATGATAACACGCTCCTCAACAGGCATATACATCGCATCCTCCTCTGTTACGCCGAATGCGTCGTAGTAGCTCTGAATGTTACGCAAAGTAGCGTTTACACGGTTGCGGCCCAAAGAGTGTACGTCAACCTTTGTAAGACGCTCCTTCTCCTGGTCAGTGATATTCTGTGCCCAGAGAGTAGCGTAACCAATGTAGAAGCGCTGCTCGCCTGTGAAGCCGTCGATATCCTCTGGACGGCCCTCTGCCCAAGCGTAGTCAGTAAGACCTGTGAAGGCAAGACGAAGACCACCCTGATCAGCGATATTCTCACCCAAAGAGTACTTACCATCAGCATACAAACCTGGAAGAATCTCGATAGCGTTGAACTGCTCTACAAGAATGTTAGTCTTTGCCTCGAATGCTGCACGATCCTCGGCAGTCCACCAGTCGTTCATATTACCAACCTTGTCGAACTGTGAACCCTGGTCGTCGAAGCCGTGAGTCATCTCGTGCGCGATAACCACGCCAATAGCACCATAGTTTACAGCATCGTCAGCGTTAGGGTTGTAGAATGGAGGCTGGAGAATAGCTGCTGGGAAGCAGATCTCGTTGGTAGTAGGCATATAGTATGCGTTAACCATCTGTGGAGGCATAAGCCACTTCTCGCGGTCTACTGGCTTACCAACCTCAGCCATAGCATCGGCAGTGTACCAGCGGTTAGCCTCAACAACATTTGCCCAGTAGCTCTTTGCTGGATCTACAACGAGTGTAGAGTAATCCTTCCACTTGTTAGGGTAGCCAATCTTAACGGTAAAGGCAGCAAGCTTCTCCTGTGCCTTAGCCTTTGTAGCCTCACCCATCCAGTCGAGAGCCTCGATGTGCTTCGAGAATGCCTTCTGGATGTTTGATACCATAGTCTCAACACGTACCTTCTCCTCCTCTGGGAAGTACTTTGCAACGTACATCTGACCTACAGCCTCCGAAAGAATTGAGTTAGGCACACCCATAGCACGCTTCCAACGTGGGCGAATCTCCTGTGTACCAGACATAGTCTTGCCGAAGAACTCGAAAGATGCTACTGCGAACTCCTCGCTGAGGTATGATGCAGCTGCGTCGATGTAGTGTGCAGCAACGTAAGCGCGAAGTGCCTCAACAGGCATTGTTGCGAGTACGTCCATAATATTTGCGAATGATGATGGCTGGCTAACAACGAGCTTCTCGAGGTTCTCGAGGCCAAATACTGCGAAGTAAGCATCCCAATTTACGGTGTTGTACTTCGCACGTACCTCATCCATAGTGTGTGGGTTGTAACCCTTCACGATGTCGCGGCACTCTACGTTAGTCCAAGAGTTCACAGCGATGCGATCCTCAACCGCTACAACATCCTCAACCATCTTTGCGATGTCGCCCTCAACACCTGCGAGCGTGAAAATCTTCTCGAGGTATGTGCGGTAAGCAGCCTTAATCTCTGCGTTCTTCTCGTCAACATAGTAGTCGCGGTTACCCATACCAAGACCACCCTGCTCGAGGTAGAAGATTGTCATATTGCTATCTGCAAGGTCCGCAGCAGGATAACCTGCAAAGAATACGCCGATACCATCAGTGTGAAGCTGTGGGATAGAGGCGATAAGCTCATCGCGGCTCTCTGTTGCAAGGATAGCGTTCACAGCCTCGCGGATAGGCTCTGCGCCCTCGCGGTTAAGACGCTCCTCATCAAGGCCCATCTTGTAGAGGTCAGAAATCTTCTGCTCAACAGTACCAAACGCAGCCTCGGTCTTTGTCATCTCCGAGAAGAGCTCGTTGATACGAATCTCGTTGTTCTCACGCAATACGTCGAACGAGCCATAGCGTGAGTACTCTGGCTTAAGAGGGTTGTTCTTCTGCCAACCACCTGTCGCCCACTGATAGAAGTCATCGTTGCGAACGATAGACTCATCGAAGTTGTTGCTGTCGATAGCTGGAACCTGCTTATCGGCAGTCGCGCAAGCTGTCATCATAAGTGCAGTTGCAAGGATAAATGTTAATCGTTTCATCTATTATAAATTAGTAATTAGTAATCTTGGTTAGGAGATGTTCTCCACAAATGAGGCATCAAGAGGAGCGCCCTACTGCGTGTCGTATTTCCGTCGGCAGTAAATAGCTCCTTATCTCGCTCCCCAATTTCTTGTTAGAAGGGGTTAGATTTGTTGCCAAGTCGAAATTGACACGGATGGGGGTGTACTTGGCGTACATCCCCATTCGAGGCAATGAGCTTGGTGACGGAGATAGCCCCTTATCACAAGAAATTACTTGCGAATAGCAGCTACACCAGGTAGCTCCTTACCCTCCATATACTCCAACAAGGCACCACCACCTGTAGATACGTAAGATACCTTATCTACAAGGCCAAACTTGTTGATACAAGCTACAGAGTCACCACCACCGATGAGTGAGTAAGCACCATTCTTCTCGGTAGCCTCGGCGATAGCCTCTGCCACAGCGCGTGAGCCTGTTGAGAACTTGTTAATCTCGAATACACCTACTGGGCCATTCCAAAGGATAGTCTTGCAACCGAGGATATGCTCGCGGAACTTTGCCTTACCACCTGTTGCGATATCGACACCCTCCCAAGCCTCTGGGATGTTGTTTGCTGGAGCCTCCTGAGTATTAGCATTCTCCGAGAAGTCGTCGCAGATGAGAGCATCTGGAGAGCGGAGAATCTGGATACCACGAGCCTCGGCCTTCTTCAAAATCTCGAGTGCTACAGGGAACATATCTGGCTCGCAGATAGACTTACCTACCTGACCACCCTCTGCAGCTGCGAAGGTGTAGGTCATACCACCACCGATGATGATAGAGTCAACCTTATCCATAAGTTTCTCGATAATCGAGATCTTTGTAGAGACCTTCGAGCCACCGATAATAGCGCAGAATGGACGCTGTGGGTTCTCCATAACGCCGTCGATAGCCTGCAACTCATTCTCCATAACGTAGCCGAACATCTTATCCTCTGGGAAGTAGTCAGCGATAAGTGCTGTAGAGGCGTGAGCGCGGTGTGCAGTACCGAAAGCATCGTTGATATAGCAGTCAGCGTATGATGCAAGACGCTTTACGAACTCCTTCTGTGAAGCCTTCACAGCCTTCTTTGCCTCTGCCTTCTCCTCGTCGGTAGCATCCTCAGCAAGACCACGTGGCTTACCCTCCTCCTCGGCATAGAAGCGAAGGTTCTCCAACATCATCACCTCACCTGGCTTAAGGTTAGCCGCCATCTCTGCAGCCTTCTCGCCCATACAGTCACCTGCGAAGAGCACCTTCTCGCCAAGACGAGCCTCGATAGCAGGAACAATCTGCTCCAAAGAGTACTTTGCATCTGGGTTCTTCTTAGGACGTCCGAGGTGCGACATAAGGATTACTGCACCGCCACCAGCCAAGACCTTCTTAATGGTAGGGATAGCAGCACGGATACGTGTATCGTCGGTTACCTGGCCCTCGCCATTGAGAGGCACGTTGAAGTCTACGCGAATGATAGCACGCTTACCTGCGAAATTGTAGTTGTCAATTGCAAACATAGCTTTATAGTTTTAGTTATAGATTGTTGTCTATGACGGTTTTAGAACAATAGCTCTAAAATCGTACAAATATATGAATATTTTTTCGAAATCACAACTCATCCTTTAGGATGAATCGCCCAACAGCATAAAAAAAAGCGAATGGGCTACGCATATAACCCATTCGCCGTATCTATGTTCGCGTTATCGCCGAGCGATTACTTGTTGCCAAAGTAGCGGCGGAACAAGCCCTCGAAGCCCTTACCGTGACGAGCCTCATCCTTTGCCATCTCGTGAACAGTGTCGTGGATAGCATCGTAGTTATTCTGCTTTGCAAGAGCTGCGATACGCATCTTATCTGCGCAAGCACCAGCCTCAGCGTTCATACGCTTCTCAAGGTTAGTACGTGTATCCCATACGCAGTCACCAAGAAGCTCTGCGAACTTCGAAGCGTGCTCTGCCTCCTCGAAAGCGTAGCGTTTGAAAGCCTCTGCGATCTCTGGGTAACCCTCGCGGTCTGCCTGACGGCTCATAGCAAGGTACATACCCACCTCTGTACACTCACCCATAAAGTGGTTGTTGAGGCCCTCGAGAATCTCAGGGTGATCTACACGACCGTCGCCAATCTTATGCTCTGTTACGAACTCAAGAGCGGCACCCTCCTCCTGCATCTCGTTGAACTTATCCTTACCTACCTTGCACAATGGGCACTGATCTGGAGCCTCGTTACCCTCGTGAATATATCCGCATACTGAACAAATAAACTTCTTTGCCATAATCTTATTAGTTTTTAGGTTAATTTTTTATTTAGTTTTATTGGTTATCTTTCTGTTTCCTGGTGCAAATATAAGTGCTTTTTACTTATCTGCAATAAGTTTTCCTTAATGATTTTTTATAGCCCCATAAGCAACACTTATACTCACTGATTATCAGTTACTTCTTCTTGAGGCCTATTGCGAGGATAACGCCGAGGGCCACACCGAGCAACGCAGCAAATAGCACGCGAAGCTCACCTGGAAGCATAAACGTAATGGTGTGCGCAGGGTACCAGAATAGCGGAATGGTCTTCTTAAAGATGAAGCCCCACTGCACATCCCAGTTCACGTTTTTGATAAGGCGCTGCATAGGGATAGGCGTTACAAGAGCCTTGAGCGAGCCACCACACTCCGCGATATGCGCATCGGTAATCTTGTGGAAGGTCATAAACACAGGCGCGAAGAAGGTGTTCATCATAACCGAAATCGACAACGCCACGACAAACTTACCCCACGATAGACCTGGCAAATAGAACTGTGCCACAAGCTCACCGCCACCCATATTGGTAATAAATGCTGGGATACCCGCCGAGAATACGGTCATCGCCATCGAGATAGCCATACCGAGCAAACCCCAGATAACCATACGTGGCAATGCACCGAATGTAGGATGAGTGTACTCTCCCGTAGAGATACGACATCCGAGCATCTCACCGAGCGTCGAGAGAATAGCGAACTTCAGGAATGCCATAATCATTGCGTGTTCGGCATTGAAACCCTTATACCACGCATAAAGCTCTGGCGATAGGAAGAAAGGCACGAATATCGCCAACATTACGATGGCAAAATAGAGATCGGAACGTTTCATTTTACTCATTTATTTAATGTTTATATTACTTCCGTTTTGGATATACCAAACAAAGATAGGAAATTATTTCGTAAAAACCCACACCTCCACCGCCAAAAACCACAAAATCGACAACGAGCAAGCGACGATTTACACTATATAATATAATAAACGGAACGATATGGGTGCCGATTATCGGTTTTTCGCAGATATTTTTGCAATATTTTGAGGGCGGGACGCGACTATGGGAATCGTACATTTGGGGATATTTTTCTTAAAATTGGAGTTTTTGCACGAATTTTCTCGATTTTTAGCTAAGCATCTATTTCATTGTATTACAGCACCTTGCAAAATGGTGTCAAAAAATATTTAAATTTTTTATTGAAAATATTTGGTGGTTTAAAAAAAATGCTATACTTTTGTCCTTTGGAGAGGTGGCAGAGTGGTCGATTGCGGCGGTCTTGAAAACCGTTGAGCTGCGAGGCTCCGGGGGTTCGAATCCCTCCCTCTCCGCTAGACCACGAAGCAAAAAGGTATCGAGAAATCGATACCTTTTGTTTTTATACCTTTGGCGCAAGTTTACTTGCAGACGAAGGTGTGGAAACAAAAGATGTCGGCGTGCCGCTTTTTGCGCAGTGGGCTTGCAAGGGCCCCTGCGGCAAGCAGAAGGGAAAGGCGTTAAGCGAAGCGACCAACGGGAGCGTAGTAGTCAATTCTCCCTCTCCGCTCTGAATAGTCTACAAGGAGTTGATTTTCAACCTTGTAGACTTTTTTTTGTACCCAAAAAGTTGCACCAAAAATGCACCGACCCCGTTTCTACGCACTTCTACGGGCGTTTTTCAAATTCCATATATCGAATCAGTCCAGATTTCCGGTGGGGCAACAAACATTTGTTTATTAATTTGTGCTAATCTTTGACCTCACAAATATCTTCTATTACAATTTTGCCATCTTTGTTGGAGACTTTGATCCTGTTGGTGAATTTCCATCCCATATCCAAAGCGGTGTAAACAAACCAATCACCATCCGCTTTTATTTTAAGCATAATAGTCTTGTCGTCTGCTCCGGGCCTGCTATCCTGCTGTCCACTCCTAAATAGCCAAGTTGCGTATGCTATGCCATCAGTATCGTAAGGGTACGCATCTTGAAGTTTTTTGAGCAGTTCCGCAGAACAATGCTTCCGCAAAAAGTCGTAATCCTCATAGAGTTTGTTGTTATACATCTGCGTGATGAATGTCTTAATCACATCACTCTTGGTAGTGGATGTATACGTATGATGCGGTCTATCTTGTGCGCCAACATTGCATAATACTCCAGCGAGTAATACAATTAGAATGATAACCTGTTTCATAAATCTTCTCAAATTTGCTCTCTATACAAAGGTAATAAGAATTGTTCAAAATTCATAAAGTGAACGAATAAATAGGTTTTGAAATAGGCAAATCTCTCCTGTCGGAGGGACAAAGAGGAACTACTAAACATCCAATAGAATTTCAGCAACGACCAAACATTGTTCTCAAATTCTCAAAAGTATTTAGCCTCTACAGATTAAAGACCAAGTAAATTAAAAAAAACCGCGGTTTATGATAAAAAAACACAAAAACATTGAAGAAAATTTGGTTTTTATGGTTTTTTTTTATCAACTTTGTATCGCTTTTAGAAAGCAGTAGTTAGTGCCTGGTGCGATTAGAGAGGACGGTGCGAAAAAATGGGTATGATGGATGCAATGCAGACTTACATCATCAGGCTACGCAACTACCACAAAAGATGAAATTAACCAACACTAATATGAGGAAATTTTTACTGTTTTTTGGATTAGTGATGTTAATCACTATCCAAGAGTCATCAGCTCAAAAGTTCGCCATCAAGAGCAATCTACTCTATGATGCTACTGCTACAATTAATCTTGGCATTGAGGCTGGACTGGGCGAGAAGTTTACCTTCGATTTGTCGGCAAACTACAACCCATTCCAATTCGCAGACAACAAGAAGTGGAAACACTGGTTGATACAACCAGAAATCCGTTATTGGACCTGTCGTAAATTCGGCGGTCATTTTTTTGCAGCCCACCTTCTGGGTATGCAGTACAACGCTGGTAACATAGATTTTGCAACCGACTTCCTCGGCACACCATTCTCACAGCTCCGCGACTATCGTTTCGAGGGCTTGCTCGTGGGTGCTGGCGTAGGCTACGGCTATGCGTGGATGCTTAACAAGCATTGGAACTTCGAAGTAGAGGCCTGCTTCGGTGTAGCATATACTATGTACAATAAGTACGAGTGTCCGAAATGTGGCGAGCAGATAGGCTCAGGAAAGCACGTCTACTACGGCCCTACAAAGCTCGCAATCAATTTTGTTTACCTCTTCTAAATCTGACGCAGTATGAAAAAGACTATTCTATACACATTGAGTGTTGTTGCATTGGCAATGGTTAGCTTCACTGCTTCGGCGCAAAAGGTTGCCGAGAATCAGGTGGAGGTGAAGGATTTGAGTGTTACAAATAGCAATGACCGTGTGCATATTGCTATGAATATCGACATCAGCCAACTTGAGGTAGGTGGCGATGAGACGATGGTGCTTACGCCCGTAATGAAGCGAGAGGATAAGTCCGTAGAACTCCCTTCAATCGAGGTTATGGGCCGCCGCGCGTGGCTCTATTGGATGCGTAATGGCGAGCAGACAGTTACCAAGTCGCCACTATACGCAGAGCGCGAGGCAACACGCACAGAGCGCAAGGAGGGCAAGAAGCAGTTGGTAGCATACAGCGCCGAGGTTGCCTATGAGCCTTGGATGAAGGATGCTATAATCTCTATCAACGAGGGTAGCTGCGGCTGCTCGTTGGCTCTCGTAGCATTGGGCAGTACTCCACTCAAGCAGGTGCTTCACGATAAGTATGAGCCACACTACTTGTTGGCATTCGTAGAGCCTAATCCCGAGCCTATCAAGGTTCGTGAGGAGTCGCATACGGCATACATCAACTTCTGGGTAGACCGATATGTAATCCTGGAGAACTACCGCAACAACAAGGTGGAGCTTGCATCAATCCTGAACTCTATTGACCGCGTACACCAGGATGAGGACCTCACAATCACATCTATCACCATCGAGGGTTGGGCATCTCCAGAGGCTACACAGGCTCACAACCAGACACTTTCGCAGAATCGTGCTAACTCACTTGCCGACTACGTATCGATGAAGACAGGCATCGAGCGTGAGCGTATCGAGGCTATCGGCTGTGGCGAGGATTGGGTAGGCTTGCGTAAGTTGGTTGATGCGACACCAGGACTCCTCTACCGCGATAAGGTATACGCCTTGATTGATGATCCAGCTTTGACACTCGACGAGAAGGACTACCGACTCTCGCAGCTTATGCCTCCAACCATCTATCAGCGACTTATGAACGAAATGTATCCAAAGTTGCGCCGCAACGACTATCGCATTATCTATAGCGTTCGTAACTTTAACCTCGAGGAGGCTCGCGCACTTATCGACCAGAACCCATACAAACTCTCTATCGACGAGATGTATCAGGTTGCAGGCAGCTACGAGCGTGGTTCGAAGGAGTATCAGCACGTTATGGCCGTAGCAGCAGAGACCTACCCACACGAGGTGGCAGCAGCAGTAAACGCAGCAGTAATGAAGCTCAACAATGGCGACTGCGAGGGCGCTGTTGCAATCCTAAAGCTCACCGACCAGGAGGATGCTAACGTTCAGCTAACTATGGGCTACGCCTATGCCGTATGTGGCAACAACGACAAGGCACGTGAGGCTTGGCAGAAGGCCGCAGCACAAGGCTCTGCGGAGGCAATGCACAACCTCAAGGAGTTGGAAAAGAGCCTCAACTAATAGGAATATCATCAAACCAATTATTTATAATAAACAATTAACTCCATTAAATTTTCTATTATGAAAAAACTATTTTTTGCAGCTCTTGCACTTGCTGCAATGGTAGGCTGTAACGACAGCTTCAACGAGATTGAGAAGGTGCCTACAAACGGTGACTCTGCTCTTCTTAAGGTTAACATCAAGTCTGCTGGCGATTTGACACGCGCGGGTGTTCCAGGTGATTACAAGGATGGCTCGGATGCTGAGAACGCTGTTGAGAAGGTAGATTTCTACTTCTTCGATGCACAGGGCGGCGCTTATGCTGTTAACGGTGTAGCTGGTGGTGACAACTTCATCACATACAAGCCTAACTTCGCGGCAGAGAACGACAAGACTTACATCGAGGAGATCTCGGATGTAGTTCTCGTTATCAAGGGCGCAAAGCAGCAGCTTCCAACACAGGTGATTGCTATCGTAAACGGTCCCGCTGCAACAACAAAGAGCAAGGCTGAGCTTGAGGCTGTAGTATTGGAGTCTCTCTACGATGATAAGGGTAACTTCGTGATGTCTAACTCTGTATATATGGATGGTACTGTGAAGATTACCGCTACACAGATTCTCCCTGAGAACATCTTCACTACTACTGTCGGCGATGTAGAGGCTCCTGGCACTTTGGAGCTTGAGGGTGTTAACCCTATCGACATCTACGTTGAGCGTGTTGCTGCTGCTGTAGAGGTTAAGATTAAGGAGGACAATATGTACGATACTGGCGTTAAGTACAACGCTGGCGAGGGCAACATCTACGCAAAGGTTCTCGGTTGGGGCGTTACTAACAACACCGCTGAGGCTAACCTCGTAAAGGCTATCGACGCTGCTTGGGATGCTACTACACTTGGTTTCCAGTGGAACAACACTCCATTCTTCCGTTCATACTGGGCTGCTACAACTGCCATTCCTGCACACAACCTTACATTCAACGCTCTTAAGGCTCACAACGGCGCTGTAGACTATTACTTCGAGAATACAAAACCTGCTGCCGAGCAGAATAGCGTAAATCCAGGTGAGGGTAACCAGACTCCACAGCTTCTCGTTGCTGCACAGCTTGTTGATAAGGATGGCAATGCTATCTCACTTGGTGAGTGGTATGGCGTTCAGTACACTATCGAGGATCTTAAGACTGTTATGGTTAACACCGTTGCATCGAAGCTCTTCGTTAAGAATGGTGAGACTTATGTATCTGTAAATAAGGACGATGTAGAGTTCTACCAGATGCCTGACACAACTGCAGACAACCGCTACGAGGTTAAGATGCGTGCAAAGGAGGGTATTGCATACTACGATGCTGCTGGTGTAGCTGCAGATGCTAATGCAATCCTCGGCGCTGTAAGCCCTGCGAAGATGTACACAACTGGTTACACATACTACTACACAAACATCAACCACTACGGCAGCACAACTGGTGTTGTTCGTAACCACTGGTATGAGGTCTCTTTGAAGAGCATCACAGGCTTGGGTACTCCAGTTTACAACCCAGAGCACTATATCATCCCTGAGAAGCCAGAGGCTGATGAGCCTGCACACCTTGCAGCTCAGATCAACGTTCTTGCTTGGTCTTTGGTTCAGAACGATGTTGAGTTGAACTAATTAAATCTCTCGACGCAGAGATACTTTTCCTATAAGGGCTTGGCCGCCCTTATAGGAGCTAAAATAATAAATAAAACAGGTATTACGAAAAACATTAACAGGGATGAGAGTTAGAAACCTACTTCAGAGATTGGCAATTCTTCCTTCGTTGGCAATTGCGGCATTGATGGTGTCGTGCGGCACTATCACGGAGGATAATTCAAATTGTACTTTGGTGTGCAACATTAAGTTTAAGTACGATATGAATATGAAGTTTGCCGATGCGTTTGCAAACTCGGTAGACTACGTGACACTATGCGTCTACGATGCCGAGACAGGTAAGCTCGTAACAAGAATGGTCGATAGCGGCGAGGCACTGGCACAGGAGGATTATGTTATGACCCTCGACAACCTCACAGCAGGCACCTATGACCTTGTTGCGTGGTGTGGCGACGGTCTTATGAATAACAACTTTATGGTGCCACAGCCAACTGCCAACATCTCGCATATCACGGAGCTTAACTGTACTATGGCCCGCGAGGAGAACAACACCGTAAAGGAGGATGTAGGTCAGCTATTCCACGGTATGAAGCGTATCACAATCGAGGGTAAGTATGGCGTGCGTAAGGAGACCATCTCTCTTACGAAGGACACTAACGTCGTACGCGTAATTTTGCAGCATCTCTCGGGTATCGACGTAGATAAGGATCTATTCCGCTTCGAGATTACCGATAAAAACGGCGCTCTCAAGTATGACAACTCACTTCTCTCGGAGGAGGTTATTACCTACTATCCTTGGAGCGTAACCTCTGGTTCGGCAGGCGTTGGCGAGGGCGATATATACGATGCTACACGTACGCAGACATCCGTTAGCGTGGCTCTTGCCGAGTTTACAGTTAACCGTCTGTTGGTTGACAACAACCCTATCCTTTCGGTATACAACACTACAAACGATAAGCTCGTACTCTCTATTCCATTGAAGGATTATGCACTGCTTGTTAAGGGTTACTACAACCGTAATATGAGCAATCAGGAGTACTTGGATCGTCAGGATGAGTACAACCTCACGTTCTTCCTTGATGAGTTTGGTAATTGGGCTGCTGGCGTGGTTATCATCAACTCTTGGAGCGTAGTCATTAACGATACCGACCTATAATGCTTTGGAATATGAAATTTGGCATAACACATATATCTCTCCTAACGCTACTTTTCACTCTTCTATGCAGTTCCTGTTCGCGTGTAGAGGATGTAAAGTACGAAGTTGTGGGAGATGAGCCTATGGTCGCAACATTCTCGATGGATGCTACCGCACAGCTCGGCACACGTGCCGATGACAAGACTTGGGGTGGCGACTACTCGAGCATCGAGGGTAGCGACTTCGAGAATAGAGTCGATATCGCTACGCTCAAGGTTTTCGTCTATGGTGCGGATGGTGGATTCCTCGATGAACTACCAATCCTTCAGAGCGAGGAGATTGATGGTAGGGCGACATTCGTATGCGCCTTTCCTGCCACATTTAGGTATGTTTTGGGAGAATCGTATCGCGTTATGGTCATAGCAAACTGCACAAACCGCAGCTATGGCATCAGCTATAACAACAACACTCCCTCTCTTGAGAAGTTGGTCTATGCTACCCCACTCGCTGCATCAATTCCGATGTGGGGCGTAAAGAGTTTCGAGTTCCCAACCAATATGCCCGACAACCGCCGAATAGAGATGGGTATGATTAGCGTGCTTCGTGCTACTGCGAAGGTGGGCGTAAAACTCTCTGACGAGGTGAAGGCCGAGGGTTGGAAGATTAGCGGCTTGAAACTCAACTACGCAAATGCAAATGGCTACTGTCTACCTGCCGAGTGGAACACTGCCGACCACACCGAGAGTATGGTGCGTAGCGATGTATTCCGCCCTAATACCGACGCATCGCTGATGACCAACATTAGCGCTACGACAATGGGACTCAACTCTGGCTCATATAACATCTATATCCCTGAGACTAAGAATAATAGCCTAAACTACAACGAGTCAATCACTACCGATTTAGCTCTTGCCGTAGAGCTTAACAGAGTGGAGAATGGCACTATCGTCGAGAGTGTAGAGTTCCCATACGAGAAGGGCATCCGCTTCTGCAACTACGATAATGGCCAGCCCTCGGGAGAAAACTACGATATCGTACGTAACCACTTCTACGACTACACCATCACGGCTGTCAACATCGGTCTAAAGATGAACCTCGTTGTTGCAGAGTGGGAGGATGAGCCCGTATGGAATCTCGACCTCTCGGTACCTATCCACACCAACCTTATGACCGCGCCCGACAAGAGTGCTGCGGCTCCTGTTGACGTGCCTACGGTTCGCTACGACAATAGCGACGCTTCGGGTGAAGCAGGTGCCTTTGTGGGTTACTTTATGATGGAGTCGCCAGAGGGTGCTACGTGGCGTCCTACGCTTATCAACGCAAGCAGCGCCGACTACGAAGTTCGCATCTACACAACCAACGGCACCGACGCGGAATACAATGTTTTGGTTACTGATGCTGCTATCGAGGCCGAGGCAAACAACTTCTATAAGATTGTTGTGGTGGCGAAGAACCCTAATAACATTGGCAACGTCATAAAGCTCGGTTTGACATACACCGTAGATTGGAATGCCGAGGCTAACCCATTGCTAATCATCAACAAAGGCAATAACAATGGTTTGTATTACCCTTGGGATGGTACGAATGCTAACGACGAACCAGATATCCATTGGATATCAATTCGTCAGGAGTAACCCAGAGTAATGAACTGAACTAATAAAAGGCTATGAGAAACTATATTTCTATCATATTTGCGTCACTTCTAATGCTCGTATCGTGTACCAATAGCGATGTTGAGATTGAGCAGCGTCCTGCGGGAAGCGACAAGATTATCATCTCGGCAAAGTCGCTCGGCATAACCACACGTTCGGAGGATACCGACATCGAGTCATCGCTTGCATTGGTGGATGTCTATGTTATGGACGAGGCCTATAACGTCGTATATAGCGAACGTATAGATAAGTCAGCATCGCCTGTGGTTGGTGGCGGCGAGTTCACACTTCGCAAGAATCGTGATGAGTTTACCGTAGGCGAGAAGTATTTCGTGTATATGATTGCCAACTCTACATCGCCGCTCAGCACCGCAACAACGTGGGAGGAGCTATGCGAGATGACACAGTCCGACGAGAATATCCACCTCTCTGGTATTGAGGGTGAGCAAAATCCCGACTACTTCCTTATGGATGGCTTCGCCTATCTCTCGGAGAGTGGCAACGAGACTGCTCCCGAGGCTATGACAGCCTATGTTATCAACGATGGCCAGAAGAATAAGGATATATACCTTGCAGGAACGCTATATCGCGCAGCTGCAAAGATTGTTGTGACACTCACACAAGGCTCAAGCGTGGAGTTTAGTCAGGAGATGGATGGCAGTGTGCCTCTCTACTCCTTCTATCAGCTCCCTATCAGCACCCTTGTTGTACGACCCGAGGAGGGTGTTAAGTATAGCTGCCAGAAGCAGACTACCGAGGAGATGGGACTTAATGCCAACACCTTCGAGTGGAATAGCGGCAATGGTAGCACCTCACTAACACTTATCGGCTATGCCTATGCCAACGATTGGTCGAAGCAGACCGCTAACGAGAGTGCGCTCCTTCTCAACATCCCTATGATGTGGAATAAGGATGGCAGCAAGGATGGCAGCAAGGAGAGCGCAAGTCCTGTGAATTGGTATAAGATTCCGATTAGCAAAGAGAATCGTTTTGAGCGCAATAAGTGCTATATTATCAACGTGAATATCAACGCCATAGGCGCACAGGAGAAGAACACTCCTATCGAGATTAACAATGCCGAGTATGTTACGCTGGATTGGCAGAAGGTGGATGTTGGCATCGGCCAGAACGAGGCGAAGTATCTAACGCTGAATATGGAGGTTGTGAAGATTTACAACACCAACCTCGATCTCGACCAGCTCACCTTTACCTCATCATCGCCTATCAAGAGCATCACGCTTAAGGATGTATATAGCCACAACGCTCGCTTGGATAGCTTCCAGTCGGTGGATATTACCCAGGAGTCGGATGGCATTACCGCACCCGTATATGAGGAGGGCGATGGTGTCTACGCCTACTATATCGACAAGTTTGGCCAGAAGATTCAGCTCGGCACCGACCCTGGTTTCGATATCAAGATTACGGAGTATCCCGAACTTACAAAGGAAGAGGTCTTGCAGCGCGAGCTAAACCTTTACAAGAAGGAGGGAGCTGATATTCAACATATTAGAGCTGTTGTAGCACCTGGCGACGAGCGCAAGCTCAATGGCAACATCCACATCTACTCGCCTATCAATGCTGTTGCTGGCGACGAGGATTTAGACTGGAACTCGCACTTCAATACTATTCGCTATTTGGAGTTTGAGGTTATGAACGAGCAGGGCCTTATCGCCACCTTCCGCGTGGAGCAGATACCTCACATCATTATCTCTAACGAAGAGGGTTATTTCTCATATCGCTCGGACCAGAAGCTAACAGATGACCAGGAGGAGGCTTCCCACTATCACAACTATATGGGATATAAGAGCCTTCACCTCACTGGATTGTACTTCTACCACGAACACGAATGGTCGAAGGAGTTTGAGATGACCGATGAGTGGTGGGCAGAGAATAGAAACGAGAGAGACTACTCGTGGGTAGTGCCTCAAACTTGTCCTGCAAATCACAAAGCTGCGGGTGTTGAGAATGTTCACTACGGAAACATTGGTAATCCTGTTACTTGGCACAACTCCAAAGGTGTACTACAGGAGAAAGTATATGGTGGTATTTATCGTCCATCAACATTCCCTACAGATTATTTCTACCGTTGGAGGTACAATGGTATAGGTGCATCGAACAATGACTCACAAGGTCTATCCATTGGCGGTCTTTACACGAAGGAGGTTACAGTTGATGGTGTAACCGAAACTCGATGGTATAGAAAACACTATGTGTGGAACATCCAGGTTGTATTCTATAATCAGTTCGTCGGAAAGGTATATCAGGAGAATGAGGCAGACAAAGTTAAGGGTCAGGCTGATATCTACTCGATGACTCACGCTACAACAACCTATAAAGATGACCCTGGAACTGGTTGGGGCGCGTGGGGCAAACAGAGGTATAGCAACCACAGAATGTACAACATACGTACTACTACGACCAAGAATAACTATATAATTGGTTATCCATCGCTCAATAGTGATGGCACACTGGAGAACGCGCACGATAATTCGGTTATGATATCTCCAAACCTACAGGTTGCGTCGCAGCTTGGCGAGACTCATTATCAATCCATTCTTGCAAATGCAGCAAGTCTTTCAACACCTTACCCTATCCCTGTTGTTGGTGGTTTCTATGAGTTTGCCAAGGAGCATTGTCGAGAGTATGTCGAGACAACGTTTATTGATGAGAACGAGAATAATGTGTGGGATGAGAATGTAAACGGCCATCCTGAGGTCGTTATCCACTACGATGATTGGCGCTTGCCTACAAAGGCAGAGATTGACCAGATGATTGAACTTCAGCAGTCGTCACGCGCTATGGACCGATTGCTGGTAGGCCAATACTACTTCTGTATTACGGGTAATGGCGACGATGCCGACATCAACGATAAGGATAATTGGGTGTCGAACGAGGTGCCTAATTATGACTCAAATAAAACAGGCTACTACATCCGTTGCGTGCGCGATGTAAATCGTAAGAAATAGCGTTACTAATCAACAAATTTAACGATTAGAAATATGAAACACATATACAGCATATTTGCAGTGTTGGCGCTGGTGGTGATGGCGGCGGCGTGTCGCAACTATGAGGATATCCCAAATGTGCCACAGCAACCTAATACCGAGGTCGGTGTGTTTGGCGATGAGATGAGATTGCATCTCAATGTCAAGGCTCCTAATCCGTTTACGGTCGACACACGCGCTGTGGACCCCGATGGTATGACGTTGCAGACGTTGACACTCTTCTGCTTCGATGAGAATGGACTATTTCTTACGACCTCACCAGCACAGATTGTAAGCAGCAGCCAAGATAGGTTGAGCGGCAGCTTCAGCGCTACTGTACCCAAGACTACACGTATACTTCATCTACTTGCAAACCAGAATATGTCGGCATTCAACAAATCCGACTATCTCTACAAGAGCGAGGATGAGGTACTCTCGGCGTTGGTGGGTAGCGCGGGAATGCTTATCTATTGGGCGCGTATCGAGGCTCCAAAGGAGCTTCTGAGCCTCTATCGTGATGTGCAGATGGACAATGGCCGAGATATCAACAGCCGCACTAATGCCGAGGCATTTGTCGATTGGTTGACAATCGAGACTATCCCTACGTCGGAGTCGCATCGTGGCGTAAGTGGCAAGGGAAACCCTATCATCCTACTCCGCAATCAGGCGAAGTTTACAGTAGTATCGGATGGCGAGGGCGAAGATGCTAACGACGAGTGGAAGGGAGACTCTTTTGAGGTTACAGGATTTGCTATCTGCAACACCTTGGCATTTGGTACCGTAGCACCATATCACACCGAGTATGGCTTCCCAACCTATGCCTGCACAACATACGAGCCAGAGTTCGGCGTGATGGATACCTCGACTGCTCACTCTAAGCATAACTGGCTAACGGAGAAGAACGTAACGCTGCCCGAGCGCAGAGATATGGTATCGGATATCGTTGATGTTACCACACAGCGCGAGCTATTCGTATTCGAGAGTCGCAACTTGAGTACCAACCCTGTTGACCTTATCCTTCGTGGTTGCAACATCGTTAATGGCGTAAAGCAGGAGGAGCGATACTACTATCGTGTGAACATCCTCGACCTCGAGAGTGAGTTCGTTGAGATATTGCGTAACCACCACTATGAGATTCACATCGCAGGCAACCTAACAAACGGCTGCCAGAGCTTCAACGAGGCTATTACAGCACCTCCAACAAACAACATCTGGCTCTCTATCTCGGACGAGGTAACCTCGGTTCGCAACAACAACTTTATCCTCTCGGTGGATAATGCCACAGCAGTAGTGGAGGCCAATGCAACGAGCGGCGAGCCTAAAACCGACGTGCTAAAACTTGGTTTTAGTATTCAGCAATTGGATGGCACAGCCATCAACCTCGATAAGTTGAAGGTATCGTGGATTGAGGATGACCAGAAGGTATCCAGCACCTTTAACCCTAACCTTACAATTGGCAACAGAGTGGAGTTCAACGCCACAACAGGCAAGGGTGAGATATCGCTGGATATGAATACTCTTAAGAGCGGCACAGAGTATGAGCGAGCATCGATAGTGGTAAAGTATGGCCACTTGCAGCGTAAGATTCGTATTATCTTGATGCGCACCAAGGAGTTTATACCTACGTGGGTGAGTGCCGAGGTATATGGCGGTGTAACGGATAACAGCGAGTCGAGTTCGAACGTCACTGTAGTATTCACCATCCCTAACACCTGCCCCGAGGAGCTATTCCCAATGGATGTTCTTGTCACAACAAATGGTCTTGATGGTCGCGCAGCTACGGGCCAGATATTGCCTATTGTTCGTGATGGCGAGGATGGCTATGGCAACTACTTTGATTTTGAGTTCAACGGCGAGAGAATCACCGACATCGGATATAAGTATAAGTTTACCGTCAACGAGCCAGGCCAGCACCATATCTATTTCAAGAATGTTATGGATATGAAGAACGAGGAGGTTGAGTATGTAACACTCGAAGCAGAGTACTTCGACTATGTGACAAAGATGGTGACCTTCGTCGACCACCACAACGAGATTGTGCTTCCTAACCTATCGTACTACTCGGTCAATGCCGATGCAACGATCACCGATCAGGAGGTTGTAAAGTATATCCTCGTGCCACAAAAGCGTTTTGTGCCAGTGGTATTTGACGTAAGCCTTATGGCCAATGGCGAACACTACCGAGAGCTTACCGATGAGGAGTTCCTGCTCTACTCTTCGAACTTGGACCACTATGCCGATAACGACATCCGTGTTCCCGAGAGTTCTGCGAACTACTCCTATAGCTTTACGAAGGGTGATTTCGACTGCTACTTTAAGCCATATAACAAGGATATCTGGTCTACGGGAGGACGTATCTTTGGTTTCTATCCTCGTGAAAAAAGCGATATATGGGATGCGGAGAACAACTTCCAAATCCATATGGAGACCAACAAACCTAATAGTGCGGAGGTGGTACGTATAGCATCAAACCAGCAGAACTCCATACAGGTGAAGGACCCTTCGCAGCTATATAATGGTGAGACATTCCGCTCGGTGACATTCGAGGTTATCAACTATCGTCCTTTCCGCTTTGCGGCACAGGTAAATGGCAAGGGTAGCTATCGTAGCGATGAGGGCTTGGCAGCGGATGCCATAACCGCAAGCGAGGTGGTCGACAACATCGAGTTTGAGTACCTCCCAGATGAGACTATCGCGGTGTCGTTCGACGTAACGTCATATAGCGCGGGTAGCGGCAGCGATATGCTCTCTATCAACCCATTTGGCCACGCATTTGAGATATTTATCGATGCTCCAATGCTCTCGCTACACAAGGGTATGAATAGGAGTATTTCGGGTGCTAACTTCGAGGATATCTCGGTAGAGATGTTCGACAAGGATAGCAATGGCAATGGCTACTACTATCACAAGCCAAAGCTCGAGGATTTGGGAAATGGCAGGTTTGTATATCGCGTCGATGCTTTGAACTCCGCCGAGGCAGACCACTGGACTAATTGGAGTAGCATTACATCGCTCCCTCTGATTATCGACCAGACTATCGACCCATACGGCGAGCGCAAGACGATATACTTCAAGAAGAACTCTATCGTTAGCGGTGGCACAATCACCATAAGTGCAAACCCTGACCAGGTGACATACCACTCGAAGAGCTTCGAGGTATCCAATACCCCTATCAAGGGTGAGATTCTCTACGTTCCACAGCAGAGCAATGGCACCTCGACCTCAACGCCACAGAGCGTGCCAGCAGGACAGTTCGTATCGTTCACACGTCTGCACGACGGTAGTAGAATCGGTTCGTTGACCGTTAAGGCCGAGGACGAGAATAACCCTATGTCTGAAATCTACTATGAGTTGCGAATGCGTGCCGAGTATGAGTTCAACTGGACAAATGATCCTATCGAAGTTATGTGTTCGATTGATGGCAAGTACTACTCGACAATACTTCCTGATTTGAAGACGCTCTACAACTCTTCAAATAGGCAGATTACACTTACATACGTTGAGGGACAGTAGGTCATCCCTGACATAATAATAGAGGCTGTGATAGATTGTCACAGCCTCTATTATTTGTTCCTTGATACATAAACTATCTTGCGTGGGAGAATTTCGCGTTATTTCGCTTTAGCAGACGACTCCAGCCCGTTGCTATATCGAAAGCCGTATTCTCATATCCAGCACTCTCCAAGCCAAGCGATGCCCACTGACTCTGGTTTACGAGCAGTGCGGTATAGCAAACCCGCTCCACCGCCAATAAATTAGCATCGCGCTGGTAAGTAATGGCTGCGGCGGCGGCACTCTTGATATTCTCGGCAGTGCGGATAACATCGCTATGTTGGGTGGCGGCGGCGACCTTTGTGGCGATATCAACGATATCGAAGGCGTAGTCCATACGGTACCACTCCAGGGCCTTTATATCACTCTCCGAGAAGGTCGCATTAACAGGGTAGTAAGCCCCACTTAACGCCTCATCTAAGTCGGCTGCGGTGAAGCCATAGCGGGCAAGCATAGCATCCGCACCAATAGTCATCTCCTCATCGTAGAGCGCTACCACAACATCTGTGAATTCACGGATGGCATCGTTCAGCGCGGCAACATTGCTACACTTAGTCAACGTATGGTCTATGGCCAACAGATTTTGACTCCACCACATATCGTAATCCTGGTCGATATATTGCGTCACAGCCTCAACGAGACTCATATCATCATACTCCTCCATACCTATCAGACTCTCAAGAATAAGGTATATCTCGCCACTACTAATCGAAGTAACGTGACTTGAGGCAAGATAGTAGTCTGTATATGGCTCCAACTCGGTGATATACTCAATGCTATTCATCAAGCAGCACATCATAAAGCTAAGGCTAAAGTGCGCATCCACGCTCCTAAACGCCTCAGCAATACCACTCAATCCCAAATAGACTGGCTCCTCGTCATCGCGCATAATAGCTCGTGTTACACTGCCCTCCAAGTTAGGGTGGTAGGCGTTACCGTGTCCCATAAAGATGATGACATACTCATCCGCAGGTGCCTCCTCACGCGCCCACGTGATAAACTCCGCAAGATTCGCAGAGTCATCAATACGGAAGCTATTGTCACCATAAGGTTCGTTGTCAAAACCCTTTGCTGCGTGGTTGTATTGGAAGCGTGTCACGCTACCATCGCCCGTAGACCACTCCGATTTGTAGCCGTTGCTCCACTTCATCTGTCCCACGATGTTAATATGAGGAGGGACATCAAGGAGTGTTACGTTCTTTATTGTCTCCTCGTAGAATTCGTCAAGTTCTCCGCCACCACAACCATAGGTCATAATAGTGTAGCTCCTAATCTCACTCTGCGGAGGGATAGGTGTAGGAGGTACAGGAGTAGGAGGATTATCATTAGGTTCGCCGCACGCCACAAACACAACGGCTATGACCGCCATAGATAGCACTCTCAACAGACTTCTCATAACTCTCTTTATTGCTCGTTAATAGTTAAATTATCGCACGTGACGGAATGTCGCTTTATTTCGCTTTAGCAGGCGGCTCCAACCCGTTGCTCTATCGAACGTGGTATCCTCGTAGCCCGCAGCCTCGTAGCCAAGCGATGCCCACTGACTCTGGTTGACAAGCGTAACGTTGTAGTAGACACTCTCAACATCCTCAAGGTTTATAGCTCGCTGATAAGCGATAGCCTGCGTCGCTGCGTTCCTAATTTTCTCTGCCGCAGAGCGGAGTGTGCCGTTGTTTGTTGCCGCTACAACCTGTGCTGCAATATCCACGATATCAAAGCCATAACTAATACGATACCACTCCGTAGTCTGAAGCTCACGCTCCGAGTGATAAGCCGCAATAGGATAGTAGGCATTACTCAGAGCCTCGTCAATAGCCTGCGTAGTGAAGCCATAACAGTCAAGCATAGCATCCGCACCAATAGTCGCCTCCTCGTCGTAGAGCGCAACGACAGCATCCACAAACTTACGTATCTCGCTATTCAGCGCAGCTATCTTGCTACACTTCGTGAGCGTAAGGTCGAGAGTCATCGACTCCTCCACCAAAAAGTCATCGAAATTCAAATCAAGGAAATATTGCACTGCATCGACGATGGTTGTGGCATCGGGCTTCTCCACAGAGATAAGATGCTCAACAATACTATATAGCTCCGCACCACATAAGGCGTGGACGTGGTTAGGAGCGAGATAGTAGCTGGTGTATGGCGTAAGCTCCGTAGCATACTCGATACTATTCATCAAGCAGCTAATCATATAGGTAAGGCTGAAGCGCGTTCCCGTACTCTCGAAAGCATCGACAATGGCATTAAGGCCCAGATATGCGATCTCCTCATCGTCGCGCAACGTGCCACGTGTAACGTCACCCTCAAAGGCTGGATGATAGGAGTTGCCGTGACCTAAAAACACCATTATGTACTCATCCGCAGGAGCCGTCTCTCGCGCCCACGTGATAAACTCCGCGAGGTTTGCAGAGTCATCAATACGAAAGCTATTGTCGCTAAAAGCCTCATTATCAAACCTCTTTGCTGTATGGTTGTACTGGAGGCGTGTCACACCACCCCGGCCATCCGACCACCTCGACCTATAACCATTGCTCCACTTCATCTGTCCCACGACATTGATATGCTCTGGGAGTTCCAAATAGTCAGATAGCACGCTTACGATATGCTCATTACCACTATCGAGAGTTGCGCCACCACAGCCATAAATCATAATGGTGTAGCTATAGACATCTGGCTCCTCGGGCGTAGGTCGCGGCGTAGGCTCTGGCGTAGGGACAGGATATTTATTGACACACGCCACCATCACAATTGCCATTGCCACTACAGCTATAATTCGCATAAGACTCTTCATAACCTATATTAGGGTTAAAACTTTCTCCACACAAAGTTAATAAAAAAAGGTTGAGAAACTCAACCTTTCTTTAAATTATTATCGTCCTGCCGCTTGGGCGGTGAAGCTATCTGAAGCTATCTCGAAATAGGGGTTATAGATGTTTACCACCGATGAGGAGTCAGCCATAGAGGTCTTGAAATAGAGCGTAACCTCGTTGTTATACTCCCCCGAACGTTTGCCTTCGGTATCCATCTTATAGTAGTAATCCGCTTCGATGGTGATGACATAGCCGAAATGGGTGCCTTCGCTCGAAGGGACACCATTCGAGTCGAGGTCGGTAATAACCGGAAGGACATTCTTCGCGGCATCGGGTGAGAGCGATAGAGCCTCGGCAACGAGGTAAATCTGTAGTGGGAAGAGCGCCTCGGGAAGACCAATAGGCAAGCTAATCTTCGCAGAAACAGATGCGCCAACCTTACGCTCGACGATATTCGTATCCGAGCCTGGGACCATATCGAGAACCATAGTATAAGGGCTACCGAGGATAAACTCCACACTTCGCTGGAGGTTCTCGGCAGTAAGGATGATGGTCTGCAGCTTAGTACCGCTGATAGCCTGCGTCTTGAAGGTCACAGTATTCCAGCCATCAGCACCCGTACTCTTGCTCACGATATACTTCTCCGCATCGGTAGCACCCGCAGCATTATTCACCGCCAAGACGTTACCCGCGAGGTTCGAGAACGAAACCGCATTGTTGTTGGTAGCACCCGTAGCGATATTGGTTTCGAAGCGATACTTCAGCGTGAAGAGTGCATCACCCTGAGTGAGAACGCGCTGTGTGTACTCCACGCTCAAGCGACGCTCGCCATCCGAGATATTATTCAAGCTCTTTGTCTCAACGGCGAAGTTAAGGTTGTTCGTAGCAGCACCCACAGCAGCCTCCTCGGCAGTAGCATAGCCACGGCCCGAAGCGCCTGTGATGATGACGTTGTACTCGATGTTACGAAGGAGGTTATAAAGCTCCGTAGCTCCTGTCGAGGTGTTCTGGTAGCAGAGGTCAATCTTATAGTAAGAGTAATCTCTATCCGTAGCAGTGCTACCTACATAATGGCCTCGCACAATGGCGAAGGCTGGTGTAGCAACAACACGGCCACCACTCTGCTGATGACGCTCGTAGAAGTCGATACGTGTACCCCAGTCGGAGTTCATAAGAGCCATATCGTTAGGCTCATAGCCCTCATAACCCTGCGCCGAGATATCGTCGTAGCCATACTCGCTATTCTGCGTGCCACTGCGCTCGGCAAACGATGCGTAACGGCCATCGCTGATAAGTGGAGCGACACTGCCCTTATCAGGGATGTTCATCATCATAATCTCCACGTTCTTGATATAGTCCGACGCGTTGTTCGTAAGCGACACACGTGTGAAGTTACGCACCATAGGCACTCGTGTAAGCATCGCCTTAAGCTTTGCCGAAGGCTCGAAGACCTGCTGGCCATTCGCCGCAGTAATCTGCTCGCCGATGATACCATCCTCCAAAATCACCTGCGCCCAGTAGGCATCTGCGCCACCCTCGGTGCTAAGAGTGTTAATCACACGGCGCTCGTGCTCGCCAATCATATATCCCATAGTGCCATCATCGTTGATAGCCACAGGCGAGTTAGCAACAAGGTGGATAGTACGTTTGTAGTTCGACTGTCCGAGCTTAACCTTGAAGGTGTACTCCTTGTCCTTCTCCACGCCAAAGGCATTCACTGCAACAGCCTTATCAGCCTCGATAAGATAGCCATTCTCATCGAATACCAATAGGTGGAGCGATGTGATTGCTGGCGCTGCGAAGGAGCGGGTTTCCTGCATCTCAGGCACCACGATGCTCGCCTCTATAAGCACCTCGTCATCCCCCACTGCGGGGTATTTCACACTCGGCATATCCTCTCTTACGCACGCCGCAAGAGCAAACATCGACGCTATGATTAGAAATATCTTTTTCATTGCAACACTAAATTACAATCTATTTAACTCTCTGTAGGTAGGTGTCATACTTACCATTCGCCTTCATATCCGCCACATTACCATCGGCAGCCCAAAGCAACTTTTGCATAGAAGTATCGTTACACTTATCCTTCCAATACCAAGTGTCGTAAACGCAACGTACGGACTGTGCTTGATTTGTTGTTGATGGCGAGAAGCTACCACCACTATTCAAGAAAGTACCCGAAGCACTTACATATGCGACACCATCCACAAAAATCTGTGGCAACTTATCTTGTGCGCACAACTTACCTACTACCTCCAACTCAGCAGTTGTTGGGAGACGCCAACGGCCCGCTGGGTAGCCTGCCTCCTGATATCCTGCGCAACGATTATAACCGCTATCTTCAGAGTAGAAGTATTGATCTGCATTAGTACACGTTGAGCAGTGTGAGGCTACAATAAACTCCGGAGCCACAAGATTATCGGAATTCTCCACAAGAGTACCACGATATCCCTTGATTGTTGTTACACCCAACTGGTCAGGCTGAACAGGATAGTCGGGAGCCTGGCTGCTTGAGCCGTGATTATAACCAGGGAATATTGTAATATCAGTTGCCTCTGCTCGTGGGTCTGCTACGATATAATTTGCAGTGGTCTCATCGAATGCCGTTACGGTAATCTGATACATATTGTGGATTGTACTAGCCTGCGACTTACCTCCAATACCTACCCAGTAGACCTTCACATTATCTCTACCAACTTTAACAGTTGGACAGCCTGTACCTGCACCGCTGCTAGTAGTCCAATTCTCCCAACCATTACCATTTACGTTGATATAGTTCCATTTACCCTCAATTCCTGCATTAACCGTTACATACATAGCTGGATACTGCACAAAGGTGATATCCTCGTAAATAGAGGGGTTGTTCTTGTGATAGACACGTACAACGGTAGTCTGAATCAAGAAGTCGTAGTCTGTATCGTTATCTGAGCGGGTGTTATCCAAGCCGTGCTCGAAGGTAACCACACCACCTGGTGCCGAAATGGTTTTGTCCTCGTAGTTATCAGGGGTCATTTCAACTCCATTCAGGTAAAACTTCCGATACGAAGAATACGACACAATAACTCCACCTGACCTTACCTCGTTGCTAATCGTTGTCGACAAAACCTCACACTCCACCTCATCAGAGCTATGGTAACCCACCGAGAACTCCTCGATATTCTTCATTACAACGTAGTTCTGGTCAACAACAAGGTAGGTAGGCTTGTTCAACTCCACGCTGATATCCTCGCCAACCCAATCGAGTACCTCATAGCTATACTCGCTCTCGGTAAGCTCCTCAAGGTCGCCAAGAACACCAACACGAAGGTTGATGCGATAGTGCTTATTGCGAACAAGCTTCAGCTCGTTCATATTCAACGGCACGAAGTAGTTGTAGTAGGTGAGAGCCTCGTTACCCTCGTCCTCAACCTTCCAAGGCACAGTAAGCATAATATATGCCTGATTATTAGCGCCATCGCTCCAATATGAGCTATAAGTATAGAGAGGAATAACGTGGTCGATAGTTGTCCAGACAGACACACCCTCTACCTCACTACCGTAGTTTGGAGTCTTGCCACCAAGGTTCGCCATCTGGATACCCTTGGCAGTAGCATAGACACCCTCGCCCGTAGGCATCGCAAAGTTGGCATTTGTGTCGCTACCATTATCAATATAGCCCTTATTTACGATATTGTTGTAGCTGAACGAGAGGTTCTCAAGCATAGGAACCCACGTTTTGTCGTCAATCTCAAGGCTCTGGGCAATAGTTGCGCGGAACGTAATCTTCGAGGCCGCACGGGTGATATAGACCGTACCCGAAAGGTTATTGCCACTCTTGGTTACGGTAGCAAGGTCGCTATCCATAACAAAGTACTCCTGTGGCTTGATATTCTGCACGCTGCCGCTATATCTTGCATCAAGTGCTGCGAGGTTTAGCGACTGCAAGGCATCGAACGACGAGGTAACCTCAATAGCCTTAAGCTCCGCGATAGATGTATTCTCATAGATGCCATTAACGGCTATGGTGCGACCCGTATCGTAGTTGGCAATGACATAGATACCACACGTAGTAGCACCACCGGCAAAGAGCGTGGTAATAGCATCGGCAGGAATCGAGAACTTAACGTTATCAACTCTATCTCGGCCATCAAGTCCCTCGATGCGTGTGGCATAGGTAGCATCCTTGCCCTCTGCACCATTAGCATAGAGGAATATCTCGAGCGAAGCTATCTTATTCTCATTAAGCACAATACCCGAAGTGTCATCGTCGTTAGTACCCTCGCCAACGCCGTTATCAGCCGTATTGTTGCGGGTGAGGTCGCCCAACGAAAGTGTAAGCGTTACATCGCCCTCACGAAACAAAATATCGTTTTCATCCGCAGCAACGCAACCGCCAAGACCAAGCGCCGCAATTACGCAAACAATATATAGTATATACCTTCTCATATAGCCCTAATATTAGTTACCAAGTGGCTGAATCAATTGATAGTTAGCATTGTTTTCAAGTCCCGTAAGTCCGAAAACCTTATAGGTACGCTCCTGACCTCCCCACACCTTCTTCGCAGAGATCTGAAGCTCAACGATGTTATCTGTATAGCTACCCTGCGTTGCAGAGTTAGCCTTTGCATTCTTAATATTTAGCACAATGCGGTTTGTAGTGCTGATATCGCCCGAGATGACCGTAGAGTTATTCTCGGCAAATACCACAGCACCTACCTCGCCCTGAATGGTCACAAGCTCGGCATACCACTTACCACCCACAGGGGCACGAAGACCAAAGTCGAGCGATGCTCTACCTCCTGCCAACGAGCCGAGGTCTACAAGGTCCGTACGCATTGTTGTGAAGTCGCCAACAGGTGCTGTCTCCACACTACCATCCTTCTTAACCGTAGTCTTACCACCCTCACTCGCAGGGGTAGCACTAATCCACCTCAGCATATCGTCGCTCGATACCGTAACGGTATTCTGGTAATCCATAATCTGCTCCTCGTCCAATAGCCACTCATTGACTATGACGTTGAAGTTCATCTGACCGCCAGCATCGACCGTAGCCTTAATCTGGTAATCGTGGTTGCGAACCACCTTTCCAAGAGGTGTGTATGCCTCCTTCACCTGGCCATTGACGCTATATTTCACATACATATTATAGCCATCGCCCTGCTGCGCAGCATAGTTGAAACCCTCTGGCGTAGCAGCCTCAAAATCATTCTCGTAGAGGAATGTCGAGGCAACCTTCGTATACTGACCACTTACGATATCCGTAAGTGCGTTGGTTGTTGCGATGTCTGTTACAGCTGTAAAGCCGCTGTCGCTATTCTTCATATTATAGACGAGAGTCTCTGCGCGATTAGGCACACCCCACCACCAAGAGGTAGAGGCTGCATCTGGAATACCGCGCTGAATGGTCTCGCTATTCGAGCCTGTTGATTGCTCGGCGCTACGTGTAAGAACCTTACCATTGCTATAACCCTTGCTTGCCACAACCTTCGCATCGAGAATGTCGACATCGAGGCTGCTATTCGAGCGGCTTGCGAAGAACTGCGCCTTCGCCACAGCACGATAGACAGGAAGGTTTAGACGATAGCAGTTCGAAGAGTGGGTATTATTCGACTTGATGGTAAACGTCGTCCAATTCGAGACTGGCATAACCTCTGGGGTTAGCCCCTCGTCACTTGGACAGGCGCTCCAGAACTTGGCATCGTCGTTAAACGTTGCGCTCTTAATCTCGCCCCACGTACTATCCGCGCTAAACTGCGCGCCTGTAAAAGTTTGGGTGTTGATTACCGCCACAAGGAGGTAATCCTGCTTGCCGTCGCAGATAGGCAATGGCAAATGGACACTGATATTGCCATAGCTACTCAAACCACTAACATAACGGCCACCTACTGCCACAGTATTGTCACTAAGAGTTGGCGCACCTGAAGTGTCGATATCGCACTTAAATGCCCAAATCCACACGTCGGTAATGGCATCACCCTGCACGGTACTTGATGTACCAGCACGTGTAAGATTTACCGATAGCTCGGCAACCTCCTCCTTAAAAATCTCCTCTTTGATGCAAGAATTAAGGAGTGCAGCGCCACATAGAGCCACCACGATAAGATATTTCACAAACATTCTCATTGTTACACTGTTCCTTAATAGTTTTTATCATAGATTGGGTTACGATGCTCTAACATCCAGCTTGGAATTGTTACCACAACTTCGTCGGTAATCTCCAGAATTAGCGGAATGAGAGCCTCCTGTTTTGTGATATCCACCTCGTAAAATGCCTCGAGGAACTTTGCGAGAGATACCGTTGCTATAACTCGACCCGTAGCACGCTCCGTAACCACGAAGCCCATAGTGCTGTCGGCCG
Source organism: Alistipes sp. (assembly GCA_017559615.1). The sequence continues at coordinate 20,369 of JAFYRB010000053.1, read as the reverse complement.
TATGACGCAAGATATTGAACTTGGCCTCATACCAGCCTGTCTCTCTGTCGAGTGCGATTGTTGGGTTGTAGGCAACAAGGTCACCCAATGCGAGGTTCTGGTCCTTAACGCCAGCCTCATCGTGGTAGAAATCGACCTTGCTCTTTAGGTCCACAAGGCGTAACACAAGGTCGCCCGTTGCTGCCATAGCACTCTTACCCTGAACCTCCTCGCCGATATAACCCTTAACCGTAACGGTCACTTTCTGATGCGCAGAGTAGAGTCGGAGTGTTGTTTCGTAGTTCGTATCATCGGGAATCTCCACCACCTTTGAACCGAGGTACAACGGATCGTTACCCTCGACCTCTGTTGATGTGCAATGAGGATGGCTACAGAAGATGTCGGCCATATTGCCACACTCCACGTTATAGACCTCGGTAGCCTGCTCCGTATTAGGATTTCCGAGCGCCACGAAGCGATACGTACCTCCTGTAATCATCAGCTTTACACCCTGATACTCCTTTAAGTCGTTCTGCTCCAATATGATGGGGTTGCTCCTTCCGAGGTCGGAAGCAGAGACCATCTTGTCATCTTTGTCGAAGACATATAGACTTACACGTTCGATGTAATCTGGGAAGACATCGGTATTGCCGTCAGCGTAGTACTCGAAGTTTATACAACGCAAACAGCCGTCGAGATTCTCCTTGATGCAGCCCGCAAGCAGAACGAACGAGGCGAGCGACAAGCATAGAAGAAGGGTATGTTTTTTAATTCTTTTCATTTCAGTATTGGCGTCTATATGCCTGATGTTACTATATGCTCCGAAGAGCTGTTATTGCTTCTTAACCAAATAATTATTTAAGAAATTGCTCCCCTCCCCCACGGAAGGGGAGCAATCGGTTTTTAAGTTTAGACTATGCTAAACGAGGGTTGATTAGTTCTGGTAAATTGGGTGACGCTCAACAACCTTCCAAGGATTAACTGTTACAACTACGTCAACGCAAATACCGTCATCAGTCTTGATATTCTCCTGCTTGAAGATAAGGTTGATGTGGTAGATGTTACCAGCCTCAAATGTATTACCATCAGCAGTGCCATTAGCAGAAGTAGAAAGGCCTGAAACAAACAATGGGAAGTTACGGTCTGACTCATCCTCCTTGTAAGAAACCTGATAGTTGTAAGCGTAAGCATCAATATCAAGAGTCAAATCCTGGAACTCACCTGGGAGAACATTCCAAGACCAAGCGCCTTCTGGATTGTACTCATTAGAACGAGTAGCAGCCACGCAAGTATTCTTGTCGTAAGGATATGCATAATCTGCTGCAGGAACATAAGAACCATAAAGTGTTGCACCAAAGTCAGTAGGAGCAGAGTACTCTACTGCAGCGCCAGAAGTAGGCTTGTAGTTCCAAGTAAGGCTATTGAGCTTCAACTCATCAAAGTCATACTCTCGTGAATCTTCTGAACCATTCTTATCACCAAGCTCAAGGCACTGAATCTTACGAACCTCGAAACGTGCGAACGCAGGAGCTACATTTACCTCTGCCTTCCAAATGTGATACAAAGACTCACCAACCATATGTGTCTCGCCAGTATCCTCAAGAGTGTCATAGCCACAAAGAACCATAGTCTCGATTGGACGAGCTACGTTTGCCTCCATATTTGAAGCAAGTGCCAATACATTATCCTCAAGATCCTTGCCTACTAAACCATCTGGGAAGTCTGTAGTCTCGTAACGAACAACAGCAATCATTCTAATTGATGAAGGGACGTTGTGCCATCTGCGAGTACCATTCTCATAAGCCTCATCCTTAACATACTCACCATCGATCGCATTGTGAGTATCATCAGTCATATTCTCGTTGTCGGCAACCAATGTATCCTCAAAAGCGATTGTACCATCAGCCTCAACGAAAAGGATGTTAAGCTCGCCAAACTCTGCGCACAACTTCTCAGTACCCTGCGCAGTCTCACCACCTACAACAGCTCTTGACTCACCTACAAGGTTCAAAATTGAAACCTCAATGGTCTTGTTCTGTGCCTCTACTACAGGAACATTCTCCTTCTGGCAAGATGCCAATGCACCAAGAGCCAAAATTGCTACGAATAACTTTTTCATAGTTTTTTAAGTTTAAAAATTAGTAAATTTGTTAGTATAATTATTTGGTTTCTAATTATTTCGTTAGATAGAGGCGAGGTAACGCTCCAACTCCGCGAGGTTGTGTTGTGCATCCTCATTACCCTCCTTAGCGGCCTTGCGAAGAAGGTCAAGAGCCTTATCGTAGTCACCCTTGAGGATATAGATATAACCCTCGGCAGCCTGAATACGTGCATCAGCCTGGTTGCTGCGCTCCAAAATCTCAAGAGCATAGTCGACATCATCACCCTCCTTGAGCGCAAGGTCAGCAGCATTAACAGCAGCAGCAACAACCTCTGGATAGAGGCGAACGGCAGTCTCCAAGACGTTGTTATACTCCCTCGAGCCACGCTCGTAGCTTCCAGCAACCTTATACATCTCATCCACAGAGAGTTTCGCAGGATGCTCGTTGATAAGGCGGCGCGCCTCCTCAAGGTCGAAGTTACGAATCTCGTAGATAATCACGTAGTCGTTGCGGCGCAACTTTGGATACATCTCGTTCATCAAGCGGGTGTAGATATCCGAAGGCTTGAGCTGCGAAAGTTTCCAATCCTTCTGGTCGAGAGTGAGATTAGAGTCCATAATCTCGTATACCTTATCACGATAGAGGAGTCCTGGAGTTGCATCAACCAACTCACGCAAGCCTGCCCAATCCTCACCACAGCCGATAGCCTCGATAAGTTTACGCTCTACGCCTGTCTTCCTTGAGACGTAGTTTGCCAACGAGTTAGCACGATTCTGCGACAACACCTTGTTATGCTGCTCTGTAGCCTCGGGAGATGCCCAACCCTCGATGGTGATAGAGGTGATGGTAAGGTCCTCGTCGTCGTCCACCTTCGAGATAGACTCGATGATACCCGCAAGCTCCACGGCATTGTTTTTGTAATTCTCCAAGATTTCGTAGCGGTCTACCCAGAAGTTGATATAGGCCGTATGTGACTCGTTACGCACCTTAATAGGCTCTGGGTCAGGCTGAATGAACGACCACACGTACTCTGGAACGTAGATGTTATGGCCGAAATTACCAACAGGAACATCGCGCTGGCCACGAAGCTTACCACAGCCACACAAACCCTCGCGGATAGCAACCGTAGAGCCACGCATCCACTCGGCAAACGCAAAGCTTGCCTCGTAGTTTACAATCTGCTTAACGCCCTCCTTCTTCTCGGCACGCTTAGCAACGCGCTGCGCAGCGAAAGGATTCTCGGTCTCGGGAACTGCACCGTCACGCTTATAGTAGAAGTAGGCACGGCGGCCCATAAGCTCAATAGATGGCATAGTAATCTTATTCTGGCCATCGGTAACGATTGGTGTAAGGATAACAGTCTCGTCGCTACCGAGCGATATCTCCGAGATGTCGATATCCATCGCCACCTTAACCTCGCCATTATCGCGGCTAACCTCAAGGTTACGAATCTCGCCATCCTCGGCGTAGAATAGTTGCTGTGCCGAAACTGATGCCGCACAGAAGATTGCTATATATAATATAAGTATAAATCGTTTCATCGCTCCGAGTTTTTAGAATAGATAGACAATATTTACAGCCAACTTCGTAATACCCCAATAGATGTGGTCGTCAGAGGTAATCTTCGAGCCACACTTGGCGCAGTAGTACTTATCGAACCAGGTGTATGCACCACCGACGCCCAACTGCAACTCGAGGTTCCAATGCTCGCCGAGAAGGAACGCATAGCCATAACCGATACCCGCACCTACGAAGTCGCCCTGATAGCGATAATCGGCAAGGGTTGAGAACTTTGTGCCAAGCATATCGGGAAGAAAGTCGATGTTACCAACATTATACTGACCTCCAAAGATGTGCATAGCGAGGAAGTGGCCACCGAATTTATGACAAAACCAGTAGCGCGCCTCTGGTTGTGCAAACCAGTGCTTCCACTTCATATTGGTATCTTTGTTGATGGTAAATGGGTTATAACTACCCGATAGGTCGAGAGTCCACCTTTCGGCAAGTCCAATCTCGGCACCGAGGTTTATAGATGCAGTGGCATCACCCACGAGATTTGTCTTAATGGCCCAATTTTGTGCCGACACCGACACAAACGAAAAGAGAGCCAACATTAAAATAGCAAGACGCTTATACATAGTAGTTTATAATATATACGTATCTACGCACCTATGTACAGAGCTGTACGCTCTGTGACATAGGCATTCTCTGCATAGTTTTCTAATAATTTTTTCAGAAAACGCATTGCAAAGAGGGGGACACTTTGCAATGACAACACACCACTTTATTAACCTGTGACTTTCTCATATAATCTCATACTAAACCTAGACTCGCAATTGAGAATTAGAGTACAATTTCAATATGAGGGACACACCAATTGCAAACAACCAAATTTATCTCATATAAGTCTCAATTCTTACACTTTTTAGCCGATTGCCACTACGAAATTAGTAATTAATTTCTATTGCGCAACAGTTTTAGACTATTTTTTTAGGCATTAATTACTATTATTTTGTCTTTTTAACTACCCCCCCCCTATAACACACTGTTAATCAATATGTTAGACGGATAGCGAAGAGGAAAATATTTTTACTCCTTTTTTCTATTTTCCAACAAAATACGATTTTTTTTCAATATAACCGCTCTTTTCCCTCGACAAACAGGCATCGAAATCGAGCGACAGCAATGAATAGATTACTAATATTTTTTGCCCTCGAAGTTCATAGCCCAAGTGGAAATACAGAACAATTATCTTTGACAACTTTTATCTATTTGCCGAGAAGCACCCCCACCCCTCGGCTCGAAGAAGAGCCAAAAAAAGCCAACCTCCACAGAGGGAGGTTGGCACCCGACTTTTATATTTATGGCATAAACGCAATTACTTTGCTGGCGCCCACTTGCAGCGCACAGGTGAAACAATCGCGCCCTCATCCTTGAGTGCCTTCATAGCCTTGTCGACCTCCTTGCGGTCCAAGCCCGAAAGCTCTGCAATCTTACCTGCGTTAAGAGGCTCACCAGCCTCAACCATTGTTGCCAATACCTTATTCTTAATCTCCATAGTTGTAATATTTTATTAGTTGTTTATTTTCGTACTGCAAATATCAGAACAATTATTGAAACTACAAAAAAATATCCAACAGAAATAATTATATGGTTATAAGCAAAACTTATAATCATACCATATATAACGCAAGCAGGTGGCAGAAAACTCTACCACCTACTTAAGTTTCAGCGTGTTACGGAATCGTTACTCGAAGTAAACCTCCTGCGAACCGCTGTGACGACCGTCGATATAGATATCAACCTTATAAGTACCCTTCTCGAAGGCTGCACCATCGTAGAAGATACTTACAGGAACCGACTGATTCTCGTAGTCGACCTTACGCATCGCCGAGGCCATCATCTCCGAACCCTCGAAGTTGAAGGCGATAACCTCGTTCGACGAAAGAACATAGCCATCAGGAGGGGTGATACATATATATATACACTTCTCACCTGGCTCGGCAAGTTCGTTAGCCGTAAGCTCGAAGTCGACACGCAAGCGCTTGGCCATCTTAATGCGGCGCACCTCCTTCGACTTATCGCTAAGAGCAACCATACGGATGCCACTGGCGCGGATAACAGCACCAATACGCACCTTGGTGTTAAGCTCGTCGGCCTTCTCCTCCGCAACATCGGCACGCAACTGCGCCGTAGATATCTCCTTCTTATACGCAACGTTCTGCGCCTGAAGGCTACTATTAATGGTATTCAGCGAGTCAATCTGCTTGAGGTAGCCCTTCATCACACCACGCAAGGTCTCCACCTCGCGCTTATACTTGGCAAGCTGATTATAGTTATAGGTATTCTCCTTCTGCAACTGCTCGAGCATCACGACAGCCTCCTGATACTTAACCATCATCGTGTCGTTCTGGTCCTTGAGGCTCTCAAGCTCCGTTACAAGGCTCTCGGCATCGCGCTGAAGCATCGAGTTCTGCTCCTCGAAGAGCTGACGCGCCGACTCCACGATAGCATAATCGCCCTCGATAGTCTTATACTTTAGGCCATAGGTGACACCGAAGTACGCCGCAGGGATAAGCAACACAAATAGCATCAACGCAATAAGTTTGTATCCCTTCAACGAGCGGTTGCTACGGTCTATCTCCGCCATAAGGTCATCAACATCCGCATCGTTAGCATAATGCGACTCCTCGTGCGAAGGTGTGTCGTAAGCCACAGGCGCAACAACCTCACGCTCCGATGCACTCTCCTCTGCCGCAGCCTCCACCTTTGGAGTCTCCACTGCCTCGGTATGCACATCGTTTAGTGTCTGCTCGCGCTGTCGCTCTGCAATAATATCGTTAAGAGTCTTCGGTTGACTCTCCACTGCCGAATCGGCTATTGTGGTAGGTGCGCTCTCGGTTGCCAAAGGCTCGCCACATATAGGACACGCCTTCGACTTGGTAGAGACTGGATTACCACATCCTTTACATCTTACAAGTGCCATTCTGTTATGCAATTATTATTTAGGGTGCAAATATAACGTTTTTATAGATACTCTATTATGAAATATCGGAAAAATCAATAGCCTCACGCTTGCGATATCTATCACGTAGCTCGCGTAGAAGCCTATTCTCGGGGCGTTGTAACTCGCTATCCTCGGCCAAGACGCGAAGTGCCTCGTCGCGCGTAACCTCCATAATCTGGGTATCAGTAGCGAGGTTTGCGATGTTCAGCTCGAAGGCATCGCCACTCTGCTGCGTGCCGTGGATATCGCCCGCACCACGAAGCTTAAGGTCAAGCTCCGAGAGCTGGAAGCCATCGTTGGTAGCACACATAGCCTCCAGACGCGCACGTCCCTCCTTCGAGAGCTTATCGCCCGACATAAGGATACAGTAGGACTGCTCGCCACCACGACCTACACGGCCACGAAGCTGATGCAACTGCGAGAGTCCGAAACGCTCGGCAGACTCGATGACCATCACCGTGGCATTCGGAACATCGACACCAACCTCGATAACCGACGTTGCGATAAGGATATCGGCCTCGCCACGCTTGAACTGCGCCATAGCAGCATCCTTATCATCGGGGCTCATCTTACCGTGACACACCGTGATGCGATATTGCGGCAGCGGGAAGTCACGTGAGATGGACTCGAAACCATCGTAGAGGTCTTTGTAGTCCATCTTCTCCGACTCTTTGATAAGTGGGTAGACTATATATACCTGACGCCCTTTGGCTATCTCCTGACGCAGGAAGCCAAACATACGAAGTCGCATCGAGTCGAAATAGTGGTACGTGCGGATAGGCTGACGTCCTGGAGGTAGCTCATCAATAACCGACACCTCCAAATCACCATAGAGCGTCATCGCCAACGTTCGTGGAATTGGCGTGGCGGTCATAACAAGGATATGGGGGGGCTGATGATTCTTCGTCCAGAGCTTCGCACGCTGCTCTACACCAAAGCGGTGCTGCTCGTCGATAACGACATATCCGAGATTAGCAAACTGAACCTTATCCTCGAGCAGAGCGTGGGTACCAATGAGGATATCGACCTCTCCCGATGCTGCGCCTTCAAGGGCTGCGCGACGCTCCCTCGCTTTAGACGAGCCAGTTAATATGGCCAACCTGACGTTTAATCCCTCGGCGAAGCGACACATAGAGGCGTAGTGCTGGCGGGCGAGAATCTCGGTAGGTGCCATAATACAGGCCTGGAAGCCATTGTCAACAGCCAGAAGCATCGACATAAACGCCACCATAGTCTTACCGCTACCTACGTCACCCTGCAACAGACGATTCATCTGCTTACCCGAAATCATATCCGCGCGAATCTCCTTTATCACACGCTGCTGCGCTCCCGTAAGGGCAAAGGGGAGTTTCTCGCGGTAGAAGGTGTTGAACGCAGCACCCACGCGCGGGAAGAGGAAACCTCCACCACGCTGATGACGTGACGAGCGGCGTGCTTGGATAGTTAGTTGCACACCGAATAACTCGTTGAACTTCAAGCGATACTGCGCCTGTTTAAGACGTTCGGCAGATTGCGGAAAGTGGATATTATAGAGTGCCTCACGAAGCGAGATAAGCCCCAGCCTTCGGCGCATATCCTCGGGCAATGGATCGGCAAAAGAGGTTGCATCCGAGGCTATGAGTTGCCAGGCGTTGTGTACCAACGTGTGCATCATCTTGACCGATATCATCTGCGAGAGCTTCTCGGTTGTGGAGTAGATACCCTGAAAGCTACTCTCCACCTTACGCGATAAGACCACCTCCACAGGCTCTATCTCGGGATGCACAAGGCTGACACGCCCCTTGAAAATCGAGGGACGACCAAAGATGATATACTCCCTCTGCATCTCCACGCGCTTCTCAATCCACTTAACGCCGTGGAACCACAGCAGCTCTGCCTGTCCCGTAGCATCGCTAACCTCAACGACAAAGCGCTTCTTGGGGCCATCGCCAACATACGACTTACCCACCACACGGCAACGTAGCTGCACGTAGGTGGACTCCATCGACTCGTCGAGTTCGTTGATACGGAACACTCGCGAGCGGTCGACATAACGATACGGGAAGCGCATAAGGAGGTCTTCGATAGTTCGCACCCCCACCTCGCGCTCCAGCAGGCGCGCACGCGCCTCGCCAACACCCGTAAGGTATTTTACCTCTCGCTTAAGTAGCTCCGACATCAACGTCACGAAATTTTGTTAAATAACTGTGATAGAGCGTACTGGAGCAATCTTCTCCAAGCGTACCTTACCACCAAGCTCGGCAATCTCAACGATGAAGACAAACTCCTTCACCTTGATGCCATACTCCTTACCATCAACGACAACCTTCTGCGCCTCCAACGACTGCGCAAGGCCCTCGGCAGTACCTCCCGTAGCCAAGACATCGTCGAGAATGGTAACCTCAAACACATCGCCCGCAGACTTACCCGCAGCGATATCACTCAAGCGATAGTAGAGCTTATCGAAGCCATACTCCTTCTCGATAAGCACCTCGTGGAGGTCGCCCTCGGCAAATGGCAACTTACCGCTCTTACGCACGGGGATGATATTCTCGATGTGCTGCGCCTCGGTAAGAAGTGGCGCTGCAAAGAGGAAACCACGAGCCTCGGGAGCTATGATATTTGGAGCTGTGCAAGCCTCGGCAACCTTTGCCGTAAGCTCCTTGAACACAGTCTTATTCTGCAAGAATGGGATGATATCAACGAACACGATACCCTCCTTTGGGAAATCCTTATAATATTTCAAGACCTCTTTCATAATCAACTATTTACGATATGTATATTTTCCATCGGTTAAATCCTCAACATCGAAGCACTCATAAACAATGGTATAGCCTCCGTATGCCAAGTTCGATGTTCCGTGAGTCTCCTCCTCGTAGAGGAAGCCAAGGCGGTTATCTCTCTGCCAAGCCATCGTAGAGTAGGCCGAGTTGAGCGATGTAATCTGTGTTACACCATCCCAATCGCGAGCAAACTCGATAGGTGAGATATAATCCTCGTTCTCATCGGCAAGCTCCTTATAGTAGATACCCACATTTTTGCGACTTGGGCCCAATGGCACAGACTGCAAGACGACATAGGTAGACTTCTTATCCGCAACACGTGTTACTGGGATAAGCATAATCTCGCCATTTGTAGAGTTATCCTTCGACTCCACACCTCCATTCGAAGCACCCGAGAACTTCGCAACCTCCCAATCACCAGCACCCGAATTAACATCCGTATAAGTGAAGTAGTTGTAGTAGCGACCGCCATTGTAGCGCGAACTGATGATGATTGTGCCATTAGGCAGCTCCTCAACCTTTGGCTCATCGGCAGTACCGTAGACCGCTGGCTCGTTGATATCGCCAAGCACCTTCCACGTGCCACCAAAGTCATCCGAGAAGAGGACATAATTCATATGCGTTGCCTGACGGTCACGCACCAATACCGCACAATACAAGCGGTAGTAGTTGCCCACCTTTGTGATGCGGCTCTGCATAATACGTCCCGACGCTACGAACATAGAGCGTACAGGGCCATACGACGAAGCATCGAACTGCGAGTAGATGCTCTCGGCGATATCCTCGGGAGCGCTCCACGTCTTACCACAATCCTCCGAGTAGAAGCGGGCGATATTCTGATGCTTCTGGCGCGTACCATTCTGGAACGACACATTGCCCGCACACGAGAGCAATAGCACGCGGCTTGACTCTCTATCGGCTACGATACAAGGATCACCAAAGCCTACGTTCATAAAATCTGGTGACTCGGCACCCTGACCATTGATAAGCGTCTTTACCTCGCTCCACGTATTACCATTATCGTGCGAGAGGCGATAGTGGAGGTCGATACGTCCCTTATCCGTAACGCCAATATCAGTACCGCTATGACGATAGTCGGCAACAGCGATAAGCGTACCATCGTTCGCCACAGCAAGCGCTGGGATACGGTATGGGATATCCGAAGGGTTCAACAACTGAAACACTTCGAAGCGCTCTGCGGCAGGCTTCTGAGGCTCTGGCTCGTTACCACCCTCGGGCTTCGTGCATCCGCACGCCATAAATGCCACGCTAAAAAGCACGGCAAAGAGAATATTTACACTCTTTGTCATAATCCTAAACTATTTGCGATATGTGTAGTATGCGCCAGCCTGACAAGTAGGCATAAGCACGATATCGTTAACGTTCATATGCGCTGGGAGGTTGAGCATCCAGTGGATAGCCTCGGCGATATCCTCGCCCTGCAACGCCTCAACACCACGATAAACACCCTCGGCGCGCTCCTTATCGCCGTGGAAACGTACCTCCGAGAACTCGGTCTCAACCATACCTGGGCGCACCTCGCCAACCTTGATACCTGCCGAGAGGAGGTCAGCACGCATAGCCTGCGAGATAGCGTGTACGGCGTGCTTCGAAGCGCAATATACAGCACCATTTTCGTAAGGCTCTGTACCTGCGATAGAGCCAATATTGATGATATGGCCACCCTGACCAGCCTCGACCATAGCGCCGCTGATAATCTTCGTTACGTAGAGGAGGCCCTTGACGTTTGTGTCAATCATAGCATCCCAATCGCGGGAGTCACCCTTGTCGATATGCTCCAAACCCGCTGCAAGACCTGCGTTGTTGATAAGGACATCCACACGGCCGAGTGGCTTCAAATACTCAATACACTCCGCCTCCGAGCGAACATCAAAATTTAGGACTACACACTTCGCTCCCTTCGCCTCAACCTCGGCCTTCAAAGCCTCGAGGCGCTCCTTACGGCGGCCAGTGATGATAATCTCGGTGTTAGGCTCCGAAAGACGCAATGCGGTAGCGCGACCAATACCTGAAGTCGCTCCAGTAACAAGAATTCTTTTCATAATATTTACGTGTTTAAATTTTATTTTACATCCACTCTCTTGGAATAAAATATTCCAAACACGCAAATTTAAGAAAATTTATCCAACATTCAAAATTAAGCATCAAAAATGAGGCGACTCCGCAGAGCCGCCCCACACATCATGGATTTAACGCGCCGCAGATGCCTCGAACAGCACCCAGCCAGCCTCGACATCCGCCACCACAGCCTTAACGCCATTCTCAATCTCCGACATCGCCATAACAATAGGCACCATATCGCGTGCCGAGCGGGTATCGAGAGCCTCATCAGGACGTATTCCTGTTCGCTGCGCCACAAAGCGAATATACCCCTCGGTGAAGTTCTCCGAGGGCGGAGCATAGCGGTTTATCATCTGGCGAATGGTACTCAAGGAGTATCTTCGGCGATAGCTATCGAGCAGCACAAACATCGCACGATAGCCATACGCTACGCTCTCGAACTGCTTAAACTCCGCATCCGCGCTTGGCGAAATCTCACCCACGTATCGCGTTTTAGAGCGACGGATATTTCCAGGGTTATTGTTTTTAAGTCCTCTACTCATCCTTCACCTCCCTCTCTACGCGGCGCTTCACCCATCGGCTCATCCACTCAAAGAGCGGAGCGCGACTGATGGTTGCCGCATTCTCCAAGAACGACCACAGCTCCACGCCACACACAAAGCCCGTAAATAGCTTTGCCATATTGAGATTCATAAACTCCAACACGTGATAATCAAGAACCCATATCATAACAATGGCTATGGCAACAAAGCCCGCCTTGATTACCGTACGCCACGCCTTACGGCTCTCAAACCACCACTCCCTGCCCTCGCGGCGAGCCTCGGCGTGGGAGGCTACGACACCCGTAATGAAGTCCACAACGATGAAGAGCGTAGCGGTGGTAATAAGTGGCGCTATGGGACATAGAAGCCCACATAGCGAAGCCACAAAAGCACTAAAATATCTGAACAATACCTCCATCTATCACACAATGATTTAAAGGGTTATCCGCGGGATTATACTCCGCAAACTCCTCGCAATGAGCATTAAGATAGTCGCTCAAACGACGAGAGAGTGCCGAGGCAGTGCGGCGCAGACGCACAACAACCACCTCACGAGCCTCGACATCTGCCTCGGTATACTTATCTCCATAGCCACCTCCAAGACGCTCCTCCAACAGAGGCTCGGCAACGTAGCGCGCCCACAGCGCAACCATAGGCTTAACGTAGTCATCACGCAACGACTCATACTCCCCATTAAGGAGCTTCTCGCAGAGCGCCTCACCCACCAACGGCAGGAGATAGCGACTCTCGGCAACGGCGATATCCGTAAGCGAAATCTTCGACATTGTAACCAATCCCTCGTCTACAAATGCCAAACTCACAACCTCTTGCGGTGTTACAATTGTCCTCATAACTTACTCAACTGAACGAATGTTATACTTTGTTATCTCTGCCAGGAAACGCTGCTGCTCGGGGCTACTCTCATCATAATCCAAGCCATCAGCCTTACGTGCCTCCCATATTCGCATATAGATAGGCTTCGAGCGCGATGGTGGGCGGTTGACAATCTCCAGCGACGAGGCATCCACACCCAGCACCATACGAATTAACGCACGTATAGGCTCCATAAGTTCAGCCTGCTGCGGAAGAATAACCGTATTGAGCGCCACCTCATACTCGTGCAGGATGCGCTCTGTCGAGAAGCCCGAGGCGTAGTCCAAGCCACTTAACGAACGGAACCACGAGTGCGCCACAACAAGGTCCGACTCGGCCTGTGTATGCAGCTTCTGCCAATCGCCATCCGACGAGGTGTCGATAGGGATAAATCGTGAGTTATCATTCTCATTATCACCACGTAGCACAAACAACACCTGACCAGGATTTCCCGCAAACTTCTCCTCGGCGATACGCACTATACGGTCTGCCTCCTGCTCGTTGTCCACCGCATTATCGAGCATCATAACACCCGAAAGTTGGAAGGCATTGTCGATACGTGAGATGTTCCAATGGTCGGTTTTGTAGACTATAGCCGCGGCATCCAAACCCGCAATGTAGGGCGCTACGCCATAGTGCGAGAACATCGGCTCATAACTCTTGTAGTGGACCACCGCGCGCAGCACGCCATCCTCACCCGCCTCGAAACGTGGGTAGAGCGCGATGGTCGATGCCTCCTCGGCACGGAATGCCGACCAGTCGTGATGCACCACGATATGCTCCGAGTCCTCAGCAACGCGACACTTCGAGGCGTCGATGTGGTAGAACGAAAGGAAGGAGTGACTCTCGTCGGTGACAACCTCCATAAAGGCATTTCCGAACATCGCCATATCCATCGCCAGACGCGACAGAACACCTCGCAACGTCTCCCCATCGCCATTAGCACACTCCGCCAAGTGTCTCAACTGCGCAACACGCTCGTCATACGCAACACCCTTGCCAGCGATATAATCAGCCTTATCGTTGATGATTCTGCGGTGTGCCACCGAGCGACGTGCCAGCAACGAGAGGGCTACTGGAAGCAGGTTATCTCCGCCCCACTTCCACACTTTATCCACCCGCGACGCCGCCCCACCGCCCGAGCCTAAAAGAGGCTCGGTACGGTTCGAGGCAACTGCCACACGTGTAGCAATATGCTTTGTCATAATCTCTGAATTTTAATAAGTTACACTACTTTCTACTGCAACGATGCCCACACCATAAGTGTCTCATCGAGAATCTCGGTACCCGCCATAAAGATTGCTCGCTGGCGGTTCTCCATAACATCAGGGTTGTACCACATACGCACCTCCGAGCCTGGATAGTCCGACGTGTTCACCGCAAGCACAAGGTTTCTGCGGTCGGTAAGCAAGCAGTATGACTTAGCCTTATCGCCATCAGAAATATACTTCGTGATGCCCATATCCACGAGCTTAATACCGTGGTACGACAACTCTCTACGTCCCGACACAAGGTCCAAATATGCACCATCAGCCGAGTGGTTATCGAGATACTCCTCGAAGGCATCGTAGATATCCGTTGTCACGAAGTAGACCAAGTTACCATCGCCACGCAACGCCTTCAACTCGGGGCGCGCCATAGACCACATATTTCGCAATAGGTCGAGGACATTATCCGCCGTAACAGGGCCCTGCTGATTGTATGTCGTAACGGCAGACGACGTGCTGCTATACTTCGCAGCGCGGGTAAGCAAGCCATCCATCATATTGTATGAGTCGGCCTCTACGTCGCCTACCCACATCAATACTCGCAAACTCTCGGCAATAGCCGCGCGGAACATCTCGGTCTCGGCCTGCTCAAGCTCCGAGCCTGTAAGGTCATCGAGGTTTACATCCGAACGACCTACGATAAGCTCATAGACACTCTGGAAGTAGTCCATAGCCGAGAAGCCCACCTCGGCCTTTAGCTTACTCATATCGATACTCTTCTGCACACGTGTTGCCGAGCTACCACCCGTCCAGCCAGCACTATACTGCTTCAACACATCGGCACTTGGGCTCCACATCTGAATGGTTGTAGGCACAGGCATATTGTACATCACACGAATGCCAAGCTGCTCGGCGTTATCGCCAATGAACATTGGGCGGAAGAAGATAGTCTCAAGGTCACGACCTGTATAGGTCTTTGCATTTTCAATAAGTCCCATAATTTTAAAATGTTTAATAGGTTAATAATAAGGTTATTAGGTTTTAGGTTATTGCTAATTATCGAAGGCGTATTTTGCGGGCATCCTCCTCGTATGCCATTGTACGAGGATCGTGCTTAATATCGAGAAGGTCGGGATCCTGAACACTCTTTACCTGCGAGGATGAGGCTCCCTTCTGCCCACTCTGCAAGGCACGAAGCGAGACGTAGATAAGATGCTCGGCACGCGCACCACAACGTGTATGGTTCGCCACCGCACCAGGCGTAGCACTCTCCTCCTCCACACTCTCCGCGCTGCTCTCCACGCCAATATTCCGAAGAAAGGCCTTCACGCCGCGCTTGGCACGCTCAATCACCGTCTGTGGCTTCTCGCTCTCCTCAATCACCGCATCGACAAGTCCCGCCGCGATAGCCTCGCTGGGGGATAGCCAACGGCCACGGCCTCCATTCTCGTTCATAAGCTCTGCAATCTCCACGACATTACGTCCCGAACGCGAGGCGTATATCTCGGCAAGACGGCGGTCGGTCTGCTCCAACATCTCCACCTCGGCTTGCAACTCGGAGGCATTACCTTCAGTCGAACATATCGAGTTATGGATAAGGTAGAGCGACGAGGAGGCCATATAGCGGCAACCCTCGCTGGCGGCCTGCGCCACGATTGTTGCTGCCGAGGCGGTATAGCCATAACAACACGTCGTAACCTTTGCCCCCGTAGCGCGCAGAGCCTCGTAGATAAGTATCGCATCATTCACATCGCCACCCGTAGAGCGGATGTTCACACGTATCTCGCTATTGCGGATGTCGGCGATACGTGCCACACACTCCTTGAAGCGCTCGTATGTCGCCACACGGCTCTCGGGATTTTCGAACTGCCACGACTCCTCGACACCGATAGTTCCCTCGATGTCGATTATCGAGCAGTCCACTTCGTTTTTAATCTTTATCTGCTGATTCATTTTACTTTAACACTTAATTAATAACTATCACTATGACTCACACACCTACTCTGCTGGCGAGTCTCTTGCTCTTACTACACGCATCATCAATCCTGCATTAGACGCTGAAACCTACACTTCGCCACACCGCGCTCCGCATCATACTCCACAACCTCATCAAGACGGAACAGCGAGCTATTTCCGCCCACCTGAAGCCTAAATCGTGAACGTATCGTAGCGCCATTGTTATCGGGGTCGAAGAGTGCCACATACTCCGCTGGCGAGAGCTTCAACTGAAGCGTAACACGCTGTCGCTCTGCACCCTCACGCAGCTGATTATCGTAGAAGCGGTGCAAGCCCTGACAACCATCCCTATCCTCAAAGCAGAGTGTCTCGCCACGCTCTGGGATGTGAAAGGCAACCAGCGGATAACTCCTATTGTTATACCCCATTGGCCAATGCTCACCGAGAGGCAGTTGCTGCATACCATAGTAGAGTGCCACACGCGGTGTGACATACTCCGACGCATCTACAACATCTCGCTCACCAACTACAAGTACCGATGCCGATGGTGCTACGCCCACTGCACCCCTCATCGAGGCTGTCGGCGCGAGGAGCGGATTGAGCATACTCAACACACTCTGCTTCACAGCATAACTCTCCTCCGCCACGCTCCACATTCCAAACTCCTCGCCCTCCGTAAGACGTTTCGTAGCGCCATCCGTCGGTTGATAACCCAAGCGCGTCATAAGGAAGCTATCCACCACACACTCCTCAATCTCAACATAATCGCCAAGCTGCCTATCGCGCCAATCCTCCACCGCGCCATTAAAGAACTCATCATACGTCTCGACATAGAGCCTCTTCGACGGGCGATGCGTATAGAGGCAGAGGTTAAACATATGAGCCACCGACTCAAGGAGTTGCGCCTGCGAGATATCGTGATTCGCAACATCCTTAAACCGAATCCTCTGACCATATCCCGCCACACCGCCAAATATTGGCACAAGGCTACACCCCGCGTGCAACGTCAGCTTCTGCCCCTCTTCAGCGCCATAGAAGAAGATATGGTTAAAGGTTTTTGGCGAGGATGGCGACAACAACTCATAAGGCATTCTCACCGTCACCTCCACCTCGCGGCGCCCCTCTGGCTCGACATAAGCCTCATAAATTGCCCAATCGCCCTCATAAGACCTATATCCCGTCTGCCCCTCGCCACGTGCATACAAATCTGTCTCACCGGCGAAGCCCGCAGGGAACGTAATCGTAGTTATCTCGCTGGTTATCTGCGCACTACAACCTCGCAACAGATAGGTCGTCGTAGGATCATAGTCGAAGATAAAGAGTCGATAACTCACACCCGATTGAAGTTCGTTTCTCACATCGTGGAAGTTGTTTTGAAGCCCCACATCGACATAACACTCATTACCTAAGTCAATCTTATCGAAGCCACGCAACCTCGTAGAGGAGATTATGCGGTAGTCGGTGGTATAGCGAAGATGAAGGTCGAAGGCAGCACTAATCTCACGCTTTGGACGGAACATTGGCACACCACTTTCGAAGGTGAAACATCCACCATTATCATACGCCCCGACACTTGGCAAACCATTCTCATCCAACGTATTAGGGTTTACCGTATCGACTACTATACCGACATTCGAGCCACCCTCCGGAAACCACGCATCGACACGACCTATGGGCGATGCTGTTGCCGTAGCGCTCCTTGTTCGCAACGCCTTAAAGCCCATCGAGGCATAGGCCTGCTCGCTCTCCACACGTTTATACGCTCCGCTTATCATTAGACGCTTCGCAAGGGGCGTCTCCAGAAAGTTACTGCATAGCCTATAACCACTACCCTGCACGATGCTATCAATAACCGCTCTCACCGAGATAAAGGGATGATAATCTTGAGGTTGCAGAGTCTGCTGCGGCACCGAGATTCCTGTAGCCGCCTCCTCGGCATAACTATCCCTATGTAGCGGCAGCATCCTCACCGCACCATCATCGCTCCACGACTCCTCCACACCACCTACGGTCATCAGCCTCTCACCCTCGATTGCCGTATCCGCAAGGCGCGTCATCGCCGCATCATCTGCCCACTCGGCACCTCCCACACGTATCCTCACACGATAGACCACACTCTCACCACTGCGCCTTGCCGCCACAAGAGTCGCCACTCCCTTGTATACCGCCACGCCATCCGCCTCAATCGTAGCACTATGGTAGCTATCATTAAAACACTCCGTACGGTGCATCTGCTCCGCCACGCCAAACAAGCGCGATAACTCCGAAGTTGCCACAACCTCCACATCCACACTCTCACCCTCGCGCCATCCCTCAACACTACGCAGCGACGAGAAACGATACAACGGCAACGTCACACGCTCATCAACCAACTTTGCCTCTACGCCATCAATCAACACCCTCATAGACCACCTCCTCTCTCGCGCTTCGTAACCTCTATCTGCATACGCTTCAGCTCTCCCGCATCACCTCTATTAAGTTTTCGCGTCTGAAGCACAACCTCCTCACACTCAGCAGCATTTACAAAGTAGAGCTTATCAGCAAATATCATATCCTCGATGCGCTCCATCTCCTCCGGAGTCTCGTATGCCGAGGTTAAGAGCCACCTCTCATCACGCGCCACAACCCTCTCTTTGCCATCGGCACCTCGCTCTGTAATCGCCTCACGACTCTTCAGCACACACTGCGGAAAGAGATACCCCTCGGTTCCTCCACGCCCGCCCTGCCACATCACCTGACGCTGCGGGCCACTGCGCTCGACATAAGGGATATCCACCGAAACACGCGGCTGCCCATCCACCGAGATACTCAAAACCACACGTTGTAACCCCTCATCCACCTCCGTAAGCGGATAGATTAGCTCCACAGGGCAACCATTAGAATTTATGGCATAGCTCTTTCGTAGGTTGCGAAGAGCGTGGTGCATTACCGTCACATCAACCCTCGATTGAGCATACAACGTCATCTGAATACGCTCGCCACGCGAGATCGTCGAAGTCCCCGCACCGCGCGAAATAATGCCTGGCTGAAGCCCCTGCAACGGGGTGCGATAGAAGCATTTCGGACTCGACGATACGCCATTCACGTTCACCACAACGTTAAAGGCATAGGGCGAAATGAAGAGTCCGCGCTGGCCACTTGTCGGTGTATCATCAATACTATTTCGCAGATAGGGCGCGATGTCAAACTCCACCTCATTACCGCCGTAGATATTGAATCGTGCGATGAGCTGCTGCGTATCACTCGTCTCGATTCTCACCCTCGCAACGCCCCCATCTTCATCATCCAGCGCTACGGCATAGAGCAACGGTTCTTGCCACGATGCGCCATTGTTTGGTTGTCTTAAGAATTTCATTTGTTAAATATTTTATATTTTGTAAAAAGTGTATAATCTCCCCTATACCCAGCCTGCAACAGAGCCACGAAACAAGACCTTTGCGAATGTTAATAACCCTGTCAATAAGCTGTTTACTTATGTTTATAATAATATATATAGTGCTTTATATAAGGATATTACAACTATTAATAACTTTTACACTTTATCAACACGCACCATCCTATTCACCCCTTTTAAGTTATCGGTTACACTGCGTTTGACGGTACAAATATACAACCTCAAAAAGCGTTTGTCAAGTCTTTTTGTTAAATTTTTTTACACTATTTTTCTACCGTTCGTCAAATTATTTAATTTACAATTAGTTAACAGATTTATTTTTTTAAAAAATAATCACTATATTTGCGCGAAAATAAAATAAAGCATAGAATATGGCAGACAATTCAATACTCATCCGCTTGGATGGACTAAAGTTGAAATACGAGGAGATTGGCCAGAAGTTGACCGACCCTGAAGTTATCGCCGACGTGAAGCTCTTCATCCAGCTCACCAAGGAGTACAAGGAGCTTGAGCCTATCATCGAGACTTCGGACCGCTTCCGCACCGCTATTGCAAACCTCGCCGAGGCGAAGGATGTTCTTGCAAACGAGAAGGACGAGGAGTTCCGCGAGATTGCACGCGAGGAGATTGCTACTCTCGAGCCAGCAATCGAGAAGATGGAGGAGGAGATTAAGCTCCTTCTCATCCCTAAAGACCCACAGGACGACAAGAATGCTATTGTCGAGATTCGTGGTGGTACGGGTGGTGACGAGGCAGCTATCTTTGCTGGTGATTTGTTGCGTATGTACACCAAGTACATCGAGTCGAAGGGCTGGCGCTACGAGATTACCTCTGCATCGGAGGGTACCGCAGGTGGTTACAAGGAGGTTGTCCTCAAGGTTACAGGCCAGAGCGTATATGGCACATTGAAGTATGAGTCGGGCGTACACCGCGTGCAGCGTGTGCCACAGACCGAGACTCAGGG
>JAFYRB010000052.1 GCA_017559615.1 Alistipes sp. | reverse complement strand
GCTACTTGTCGGATGCCTCGATACAGGCTACCGAGAAGGCTTCGAACTTCGTGGGTGAGGCCTTCATCACTTGGCTTATAGACCCTGATGGTACGCTTCGTTTCCGTGGTTTCACGCAGACCATAGACCGTTACGGCGAAAACCAGGGTATGCAGGAGTCGGGCGTAGGACTCTACTATGGTGAGAGTTTTAACACCTTCCGAGAGCTTGGTCAGAGCCTTAAGTATCGCTTCTCACACCGCGATAGTTTAGGCCGTGTTATCCCACGCGAGGAGTACCGCGAACTTAAGCGCGAGAAACGCGAACAGCGTAAGGCTCAAAAGCGTGGCAATAACCACGTCGCGGATACGTTGGATATAGTGGATGGCGATAGTCTATCTCTGCCGAATAATGATAACGAATAAACGATTAAATATTAATAACTAAAAACATTTCAAAGATTATGATTAACATTCTAACTGCTACCCCAGCAGATCGTGCTGCGGAGCTTACCGAGGCACCTATCGATTCACTTGCTCTTGCCGAGATGGCAGAGCAGACAACTACGGCCCCTGAGACCTTGTCTATCGGCTTCTTGGACCTCTTTATGAGTGGAGGTTGGTTGATGTGGGTTCTTGTGGCGTTGGCTGCGGTTGTTATCTTCATCTTCGTGGAGCGCTTCATCGCTATCCGCAAGGCTACTCGCCTCGATGCTAACTTTATGAACCGCATCCGCGACTATATCTCGGAGGCAAACATCGGCGCAGCTATCGACCTTTGCCGTCGCACCGATTCGCCTGTAGCACGTATGATTGAGAAGGGTATCGAGCGTATTGGCCGCCCTATGAGCGACATCCAGACCGCTATCGAGAATGTAGCTAATGTTGAGGTTGCCAAGCTCGAGTCGGGCCTACCTTGGTTGGCATCTATCTCTGGTGGTGCGCCAATGATTGGTTTCTTGGGTACGGTAGTAGGTATGGTTCAGGTCTTCATCGATATGTCGGCTAACCAGTCGGGTGCTATCGAGTTGGCACAGCTCTCGGCAGGTATGTATGTTGCGATGGTTACTACCGTAGGTGGTCTTTTGGTTGGTATTCCAGCCTACTTCGGTCACAACTACCTCGTAGCACGTGTCGAGAAGCTCGTATTTAGAATGGAGGCTACAACAATTGCCTTTATGGATATCTTGAATCAGCCAGTTAAAAAGTAGTTGACCTATGGCAATTAAGCGAAGCTCAAAAATAGATACGTCGTTCTCGTCATCGTCAATGACCGACCTTGTGTTCCTGTTGTTGGTCTTCTTTATCTTGGCTACGACGCTTATCAACCCAAACAATGCCGTTAAGCTAACCCTTCCATCCTCTTCAAGTCAGGAGGGTGATCCTTCGGTTATCGCACTCTCAGTTGTGGGTGATACGAGTAGCGAGTCGGGCTATAAGTATGTCATCAACCGCGACGAGACCTACTCGACAGTAACCGAGGTTGCTGGTGCCTTGAGGGTACATTTCGAGAAGTTTGCCGACGTAGCGGAGGAGGATAAGCCTTATATCTCGTTGCGCTGCGATGAGAAGGTTACGGTAGATGCGTTGGTTGAGATTATCGACCTTACGCGTGAGGAGAAATATAAGATGGTGCTTGCAACCAAAGATAAGTAATGGAGTACTACAATCCTATAGACCGCACATCGCGACGCTTTGCCGCAGCTGTAACCCTTGTGGTTATGGTTGTGGGTGGCTTCTTGTTGAGCCTTGTGAGCATCGATGTGCGTAAGGTGGAGCTTGTGGAGCCTCCTTTGGAGATTATCTTCGAGGAGGAGCCTGTTGCAGAGCCTCCCAAGCCTATCAGACAGCAGAGTGCGCCTACGGATGTACGCCGTGACCGCGCTCCTGCTCACGTCGAGAAGGCTGTAAAGGAGCAGAGCGTGCAGACTCAGGGCGAGGCCGAGAAGACGCAGACGGTGAATCCTAATGCGCTCTTCAAGCCTGTTGCGGGTAATGCCGAGGAGGTGGCTACGGGAAATCGTCTTGCTCCAGATGGTGAGCGCGAGTCGAACAAGGGCGAGGGTTCGGGATATAACCTTCAGGGTACCGACCAGCTCGATGCGGGCCTTCAGGGACGTGGACTCCGCGAGGGACTTCCAAAGCCAAGTACGCGCTATAATAGTGCGGGACGTGTGGTTGTCTACGTTACGATAGATAGCAATGGTAATGTCCTAACGGCAGATGTGGACTTGGCGGGTACCACAACCTCCGATGAGACACTGCGCCGCTTGGCTGTTGAGGCTGCGCGAAAGGCGAAGTTCAAGCCAAGTCAGCGTACAGCACAGGGAGGACGTATTACGTATGACTTTAAACTTCAATAGTTGGCTATGAGATATGCTTATTTGTGGGCGATGGTTATGGCGCTGATGCTGCCTATGGCGGTTGTGGCGCAGTCGCCAAAGGGTGCGGATATCGAGTTTTCGAACAATATCGTTGACCTCGGCGTGTTGTCGCAGGATGACGATAAGCAGATAGTGCGCCTTCAGTATACCAATACGGGCGATGTACCTTTGGTTGTTACCGAGGTACGCACGTCGTGTACCTGTACTACGGTTAAGCATAGCCGAACAAAACTTCTACCTGGCGAGCGTGATGCGCTGACCATTACGATGGACCCTGCGAAGGCGCCCGAGGGTAGCTTCTACCGCGTGCTGAAGGTCTACTCTACGGCTACAAGTGGCGTGAAGCATATAACTGTAAAAGCAGAAATTAAGAACTAACGGATTAAGATATGAAGATTAAGAGATTGGTTTTCAACCCTTTTAGGGAGAATACATACCTTGTGTGGGACGATACAAACGAGGCTATTGTAATCGATGCTGGAAATATGAACGAGAGCGAGAATAAGGTTCTCGAGGCGGAGATTGAGGCGTTGGGCTTGAAGCCTGTTATGGCTGTGAATACCCACGGACACTTCGACCATACACAGGGTGTTAAGTGGCTCAAGGAGCGCTATGGCGTTCAGTTTGCCTGCTCATCGAAGGACCAGTTCCTTATTGATAGCACATCGGGCGGTATGGTCTACGGCCTTAAGTGCAACGAGGTACCAGCAGTTGACGTAGACCTCGATGCAATGGCGGAGGTTAAGTTTGGCAATACGACACTTCGTGTTATCAAGACTCCAGGTCACACTCCAGGCCACGTGGTGTTGTTCGACGAGGTGCATAAGGCACTCTTTACGGGCGACACGCTCTTCCGCGAGAGCATCGGCCGTACGGACCTCCCTGGTGGCGACTACTCGTGGATTATGAAGTCTATCTTGGAGGAGATTGTACCTCTTGGCGACGACGTAGCAATCTACCCAGGTCACGAGGATTCGTCGACTATTGGTCACGAGACGCTCTATAACCCATTCATCGTTGAGGTGTTGAACAACGAGGTTAACTACAAGGGATAGACTATGCGTATAGATATTATTACTGTTGTTCCAGAGTTGCTCTCCTCGCCGCTTAACGAGTCAATCCTCAAGCGTGCGCAGGAGTCTGGCCACGCGGAGATTTATGTTCATAACCTTCGCGACTATACCGACGATAAGCGCCGTACGGTGGATGACTATCCGTTCGGTGGTGAGGCGGGTATGGTTATGAAGATTGAGCCTGTGTTCCGCCTTATCGAGAAGCTCAAGTCGGAGCGCGACTACGATGAGATTATCTACACCTCGCCAGATGGTATTACCTATAATCAGCGCGAGGCAAACCGTCTCTCGTTGATGAAGAATATCATCATCCTCTGCGGTCACTATAAGGGTATCGACTATCGCATCCGCGAGCATCTCATCACACGCGAGATATCTATCGGCGACTATGTCCTTACGGGCGGCGAGCTTGCTGCGTGTGTCATTGCCGACTCGGTAGTGCGTATCATACCTGGTGCTATTGGCGACGAGGCTTCGGCACTTACCGACTGCTTTCAGGATAACCTTTTAGCACCACCCGTATATACTCGCCCTGCGGAGTTTAATGGCTGGAGGGTGCCTGACGTGTTGCTCTCGGGTAACTTTGCCGAGATTGAGAAGTGGCAGGAGGAGCAGGCCTATTCGCGTACCTTAGCGCTACGTCCTGACTTGTTGGAGGAGTAGGGGATAGTTGCTAAATGTAAAAAGGATAAGACACCACGCGATGTCTTATCCTTTTTTTTCTCCCCTCCCCTCACAGAAAAGGTGTTTTGTGGGCTAAAAAAATAAGCGGTAACCTTTCGATTACCGCTTTGTGACTCCGCCAGGATTCAAACCTGGAACCGCTTGATCCGTAGTCAAGTACTCTATTCAGTTGAGCTACGGAGCCATTGCTTTGTGATTGCGAGTGCAAAGGTACTACAATTTT
>JAFYRB010000003.1 GCA_017559615.1 Alistipes sp. | reverse complement strand
CCTGAGCCGATAACCATTACTTTCTTTATATCTGTTCTCTTAGGCATTTTTCTGATCCTCCATTAGTTTAATAAATTTATCGAAGAGATATGTGCTGCTTGACTCTGGTGTGCAGTCAGGCTGATACTGTACCGAGAAGATATGGTCCTCCATAACCTCGATACCAGCAACGGTATTATCAAGAAGGTTGCGGTGTGTAACCTTGATAGGGGTATTCTTTATAGACTCCTCGTCTACAACAAAGCCGTGGTTCTGTGCCACGATCTCCAATTTGCCGCTCTCAAGATTCTTCACTGGGTGGTTAGCACCGCGGTGACCAACCTTCATCTTTACATTCTGTGCACCATAGCTCATAGCGATAAGCTGGTGGCCAAGGTCAACACCGAAGATAGGCAACTTGCCCTGCAATGCCTTGATGGTGCTGCATACTACTGAACCCTCAGCAGGGTCGCCAGGACCGTTTGATATGAAGATGCCGTCAGGATTGAATGCCAAAATCTCCTCTGGGGTAGAGTTGTAAGGCACGATAGTTACGTTACAACCCTTAGCATTAAGCTGGCGGATAAAGCTGTACTTAATACCGCAGTCGATAGCCACAACATCCCACTTGTGGTTAGGAGTACGTGAGAACCAACGCTTCTTGCAGCTGATGCGCTCCAAGAGGTTGCGCTTAGGCTCGTTCTCGCGGATGAGCTTCATCACCTCCTCGTGTGGCATATTGTAGTCCACGATAGCTGCACGCTGAGTACCCTCGTTGCGGATGATGCGTGTAATCATTCGTGTGTCCACACCGCTGATGCCAGGCACATTAAGCTCCTCGAATGCCTCGTTGAGGGTCTTAGTGTAGCGGAAGTTGCTTGGAGCGTCGCAGCACTCGCGCACAACCATACCTCCCATCGAAGGGAACTTACTCTCGTAATCCTCATCGGCAAAGCCGTAGTTACCCATCAAAGGATAGGTCATCACAACAATCTGCTCTGTGTAAGTCGGGTCGGAAACGATCTCCTGGTAGCCTACCATAGAGGTATTGAAGACGATCTCGCATACCGCAATGCGGTCCGAGCCGAAGCCGTAGCCAGGAAACTCCTTGCCGTTCTCAAGTACAAGTTTCTTAGTAAAAGGTTTCATCTACTTTACTTTTTATATTATTTGATTTTGTTTTCGTATACTACATTGCCACGATGTATGGTCATCGCTACATCACCTACCATTGGGCGACCTACAAACATTGAGACCTTACCCATAGAGTAGAACTTGTCGCTATCTACCACCCACTCGCGCTCGGTGTCAAGAAGCACGATGTCGGCTCTATCGCCAATGTTCAAGCCTCCCTGGATGCGGAATACCTTGCGTGGGTTGATGCTCATAATCTTTACGAGGTGCTCAAGGTCAATAACTCCAGTTTTAACAAGATGCGTATTAAGGGCGGCAAAGGCGGTCTCAAGACCTACAATACCCATTGCGCTATCCTTCAAGCCGCGCGACTTCTCCTCCAAAGAGTGGGGTGCGTGGTCCGTTGCAATCATATCGATAGTACCATCCTTGATACCCTCGATAAGTGCTGCACGATCCTCTGCCGAGCGAATCGGTGGATTCATCTTCCAGCGAGCATCCTCCTCGAGGTCCATATCTGTAAAGATTAGGTAGTGGGGACCAGTCTCGCAGGTGACCTTTACGCCACGTGCCTTAGCCTGACGCACAAGCTCTACGGTCTCCTTTGTTGAGATATGGCAAACGTGATAACGACATCCGAGCTTCTCTGCAATCTCGATATCGCGCTTCACCTGCTCCCACTCACTCTCCGAGCAGATGCCCTTATGGTTGTGCTGGCGAGCATACTCGCCATCGTGAATATATCCACCCTTGAGCAACTCCTCCACCTCGCAGTGCGCTGCAATTAGAGCATCGTGCTTCACAGCCTCGCTCATTGCACGCTCCATCATACCATCTACCTGTACGCCACTACCGTCGTCCGAGAAGGCGCATACCTTGTCGTGCAACGATGCTACATCTACCAACTCCTCGCCCTTGCGACCGATTGTGATAGCTGCGTAGGGGAGCACCTCAATCTTTGCATCGCTGTCGATGATCTCCTGCTGTGCCTTAAGATTCTCTACGCTGTCTGGTACAGGGCTTAGATTTGGCATTGAGCATACCGTGGTATAACCGCCACGTGCCGCAGCCATTGTACCCGTTGCGATGCGCTCCTTGTAGCCATAGCCTGGCTCGCGAAGGTGAACGTGCACATCCACAAATGCAGGTGCAACTTTTAGACCAGTGGCATCTATAACCACATCCTCTGGTGCCGCTTCGATATTGCTACCGCGCTCAGCAATTATGCCATCTACGATAAGGATATCCTCCCTCTGGCCACCGATGATGTCGCCATTTTTGAGTATTATTCTGTTGTTTCCCATATATCAAAAAATAGGCGGCCCAAAGAGCCGCCAATATCAATTAAAAACAATAATTCCAAATGAGTAAGAGAGTCGACAATTACCTCTCGACTGCTTGTAGCAGAATCGGTTATTAGGTCGGTTATTTGTCAATCGCTTCATACTATTTATATATTTCGTGCAAAGGTAAGAACTTTTTGCAAAACTCGCAATAGTTTTTGTCAATATTTTTCAATATTGTTTATGGCTCAAAATATATTGATTACTTTTGCGCAAATTATTGCCTCATTAAGCGTCTTAATTGTCTACGGTCAAGTGCTGTTCCCGCTGGCTTTGGTTGCTGCGGTATTTGGTGTTGCGGGTAACTTTATTGGAGCGAAATATTTTACAAAGAAAGGTGCTGGTTTTGTTAAACTACTAATTATTATTGTGTTATCAATCTTCTTTGTAAAGTTGTGTTGGGAACTATTTGTATCAAACTAAGGCTTAATCTATTATAAGCCTTGGCTAATATAGAAGTGACCTACTGCCCAGCAGATATACCTTCCACATTTACCCACAAACATCCATATTGCTGAGGGGATAAACTTTGCCTTGTAGAAGCCAAGTACAATTGCAAAGATGTCGCCTACAAAAGGTGTCCACGTGAGTAGGGCGAGCCAGGCTCCATATTTATCTACCTTTGCCCGATGCTTGGCTATTGTTTCGGGCTTTATCTTGAACCATTTTTCAAGCCATTCCAACTTTCCGAGCCACCCCATCCAGTATCCAACAAGTCCTCCGAGCCAGTTGCCAAGTGTAGCTACGACAACGGTTGTGACAGGGTCGCCTCCAGCGATTAACATTCCCAATAGTAGAACGTCCGAACTGAATGGGAATATCGTGGCAGCGAGCAACGATCCAATGAAAAGACCTATGTATCCAAACTCAAGAAGTGATTCCATCTCTAATGAAAATTGGCGCTTTAGAGCGAGGCAAATATAATACAAATATAGATGATAGGTCGAATAAGTGAAAAAAAAGAAAAAAAATAGTGGGTAAATGGTGTAGTTTCGGATAAAATGTGTATTTTTGTTGATGATTTGTGTAGATATGTTTCACAGAGAACGGATAATTGCTTAAAACAATAATACTTAACTAACGCTAAACAATCAAATGAAGCGCATTATGGTCGTAGGTGCCGGTGGTCAGATTGGATCTGAGTTGGTACCATATCTTCGCTCTATTTATGGTGCATCGAATGTCGTTGCTACCGATGTTAAACACAATGCTGTTTTGGCAGAGGCTGGTCCATTTGAGTCTCTCGACGCTCTCGATGCAAAGCAGTATGCAGAGCTTGTTGAGAAGTATAAGATTGACTCGATCTTCAACCTTGTAGCATTGCTTTCTGCAACCGGCGAGAAGAACCCACAGCTCGCTATGCGTATCAATATGGGTGCTTTGGAGAACTCTTTGGAGATTGCACGCGAGAAGAATTGCGCTGTATTCACTCCAAGTTCTATTGGCGCTTTCGGTGGTGACTTCCCACGTGATAAGACTCCACAGGATACAGTTATGCAGCCAAATACTATCTACGGTGTTTGTAAGGTTACTGGTGAGCTTTTGTCTAACTACTATCACACTCGTTTTGGTGTAGATACTCGTTCAGTGCGTTTCCCAGGTATTATCTCTAATGTTACTCTTCCTGGTGGTGGTACTACTGACTACGCAGTAGAGATCTACTATGAGGCTGTTAAGGGTAATAAGTTCATCTGTAACATCGCACCAGATGTATATATGGATATGATGTATATGCCAGATGCGTTGCGTGCTACTGTTGAGCTTATGGAGGCTGATCCTGCTAAGCTTAAGCACCGTAACTCTTTTAACATCGCTTCAATGAGCTTCACTCCAGAGATTATCCGTGAGGTTGTTGAGCGCCACGTTCCTGGTTTCCAGATGGAGTATAATGTAGACCCTGTTAAGGATCAGATCTCTCGTAGCTGGCCAAACTCTTTGGATGACACTTGCGCTCGTGAGGAGTGGGGTTGGAAGCCAGAGTGGGATTTGGAGTCTATGACTGTGGATATGCTTAAGGCTGTTCGTGCTAAGAACTTGTAATAGTCTAAGGGTTTATTTTAAAAATTGAGGAGTCGTTCGATAATCTGTCGAGCGACTCTTATTTTTGTGCAAAGAGTGCGACAAAAGAGTGATATTTTCCAATGTAATATGAAAATGTAGTCAATTATCAAGCCGAAATGTTATGCGGTTTGGTAAATTTTTATTATATTTGCGCTATATTTATATAAGTGAACTATGAGAAGGAATGCTTTTATAGTTGCAGTGCTCTTTGCACTCTCTTCATTTGCTACGACTACAACAGCTCAGTCAATAGATAAGCGTGAGCGTAAAGATGATATTAATACTATGCTTGAGCGTCGCCGTTGGGGTGAGGCTCGTATGGCGCTTGAGAGGTTTAGCGCTGAGCTAAATCCAATTTCGGATTATAGCGATGTTGCGTGGGCTGAGTATTTCAAGCTGCTTTGTGCAATGGAGCTTGGTGATAGCGAGATTGAGAACGCAATGGAAAACTATGTTAAGCGTTTCCCATCGAGTCCATATTGCAATACTGTGCAGTTTATGCGTGCTTGCTATGTTTGCGACGCTGGTAATATGGAGCGCGCTGCAGAGCTATTCGAGCAGGTGAGCTATAAGAGCCTTAGTGCTGATGATAAGGAGCGCTACGATATGCGTGTAGGTTACATCCGTTTCCTTGAGGGTGACTACCGCGAGGCGAAGTATCGCTTCTCTCAGGTGTCGAAGGTCTCTGCTTACTATCCACACGCACTCTATTACTACTCATATGTCGTATATCGCGAGGGTCACTATATCGAGGCTGAGGATGGCTTTATGAAGCTTGAGAACTATCCAGGTTATGAGGCGTTGGCTCCATTCTACCTCCTTCAAATTGAGTATCGCAGATGTAACTACGAGTATGTTATCACTAAGGGCGAGGAGTTGCTTGTGAAGGCTTCGTCGATGACTCGTAATGATATCATTCGCGTGCTTGCTGAGAGTTACTTTATCCAGGGTGACTACAAGAGTGCTCTTGCAAAGATTAATACATATCCTGAGGAGTTGTTTGGTCGTCAGGAGTTTTATATCCGCGGTTACTCGTTGTATCGCTTGGCGCAGTATCGCGAGGCGGTGCAGTCGCTAAGCAAGGTTTGTGGTGCTGAGGATGCCTTAACACAGAATGCCTCTTACCACCTTGCAGACTGCTATATCAATATCGGTGATAAGCAGGAGGCTGCTAAGGCCTTTGCTTTGGCTTCGGTTGAGGGCTTCGATGAGACTATTGCAGAGGATGCGCTTTTGAATTACAGCCGACTAAAGTTTGAGCTTGGTGGTGGCGTGTTTAATGAGTCTATTAATATCCTTAAGAACTATTTGAAGCGCTATCCAGACTCTCCACATATCTTGGAGGTTAAGCAGTTGTTGGTAGCGGCATTCTTCAATTCAGAGAACTATCAGGCAGCCTATACCGCTATCCGTGAGTTTAATAATCCTGATCGTGATATGTCTGCTGCACACCAGAAGGTTGCGGTTCACCTCGCTGTTGAGGCTATCGAGCGAGAGGATTGGGCTCTTGCAGAGCAGTTGCTTGCTGAGGCAGAGAAGCTATCTCTTGTGCCTAAGTACAATGCGCTTATTAAGTACTGGCAGGGTGAGATTGCCTACCATAAGGGTGATATGAAGCTTGCTGCAAACTTCTACGAGGAGTATATCCGTCGTGCGCCTAAGAGTGATATCGAGTATCAGTATGCTCACTATGGCTTGGGCTACGCCTATATGAATATGGGTAAGTTGGCAGAGGCTCAGGATGCGTTCCAGGCCTTTGTCTACGACTATACAACTCACGATAGCTACCGCTCAGATGCTCACAACCGTCTTGGTGATGTCTACTTTGAGACTCGTCAGTTCGATGATGCTCGTAGAGTATATCGTGTCTCTGCTGGTGCCTACACCGATGACCGCTTCTATGCGAACTATCAGTTGGCAATGGTGGATGGTATCGACAATAAGCAGAAGAGTAAGATTGATCGCCTAAAGCGTATCGTCGCTGATGGTGAGGGCCCATATGTGGATGATGCTTGGTATGAGCTTGGTCGTACATATCTTTCATCACACCAGTATAGAGATTGTGCTATTACATTGCAGGATTTCGTTGAGGCGGATACTACATCTCCATACTATGTGAGCGCTCTTTCTGACTTGGCATTGGCATACTATAACTTGAATCATAATGATGATGCTCGTCGCTACTATGAGAAGGTTGTGGCGTACGATCCACAGTCATCAGCTGCTATGTCTGCGGTTCGCTCTATCCGTGAGATCTATATCGCAGAGGGTAATGTTGATGCTTACCTTTCATATGCCGAGCGTAGTGGTGTGCCAAGCGACCTCTCGATTGCTTCACGCGACTCTTTGAGCTTTGCTGCTGCGAAGGTCTTGTATCTAAATGGTGATACTGAAAATGCAAAGAATAGACTTAACGACTATATCACAGCATTCGATAAGGGCTTCAACCGTACCGAGGCGTTGTTCTATCTCAGCGACTGCTACGTTCAGTTGAATAATAAGCCTATGGCGATGAAGAGTATGGAGAGCCTTTTGGAGCTTGGTCAGACTCAGTATCGTGAGCGCGTGCTTGATGTATATGCTCGTATGAGCTTTGATGAGAAGCAGTACGAGAAGTCTGCAACAGCATACCTTGAGTTATATAATATTGCGCACGACCTTAAGCAGCGTCAGTTCGCATCTGAGGGATATATAGATGCGTCGCTTCACTATTTGAAGGGCGGTAAGCTTAAGCAGGCTGCCGACCAGGTGCTTAAGATGACCGATGCTACGGCTTGGGCTACACGTCAGGCTATGCTTGCAAAGGCGAATGTTTTGCGCGAGGATAACAATATGATTGAGGCAATCGGCCTGTATAAGAAGCTTGCCGAGAATACAATGACTGTAGAGGGTGCAGAGGCATACTATCGTCTTGTGGAGAATGACTACAATAGTGGCGATTATGCTGCTGCTGAGAAGAGAGTATATGCACTCGATAAGTGTGTATCTGAGTACTGGCACGCAAAGATATTCATCGTTCTTGGTGATGTGCTTGTTAAGACAAACAACCTCTTCCAGGCGCGCGCAACATATCAGAGTGTAGTTGACGGCTACTCTGTGTCGAATGATGGTGTTATCGCGCTTGCTAAGCAGCGTATTGCATCTATAGGTAAATAGGTATAACGAAAGTAAAAGGTCAAGATATGAGACTATCGAATATATTTCTTGCAACTGTCGCACTTGCTATCTTTGCGGTGCCAACCAAGGTTGTAGCACAGGAGCATAAGCACGTTGAAATAACCACTATCTACAGCCCTGATTTGGCTAAGTCTGTAAAGCACGTTGCACCAGCTAAAATCGCTGAGGACTCTACGTTGGAGCCTGAGATTGAGTATTCAATCAATACGGATATTTGGCAGATTGAGCTTGATGACCACTATTTCGACCCCGCAAAGGCTAGCTACTGGGATTATAATCGTCCTATTAAGACCTATATGCGTGCTGGTTTCGGTACTCAAGGTAGCTCTGATTTTAAGTTCCGCTATACAACGCAGAATGCTCGTGTGGGTTACTTCAGTGTAGGTGTCAACCACGATGGTAACTTCTCGAAGCGCGAGAATATGGATGCTCAGTTGCGTAAAGTCGGCGAGAGTTTTGATATGCGCAACGGTGTTTCGTTGGTAGCTGGTACTTTCTTAGGTAGCCAGATGTTGGAGGTTGATACTAAGGTGGGTTTTGATACTTATAATCGCTATGCTGAGCGTGTGGGTGCGGCAGATGTTAAGTCGCTAAACTTCCAGAATGTTGGCGTTAAGGTTACCTATGGTGATAGCTTTGCAAATCTTACTCGTTTGAACTTCGGTCTCGATGTTCACGGCGGTTATTGGGGACATATCGCACCAGGTGCAGGAAGTCTTTCGCAGTTTAATGCTGGTGGTGTTGTGCGTTTTGCACGCCACTTTATGGAGGATACTTTTGGTCTAAATATTGGTGGTGATATGTATCAGTCGCTGGCTACGACCTATAACGACCTTCGCATCAAAGCCGAGTTGGAGTATGCTCGTGATTTTGGTTTTGTAAAGGTTGAGTCTGCTCTTGGTTATATGTTCGATAAAGTGCAGGATGCCCAGAAGCCTGCAAACTTCATTATGCCAAAGGCAAAGGCTTTGTTTGATGTAGACTTGAGCTACCTTACACCATATGTAGAGCTTAATACTACAGTATCCCAGAACTCTGCGGGCAGCTTGTATACATTGAATCCTTATATCGACTACACCGTATCTGGTGATGCAATGCTTAAGATGCCAAACTCACGTAGCTTCGATGTGGCTGTGGGTGCTATGGGTTCGTTCTTCCAGTCGAGCTTGACCTACCGCGTATATGCTGGTAATAGCTTTATGGCAAATGGCGTTGTATGGTATCTAACCAACTCTGGTAACTTTGGTGTCGCTACAGCAGACAATAGCCGACTATTCGCAGGTGCAGAGGTGCGTTACTCTCCACTTGGTGGCTTGAATCTTACCGCAAATGTTAATGCTCATAAGGATGATACCGACTCTGAATATATCTTTGATGCTCCTAAGTTCAGCGCAGAGTTTATGGCAGAGTATGCACTTAAGCGTTGGAGATTCTATGCATCTGCAAATATGATGGGTGAGAGAGAGTGGTCTTGTGAGTCTGGTGATACATTCAAGAGCGAGTCTACTTTCGACCTTCGTGCTGGTATGAGTTTCCGTGCAGCCTCTAAGTGGAAGGTGTACATTGATGGTTACAATCTCCTCAATGCAAAGATTTACGACTATGCATACTACTATCGTAATGGTATGGGTGTAGTAGCAGGCGTAGAGATTGACTTTTAATAAGGGTGTTGATGCGTGAGTTGATACAGCGCCCTGCCACAATGTCCGCAAAAAATGCTCTCTTATGGGGCTTGTTCTGGATGTTGGGTGGTGCGATTCTAGGCTGGTACTTTGCCTTGGTACCTACATCTATTGTTGGGTACACGTGGGGCTCTACTGCGCTTATTAGCTATGTTATATATGGAGTTGCAATATGGGTGGCGTTAGCGCTACCCACTCTCCTTATAGTGTGGTTTGCTCGTAGAGATATTCCGGCTTGGGAGGTCTTTGGTCGTATGCTCTTTGCCCATATGCCAGTGACACTGCTTATGCTACCAGCTATGTTTGGCGATAAGGTTGCATACTCTACATTTATGAAGACTCCATTGAGTGATCAATTATCCACTATCTATATTGTGCTTATGTCGCTTTATGTCGTAGCGGTCTTGGTGTGGTATCTATATTGGAGTTTTGTAGCGTTTAGTCGCGTGACACAATTTAAGGGCTTGCGTGGCGTTATGGTGTTTGGTGCTACGATGGCAATCTCCTATATATGCTCAGTATATGCTATAGGGGAGTTGGTGGAGATTTAGAATTATATATAATATATAGGTATAAAAAAAGGGTAAGCTACTTATATCGCACCGCTACAACCGCATACCCTTGCTCAATTCCTTGCCTGGGGGAGTTCTGCAGGAGCTGGTCGTATAAGACTTACCCGGGTGCAAAAGTACAAAAAAAATGTGTCTTTGCAAATAAAAAAGATAAAATGAAGAGAAAATTTTTTATTGTAATACTCGTATTGGCTGTCGCTGTGGCAGTTACGGCCCTTTGGGGATATAAAATGTTTTATGGTGCAGCTGTCGAAGATCGTGTTACTGTGGTGTTGCGCGATGACGAAAGTTACGATCAGAAGCTTGCAAAGGTGAAGTCTTCGGTTGCATATCCTATGGCATTGAGTATATATGCTAAGTATATCGACTTGGATAGGGGTATAGAGGCTGGTACTTATACTTTCACTAAGGGTATGACTGTAATCCAGGTGGCACGAGTGCTTAAGTTTGGTTCTAATAATTGTGTTCGTTTGGTGATCAATAATGCCCGTACTCCCGAGGCTCTTGCCTCGAAGATAGCAATGCAGATTGATGCCGATTCGACTGCTATTGTTACTGCGCTACGTAACGAGAGTATTATTAAGGATATGGGCTTTGAGAGTGCTGAGGCTATGTTCTCTATCTTTTTGCCAAATACCTATGAGGTCTATTCAGATATTACGCCGGAGTCGCTTGTGTGGCGATTGAAGCGCGAGTCTGATGCTTTTTGGGCAAATGAGACACGTCAGGCAAAGCTTAAGGATTTGGGTATGACCTCGTATGAGGTTATGACACTTGCCTCTATTGTTCACGAGGAGACTAACGCTAAGGAGGAGATGGCGCGTATTGCAGGTGTATATATCAATCGCCTAAATCGTGGTATGCTTCTTCAGGCAGACCCTACATTGAAGTATGCTGTAGGAGATCCAACTATTCGTCGTGTGTTAGATAAACACAAGAAGATTGATTCTCCTTATAATACATATATGCATTTAGGTCTACCTCCAACG
This sequence comes from Alistipes sp., assembly GCA_017559615.1. The sequence continues at coordinate 25,645 of JAFYRB010000003.1, read as the reverse complement.
CCTATTGCAATGCCCGATATGTCGGCTATTGAGGGCGTGTTGAACTATGAGCAGCACGACTACCTCTATTTCTGTGCTCGTGCCGAGATGGATGGCCGTCATAACTTTGCAAAAACTCTCGCAGAGCATAACAAGAATGCAGCGGAGTATCATCGTGCACTTGACAAGTTGAAAATTAAATAATTACAACCTATATGAATAAGGAGTTTTGGTCAGATGTTTTGCGTTCAGGAGCTATCTTGGGCCTCGTGATGTCGATATCGCACATCTTTGAACAGTATATGCTGGCTTTTAGTGATGTTGATTTGATTAAGTCTGCGACTATATGTGGTATTGAGTGGCTTGTGGCAGCTGTGGTCTTTATATGGTTGCTTTCGCGTTTCACAAAGCGCAGAGCTATGGCAGTGCCATCGGAAATGGTGGTGACATACTCTTACCTATTATCGTTTATTATCCTAACCTCGATGCTTGCAGGTGTCTTGGTAGGTGTGGCAGACACACTCTTTATCTCAGCGATGGGATATGATAACTTCATATTGGGGTTGATAAATTATTATGACGGTTTCGCAGAGTATATCGTTGCTACTTTGCAAGCTCCTGCTGTTAGTGGTGTGCCAGATCCAGCGGCAGCAGATCAGATAGATTTGTTCCTAAGTAATTTCGAGGAGCTAACAACTCAGTTGCGTCAGTCCGAGCAGCCATCAATAGGTGCTACTGTATTTAACAAGCTTAGAACATATTGCTTGGCGGGCATTGTACCAGGTTTTGTGATTGCAGGTGTTGTATCAAGCCGCCATCGTCGTGGTGTTAGAATGTAGGCCTGATTAAATTGTTGAGAGTATGAGTCAGTTAGATATTTCTGTTGTTGTACCACTCTATAACGAGGAGGAATCGTTGCCCGAATTGGTGCAATGGATTGATAGGGTGGCTTGTGAGAATGGCCTAAGTTATGAGATTATTCTTATCGATGATGGCTCTACCGATAGGTCGTGGAGCGTTGTCGAGGAACTTAAGAGGCAGTATGCTCAGATTAAGGGTATTAGCTTCTTGCGTAACTATGGTAAGTCGGCAGCATTATACGAGGGCTTTAAGATAGCTGAAGGAGAGGTGGTATTTACTATGGATGCCGATTTGCAGGACTCGCCAGACGAAATCCCTGAGATGCGTCGTATGATTTTGGAGGATGGCTACGACTTGGTGTCTGGTTGGAAGAAGCGTCGTTACGATCCTATTGGTAAGCGTTGGCCAAGCAAGTTCTTTAACCTTACGGCTCGCGTGGTGTCGGGTATTAAGCTGCACGATTTCAATTGCGGCCTTAAGGCCTACCGTCGCAAGGTAGTTAAGAGCATCGAGGTCTATGGCGAGATGCATCGCTATATCCCTATCCTCGCTAAGCACGCTGGCTTCAAGCGCATTGGCGAGAAGGTTGTTGAGCATCGTGAGCGCAAGTATGGTGTTTCGAAGTTCGGCATCGAGCGAATGGTGAAGGGGTATCTGGACCTTATCTCAGTATCCTTTATGTCGCACTTCGGTCGTTCGCCAATGTATCTGTTTGGCTCACTCGGAACATTGATGTTCTTGTTCGGTGGTATCACGACGGTATGGATTATTGTGAAAAAGGTTGTAGCTCAGTCTAATGGTTTGGTTTGGCGAGGTGTTACCGAGCAGCCACTTTTCTATTTAGCGCTCTTGGCAATCATCTTGGGTGTTCAGCTCTTCCTTGCAGGCTTTATTGCAGAGTTGATTAACCGTCGTTCGTCGGATAGAAATAACTACCTAATTGATAAAAAGTTGGAATAATAATATAATGTAAAAATACTATGATTCAGCGTATTCAATCACTCTATCTACTTATTGCTGCGGCACTTATGGGTCTTGCGCTCATCTTGCCAGTAGCGTCGTTTACACTATCTTCAGGCGATGTATACACATTGTCAGCTTTCTCACTTAGCTCTTCGGCAGAGTCGCAGAGCACGATTTGGATGGGTATCCTAATGGCTGCAGCTGCTGCGTTGCCACTTATCACACTCTTCTTGTTCAAGCGTAGAATGTCGCAGGTGCGTTTGTGTGCTGTGGAGATTGTGCTTTTGTTGGGCTGCATAGCTTTCGAGGCTATCTATTACTATCTCTCTGGCGCGAATGCCTTGGGGAATGCCGACATCGAGCATCGTCAGTTTGGCTGGGCCGCAATTATGCCTATTGTAGCGTTGGTATTGTCTGCTATGGCTGCTCGTGCAACATTTAAGGATGAGGTTATGGTTCGTTCATTTGATCGTATACGATAATGAATAGCTTTGAGACGCAGATTCGTGTGGAGTATCACCACACCGATCAGATGGGTATTGTTCACCACTCTAACTACGTTAAGTTCTTCGAGGTTGCTCGTACAGAGTGGTTGCGCGCGGCAGGCTTGACATATGCCGAAATGGAGCGTAGAGGTGTTATGATGCCTATTGTAGAGGTGCAGGTAAAGTATCGTCAGCCAGCCTACTACGATGAGCTTATTACCGTGCGTGCCGAGGTTAGTGAGTTGCCAATGGCGCGTATGACCTTCCGCTACGAGATTCGTGGCGAGGATGGTAGGGATATCGCATCGGGCCTTACTACGCTGGGCTTTATCGATAAGGAGACCCGTCGCCCACAGCGAGCACCCCAGTGGCTTATGGATGTCTTGAATAGAGAGTTAAATATTGAGTAGTGTATGTCGAAAGTCGGGGACTACCTAAGTCTTGTAAAGTTTTCACACACAATCTTTGCAATGCCCTTTGCGTTGCTTGCCTTTGTGTATGCTGTTAAGAGTTCACCAGAGCTGTTGGCTGATAATGGCGCAGAATGGTGGGTGATGTTGCTTGTTAAGGTCGTGTTGTGTATGGTATTTGCCCGTAATGTCGCTATGGGCTTTAACCGCTGGGCAGATAGATTTATCGATGCAGATAATCCTCGTACTGCAATGCGCGAGATTCCTGCAGGTAAGATTTCATCGCGCGAGGCGGTGTGGTTTATCGTTATCAATGCCATCTTGTTTATCATTGCGAGTGCTACAATTAACCCTCTATGTGGTTGGCTATCACCAGTGGCGCTGGCTGTGATAATGTTCTATAGCTACTGCAAGCGCTTTACCTCGTTAGCACATATCGTATTGGGTATATCATTGGGTATTGCTCCCGTTGGTGCTACCATTGCGGTGTGTGGTGAGATTACCGCGGAGTCTTTAATCCTGGCACTTGGTGTTATGTGTTGGTCGGCAGGTTTTGATATTATCTACGCCTTGCAGGATGCCGAGTTTGATAGGGAGCAAGGCTTGTGTTCTATTCCTTCTCGCTTCTCTGCCTTTACGTCGCTTGTTATTAGTGCATTGCTCCACGTTGTGAGCCTCTCGATGATTGTTACCTATACACTATATCAGCCACAGTCGTGGCTTGCGTGGTTGGGTTGTGCGATGTTTGCAGCGATACTCCTTATGGAGCATATCCTTGTAACACCTACGCGCCAGCGTAATATCGGTATTGCCTTTGGTACACTCAATGCATTGGCAAGTGTGGCGTATGGTGTTGCTCTGATTCTTAATCTGCTAATCTTCTAGTAGACAATGTGGGTAGGTGTTGCCTTTCTCTCAGCGCTAATGCTGGGACTCTACGATGTTGCCAAGAAGCGTTCGCTGATGGGCAATGCCGTAGTTGCTGTTTTGTGGTTCAACACCTTTATCTCAACATTGATATTTCTCCCTGTTGTCATAGACTCGGAGTGGTCGCTAGGTGTTCTATCCGGTACATCTTTGAGTTATGAGCCGACAACGCTCTTTTGTCATATGCTCGTTGCCATTAAGGCCGTTATCACCCTTTCGTCGTGGATCTGTGGCTATTACGCAATGAAGCATCTGCCGCTAAGTATCGTGGGTCCAGTGAATGCTACACGCCCAGTTGTTGTGCTTGTTGGTGCAGTCTTGCTCTTTGGTGAAAGGTTGAATCTCTGGCAGTGGGGTGGAGTGCTGCTTACAATTGCATCGTTGTATCTACTCTCTGTGAGTAGTAAAAAGGAGAATGTTAGCTTCTCGAGCCGTCACGCCGTAGCAATGTTTATGGCGATGTTGCTCGGTGCCGTAAGTGGGCTCTTTGATAAGTATATAATCTCGGAGCACTCGCTCGATCCGATGTTTGTGCAGAGTTGGTTTAGCATCTACCAACTTGTTATTATGACAATATTACTACTTGTTATATGGTATCCACGACGTAGTGTAGACAAGTTTCATTGGTCGTGGGCGATACCTCTAATATCGATATTTGTCTCTTGTGCCGACTTCTGCTACTATCACGCAATAGATATGGATGGTTCGATGATTGCTGTGATATCTATGATTCGCCGCTTCTCGGTTGTGGTATCATTCGTATGCGCAGCACTCATCTTTGGAGAGAAAAACCTTCGAAGCAAAGCCCTTGATATGGTGTTAATCCTTATAGGTATGATACTGCTTGCTATAGGTAGTATATATTAAGGTATATTTTATACATCCTTGATTACATCTGTGATTTCTACATTTAGAGCAGTGCAAATCAAGCAGATAGTCTTAATCGTCATATTAGTTCTACCCGCTTCAAGACGACTCAAATTAGATCTTTCCATATCACATCGATAAGCAACTTCTTGTACAGATAAACCCTTTGAAATACGTATTTTCTTGATATTCTGTGCGATAAGCTGGATAGTATCTTCGTAATTTTTCATTAAATATTTTTTTATCGAAAAAATTTGCAATTGCAAAGTTTAATCAATATCTTTGCACCGTGCGTATCATATATGATACACTGAAGAATTTGAGAACTATTTGCTACAATATGCTGTCGGGAGGGCCAAAAATGGCTCCTGATGCGTGTGTGTATTGGATTTGACTAAACCAAATACATTTTATTTATTATTAACTATTTTAATTTATGAAGTACTTATCTAAGTTATTGAGCATACTCCTAATAGGTGCTATGCTCTACACAGTAGGTTGTGCTAAGTATGATGATGACATTCGCGATCTTAATAATAAGATTGAGAATCTCGAGTCTATGATGAACGACCAGATTGCACCGATGAAGACTGATCTTGATGCAATCACGACTGGTTTGACAAAGTTAGTCAATGATACTGAGGCTTTGACAGCTGCTCACGCATCAGATTTGGCTAAACTTACAAAGGCCAACGAGGAGCTTGCAAAGCGTATCAAGGCTTTGGAAGATGCAGATTTTGCTCAGCAGGTTCTTGATGCTATTGCAGATTTCAACGATGTTGTGGCTGATTTACAGACAATGGACGAGGCGTTCAAGAGTCAGTTGGCTGCTGTGGAGCTTAGCATTTCTAAGAATGTAGAGGACATTGCAAAGGTAAATGAGGCTCTTACAGAGTATCAGGTTGTTGTTGATGCAAAGATTCTTGAGATTGAGGCTCGTATCGAGACAGCTGAGGCTACCTTGAAGGATATCGAGGAGAATATCGTTCCAGGCTTGCAGTCTCAGATTGATGCAAATGCAACAGCTATTAGCCAGAATTCAGCTAATATTCAGCTTATCCTTGGTATGCTTGATATTATGTCTAAGGCTGATATGGCAATTCAGACTCTTATCGCTACTCTTGAGGGTGATGTAGATGCTCGTCTTGCAGAGGTTAATAACACTATTACCGAGCAGTTTAATGCATACTGGGGCGAGATTATCCGCGTTGAGTCAGAGATGACTGCAAAGTTGAATGCTCAGATGTTGGAGATTGAGGCTTTGCTCGAGGCTATTAATAAGGCAGAGGGCAACATCGATTATTTGAAGACTCTTATTGAGAAGAACTATGAGGCTCTTTCTGAGAAGGTTACAGATGTTAATAACGAGTTGAATCGTTACAAGGAGACTGTAACTAACGAGATTAAGGAGGCTGTTGATGCTGCAACAGGTTCACTTCTTGAGTCAATCAAGATTGACAACAACAAGATTTTGGAGCAGTACAACCAGTTGAACAATAAGTATAGCGCACTTGTTGATGAGTTCAATGCCTTCAAGACAGAGACAAACAATAGACTTACTTCTATCGAGGAGAATCTTGAGGATATCAACAATAAGTTGGCTGCAATGGTGCAGAATATTACTTTCGTGCCAGAGTATACAGATGGTCTAGCTACAGCTGTTCGCGTTGTAGGTCCTAAGGGTTCTACATTGACTGCTACTACATTGACTGCTGTATTTGAGGTTACTCCTGCATCTGCAGCAAGTGTTCTTGCAACTAATGGTTCTGTTACAGTTGAGCCACTTAAGACTCGTGCTTCAGTTTTGAGAGGTGAGCGCTTGGCTGTTGAGGTTGTAGATGCTGAGGCTGGTCGCGTTAAGGTTACTGCTTTTGTTCACAATATGCCTGAGGATTACAACACATACGCATTCACTTTGAATGTAGAGGTTGAGAATAAGATTGTTGCATCAAGTGACTATGTATATATTCACGAGAACAACGATGCTGAGTACCAGTATGCTCTTGTAACTGAGAAGGGTAATGAGTCTATTGAGAAGCACGCAAACTGGAATGCTGAGCGCAAGGCTTTGGTATTTGAGAACAAGTGGACTACGGCTTCTGATAAGGCTGTAAACGCTCTTGAGGGTTATGCTTACAAGCTTACTAACGGTAAGGACTTCTACACTCTTGCTGAGGTTGAGTCTAAGTTTGGTATGTCTAAGGATGCTCTTGCTGTTAATCTTAAGTCACAGATGTCTGAGGCTTATGCTGAGTTCGTTACAGCAACTGACGACGCTGTTATCGATATGAAGTATGATAACGAGTACCAGATGTACGAGTATATCAATGCTGAGGCTGAGATTCGCTACTATGCTGACAACGCTGCTTTCTTGAATGATTCATTCAAGGTTTACTACAAGGTTGCTGGTGTAGATGTAGTTGATGGCGTGTTTACTATCGAGGAGGAGGGCGACCTTTACTGGTTGTCACAGAATCAGGCTTATGTATTCGGCCAGAAGCAGGCGAAGCGTGTTGTGTTCGCTGAGAAGTTGCAGCTTGATATGACAGGCTACAACGATGCTCACACTCTACTTGCTCCATATGTAGCAATTTCACCAAGCACAGTTGTGTCTATCGAGGGTAACGGCGCTACAATTGAGAATCTTGAGGTTAAGGGTGTAGAGTCTGTAGGTTTGTTCGGTTATGTTAAGGGTAATATTGCAGACCTTACAGTTAAGAATGCCACTATCGAGGGTAACCACTGGGTTGGTGGTATCGCTGGTCGTATTTGTGGTTCTATTAAGAATTGTAATGTTGAGAATGCAACTATCGTTGCTAATCCTCACCTTGTAAATGGTGTTTATGATGATGGTGATAAGGCTGCTGGTATCGTAGGTTACTCTGAGCCAAATGCTGCAAACACTCCTGCTGAGCCTATTGAGAACTGTTCTGTTAAGAATTGTACAATTACTGCATTCCGTGATGCTGCGGGTATCGTAGGTGCTACTTACTTTGGTGATAACCTTATTAATAATAGCGTGAATGATGTAAAGGTTCTTGCAGTTCAGCGTGATATCCTTACACCAGGTTATTACAAGAGTGCTAATGTAGGTAGCGTAATTGGTCGTGACCTAATGAATGTATGGAATGAGGCTAACCTTGCTTCAAACCGTGTAGCAAATACTGATGTTCGTGTTCGTTACGCAGTTGGCGCTGAGATTAATGTTGATCCAGCTTATGCTGCTGAGCCAGTGCTTGAGATTTCAACAGCTAACGGTTTGGCTTGGTTCTCTAACCACGTTACTGATGAGCACTACTACACATTCCAGAATGTTAAACTTGTTGAGGATATCGACTTCGGTGGTAAATTGACATTTGCTGATGATAATGTAACATTTGTTGCAATTAACAACTGGGCTGGTAAGAGCTATCGTAAGCTAAACTTCGATGGTGGTAAGAAGACTATCTCTAACTTCGTTTATATGGAGGATAGAAAGGATGTAGGTCTCTTCGGTTCTTATGTTGGTGATATTAAGAACATTCTTATGAAGAATGTTGAGCTTAAGGGTAGAGGTCGAATTGCTCCTATTGTAACTCAGATCTGGGGTAATGTTGATAACTGTCATATTACTGACCTTAAGATTTCAGTTTATCCAAATGCTGATGATGGCGATAAGCTTGGTGGTATCGTTGGTCAGATGCAGGATCCTAACACAATTACAAGATGTTCTGTAACAAACGCAGATATTGAGGGCTATAGAGATCTTGGTGGTATCGCTGGTCACGCAAATCTTGCTTCGTGGGATGCTACAAATAGACTTTCTAATGTAACTATTTGGATTAACCAGACTTATGAGGGTTATAATGGTACCCACGTCCCATTCAAGAATGAGGCTGCATATGTAGGTCGTCGTACAGGTGTTCCAGTATTGGTAGAGTGTGAGGGCGCTGCTGTTTACAATATTCTTGATAAGGATCTATACCGTCGTTATGTTGTTACTCGTAACAATCAGCTTCGTTTGGGTTATGAGGAGTGCACTACAAAGGAGAATACTGCTGCTCTTTGGAAGTTTGCAAGCGAGTATGATAAGTATAGCGATGTATTCCAGGTAACAGATATGGAGCTTGAGGGTGTATGGACACCTATTGGTACAAGTGCTGTTCCATTCAAGGGTACATACAATGGTAATCACAAGCAGATTAAGGGCTTGCAGATTGCTGATTACAACACAACTCCTTCAGGTTTCTTCGGTTTTGCAAGAGGTACAATGACAGGTCTTACTATTATTGAACCAAGCATCTATGGTAGCCACTATGCTGGTGCTGTTGTTGCTCATATGTTTGGTACTGTTATGGATTGTAAGGTTATTGGAGGTGATATTGTTCTTATGCCAAATACTGTGAACGGTCGCTTCGATAACGGTGATAAGGCTGGTGCTTTGGTTGGTTACCTCGCTGCAACAGGTAACGGAACAGATAAGATTATCAATAACACTGTTGAGGGTGTTAGTGTAATGGCTTATCGTGATGTAGCTGCTTTGGTTGGTTGTGCTAACGATATTAAGGATATGTCAGGCAATACTGTCAAGAACTGTAGCATAATCGTTAATCAGATTACTGGTGCATATCCTGCTGATGATGTTAAGGATCCAAATATAGGTATTCTTATCGGTCGTCTTACATCGTCTGATGCTACTAATGTTAAGAACAATACCTATGCTGGTTCAACTCTTGCACGCCTTGTTAAGGTTGCAGGCGGTACTCGCACCGAGGAGATTGATCTTGTTGAGATTGGTTCTGTAGGTAAGTAAACAATTCTAAATAAACCAGAGTGGGGGTTGTCGAGTAATCGATAACCCCTCTTTTTTTGTAATTAATTTTGCGAAATAATTTGGTAAATTCGAAAATTTGTTTGTATCTTTGTGATATCAAAATGATATTATTTATAACAGCTAAAAACTATCGCTTATGAAGAACTATTCTTATTCAGGTTGGAGACTCAATGGTTTTGTGGCTCTGCTTATTAATTTGGTTTTGTGGGGTATTCTTGCCTACCTCTGCTACGCTTTGGCGAACTCTTTAATTGGTGAGGCGTTAGGCGTTACGGCGATAGTTGTTGTTGCTATCGTTGCAACATTGATGATTCCTGGCTTTATGATGCTTGAGCCTAATGAGTCGCGCGTGTTGCTCTTCTTTGGTAACTATCGTGGTACATTCTATGAGAATGGCTTCTGGTGGATTAATCCACTAATGTCTGCAAAGAAGCTATCAATGCGTGCTCGTAACCTCAATGTAGATCCTATCAAGGTTAATGATAAGGCTGGTAACCCAATCCTTATTGGTTTGGTTGTAGTGTGGAAGATTAAGAACGATGGTGCATATAACGCAGTATTCGAGATTGATGCTCCATCAGAGATTGGTGTTAATAGCTCAAATCTTCGTATGAACGTATTGGAGAACTTTGTAGCGGTGCAGAGTGACTCGGCTTTGCGTCAGGTTGCTGGTATGTATGCTTACGATGAGAATACAAATAGCACTCCTGATGAGGTAACACTTCGTTCGGGTGGTGAGGAGATTAACGAGCGCCTTACAGATGAGCTTAACGAGCGTCTCTCTATTGCAGGTATTGAGGTTGTCGAGGCTCGCCTCAACTACTTGGCATATGCTCCAGAGATTGCTGCTGCTATGCTTCGTCGCCAGCAGGCTGATGCTATTATCTCGGCTCGCGAGAAGATTGTAGAGGGTGCTGTATCTATGGTTAAGATTGCCCTTGAGCGTCTTTCTATCGAGGAGGTTGTAGAGCTTGACGAGGAGCGCAAGGCTGCTATGGTGAGCAACCTTCTTGTAGTGTTGTGTGCTGATGAAGCCGCTCAGCCAGTTGTCAATGCTGGTACACTTCACAATTAAGTAACGGGCTTTAAATAGTTGTTTATGGCTACGAAGGAGTCAAATACGCGCAGCTTTGTACTTCGCATTGATGGCGAGACGATGGATGCTCTCGAGAAGTGGGCAGCCGATGAGTTTCGCTCGACCAATGGTCAGCTGCAATGGATTATTGCCGAGGCCTTGCGTCGTAGTGGGCGCAAGCCTCGTGCAAAAAAGTCTAAGGAGGTCGTAACCAATGAGGATTAAACGTCGAAAATATGGTATTGGTGCTCGCCTGACATTTCGGGGTATCGAGAAGAGTGCGACACGTCGCTTGGGTAAGAGTCCAAATGAGGGCAAATTGACACTCGGTAACTCGATAATTTGTGGCTCGACTATCTTTCTTGTGAAGTTTGATTTTCTTCCCGAGAGCCTTCCTTGTCGCGAACTTCTAACGGTTGTCATCGCCGTTGCTTTTATGGGCTTGGGTCTCTATTTGGATTACCGTCGCTTAGCTCCGCGTACACGTTGGCGCAATGCAATATATGCCACGGCTCTGATTGCTAGTGCGTGGTCGTTGATACCGTGGGTGCTCTATTTTATGGGCAAGGCGGGGGAGTTAAGTGTAGTGTTACAGATATCTATTGCTTCGCTTGCGATGTGGTTGGTCTGCCTTGGTTGTGTGTTGCAACATCGATATATCCGTCGTCGTTCCCTGCAGGAGATTGCGATGATTCGTATGCGTGCAAAGCGTCGTAATTTAAATTATTAATAGTTGTTTATGAATGTCGATTTAGTCGTAGGAATAGTATCTACGGTGGTTGTATTGGTGTTTGGGTTGCTGATACTTCTTGGATTGGGAGATAGGTTTATCTCGGGTTACAACACTGCTTCTGAGGAGAAAAAAGCAAAGTATATCTTGCCTCGCTTGCGCCTTGTGACAGGAATATCTATCTTTGTGCTTACCGCCGCTACTTGGCTATGCATATTGCTACAGCTATCTGATATTACGGTAGCTATAGTTATGGGCGTGTTGGTGATATTGGTTATATTAGCGCAGAAATTTTATGCAATGAAATAGTTATGAAAACGAATTCAGAGATTAGAAAAGAGACCAAGGCTCTTATGTCTGGCAATTGGTCTACTATGGTGCTTATAGCATTGGTATTTGGTATTATATCGAGCTTAACTTCCTATAGCTTTCCGTCGGCACTGTTTATCTACTGTCCATTGGCTTTGGGATTTGCGATGACAATGCTACACTTTGTGCGTCGTACTAAGAGTGTTAACGTGGAGGATATATTCTCAGCCTTCAACTCTACATACTATTGGAAGAGTTTGGGCTTGGGGGTGCTTATGTGGGTATATACGTTTCTATGGTTGTTATTACTTATTGTGCCAGGTATTATCAAGAGTTATGCATACTTTCTTGCACCATATATCCTTGCTGATAACCCTGAGCTCACTGCAGAAGAGGCCATATGTCGCAGTATGCGCCTAATGGATGGCCATAAGATGCAACTATTCCTTATGTCGCTTGGCTATCTATGTTTGACACTGCTTTCGGCGCTCTTATTATTTATCCCATTGCTATGGTTGATGCCATATTACAATGCAGTATATGCTAAATTCTACGAAGAGGTAAAAAATAGCTAATTACTTGCGCTTCGTGCGAGATTATATAGAAAGAGGGTAACGCAATCGTAACCCTCTTTCTATATAAATATGTGTCGTAGATACTATACTTTTTAGTTTCCACCTTTCTACTTTTCTACTTTTTACCTTTGAGACAAAACTTCGTAATGTCTCTACTTTGCTACGGCTCGGCAAAACAAGTAAACTTGCTCTGCTCTCGCCTTAATCGCAAAGTTCAGTTTTCACTTTAATTCGTTGCTCCACTCCTTATATGGATTGGCTCTGAGGTGTGAGTTGTAGTATCGCTTTATGCCCGTTACTTCTGCGCCTAACCACTCAGGATGTATAAACTCCTCATCGGTGGATGATAGTTCGACCTCTGCAATTGTTAGACCCTCGTTGTCGCCGTGAAACTCATCTACTTCGAAGGTGTGGTCGCCGACATTAACTAAGTAGCGGTGCTTGTCTATAAGTGCACCCTCGCAGAGGGGTAGTAGCTCTAAGGCTTCGTGAGCCTCAATCTCCTTCTCCCACTCGAAACGCGAAAGACCTCCATCGTGCGATGGTCCTTTAATTGTGAGCCACGCTCTATCGTCGCTAATGCGTACACGTACCGTGCGGCGCCCCGATGCAATATATCCTTGCACAAGGTGCATAACGCTGTGGGCGAGATTTTTATACTCGCCCACAACTAAAAATTTACGCTCTATCTCCTGTGCCATCGGTTACTCCTCGTATGCAAACATAGGATCCCACGATGGGAGCTGTATTGGCTTCTGCTCCAAAAGCTTGAGTGTCTCTGCTGGGATATACTTCTTGTCGATAACCACGCGGAACATATACTCCTCGAACCACTCGTCTGTCATAATAAGGTTGCCTCTCCAACCAGAGTTTGCACCCCAGCTGTTCTCTACCATCCACTTCTTAGGATTGCCCTCCTCGTCGAGGTCTACGGCGATAAGTGTCATAGCGTGTGATGAACCACTTGCGAAGGTGCGAACGCGCTGCTCCTTATTCATTGGGAACTCAACGCCCATAAGTGACTCGTAGTCGAAGTTGTTGATATCGAGCGTACCCTTCTTCGAGAGTAGATACTTGCCTACATCGCAAGAGAAGTACATTGCAGTGTTATCCTTGATAGAGGCGATAGCCAACGCCTTAACCTCCTCGATAGGGAGATTTAGGTAGAGCCAGTTATCTCCATCGTATACGTGGCGGTCATACTCAATCTCGTAAACCTTGTAGTATTCGCGAGTAGGGTCGTTCATCACCATCACGAAGTTCTTCTCAAGGTCGATATCACCAAAATACTCCTCATAGAAAGACTTTGGGGTGTAGTGCTTGGTCTCAATAGGATTACCATCCTTGTCGTGGCGTGTCCACTCGAACTCTGTTGGAGGAACACCATATGCGCGTACAAGCATAGAGTAAATCTCCTTAAGCATCTCGGTCTTTAGGGCTGTGGTCGAGCGACGATCCTTCTGCTCGCGAAGCTTAAGACCGAACTCGCGGAGTTTGAGGCTGATGAGCTTACCCACTTGAGCCGTGTTATTTGACTGATAGTTCTCTGGCATAACCTCAGCAGGCACAACACCATACTTCATAATAAGGTTTGATACGCCTGTAAACTGACCACCATCGTTTAGTGGACTCTTAAACAACCACTCCACCTTGCGGTCATCCATTGGCAGGTGCTTGGTGTCGATAACAGCCTGAAGGAAGAGGTTTGACTTCTCCAACTGATCGTAAACAAAGAGGTAGTTCTGCGAGAATTCCAACGATGGCAGGTCGAGGTCGTTAATCATCTTGGCACGCAAGACGTTAAGACCTGTAAAGAGCCAGCAACGACCCGACTGATGCTGATCTGTGATACCCTTTGTATGTACGCGGTGTGAGAAGTGCGTGTCAATCATAGCTAGATTCTCTGCATTTATCGCAAGCTCAGGAATAGAGTTCTGAGCAAGTGCATTGCGAGCAGCCTTCTCGGCCTGACTATTTGTCTGTCCGGTACGTATCTCCTGCAACATCTCGGCAGTGATACCTCCATTGTCTTTCTGGGCGTAGAGCATTCCCGATGCGAGAAGCGCTACGGTAAGTGTAAATATTTTCTTCATAATGCTATTAGGTATTTTCGTGTAATTTCTACAAAGATAGAAATTTTTCTTATATTTGTAAAAGGAAAATTTAAATTAATTAGTTATGAAGTTGCGTGGTTTATCACGATTTGTAGATATATTTGCCTCTATCATCGGAGTTTTATCTATTTGCTACTACTTATGGAATCCAACAGTTGAGTGTGGGGTTGATCTTGACCGCATCATAGGCGGTGTTGCTGGTGGTTTGGGGGCACTCTATCTCTTTGGGACTCTCTTGCAGTGGTCGATTAACCGAGTTGAGTTTGATAGAATATTGGCGAGTGGTAGTTACCTTATTAAGGTTGTTGCTATAGTGGTGCTTATGCCATCGATGATTACTGCAGCACTGTGGTTTAATGAGGGGTATGATATTGTGGTGTTTTCGGAGTCGAATACGGAAGTGAGCGTCGAGCAAGATACTACGACCTCTATTTCTGATGTGTTTGTTAAGGTCTATTACCCATATATGGATCCTGGTCAACAGAATCCTAAGTCGGAAGGCAGTGATAGATTTCTTGTAGCGCTCTTTGCTATTCTTGGTGTGTTGTTGCTCAATGGCTTGATGGTGTCGACGATTGTTGGATGGGTCGATGGTCGCAAGGATAGGTGGAATCGTGGAGTGATACACTATGGTATTCAACATCTGCGCCGTCGCCGTTTTTCGGTGGTTATTGGTGCGAACGAGATTACTGCCTTGGCTATAAAGCGTTTGTTGCAGAGTAAGGGTTTTTGGTGGGGTAAGAATAGGTATGTTCTGCTTCATACATCGCGTGATCCCGAGCAGGTGCGAGAGGAGCTTATGTCTCACCTGTCGGAGGATCAGATGTGTAGGGTGGTGATATATCAGGGTTTGCGTGATTCACGCAGCGAGATAGAGCATCTGCATCTGAAGTGGGCTAATGAATTGTATATCCTGGGCGAGATTGCGCAGGTTGATGGTAGCGACAGCTCTCACGATGCTATGAATATGCGCTCGGTGAATATCATTGCCGAGTATCTTCTCAAGAATCGTTGGAATGGTATATTTGGCAAATATCACAAACTGAAGTGTAGTGTAATGTTTGAGTATCAGACTACATATCAGATGTTGCAGTTTGCCGATATTCCAAAGAGTGTTAAGGATACTATGGACTTTATCCCATTCAACCGCTATGAGTCTTGGGCTCGAAAGGTTATGGTGGGCAATAAACCATATAATAATCTAAATGGTGTATCATCGATAGACTCCGATGATGTATCATATATACCGCTTGATGGCCAGCAGGGTATCTCTGCTAATGATCTAAGTCACGTGCACTTTGTTATTGTTGGTATGACCAATATGGGTGTTGCGATGAGTATTCAGACTCTGCTTCAGGCACACTATCTAAACTATGCTTATAGCGAGAGTCAGGGTGATAGGGCTGCTATGAAGGCGCGCCGCACACGTATCACTTTTATTGATTCAGATGCTAGTCATCAGATGGAGTTCCTCAAAGGACGCTACGACAACCTATTCCGCTTGATGCGTCACCGCTTTATTATGGCAAGTGATGGTATGGTGGAGGAGAATAGAGATGGTGTTGCAACTCTTCGACTATCGCCTGAGAGTGACTATGGTTGGATCGATCCTATTGAGGATGCTTCTACTCGTGATACTTGGGCTCATCTATTTGAAAACGAGGATATCTATAACTTCATTGATGTGGAGATGGAGTTTATAGAGGGAGATATTGAGTCGGCAAATGTACGTTCATATTTGCGTATGATTAGTGATAAAAACTCACAGTTTGGTAGGGATTCGAAGCTAACCATTGCTATATGTCAGAATGATACAAATCAGGCTATTGCTACGGCTTTGTATATGCCTATTGAAATCTACGATTCTGTACAGCAGATATGGGTGTATCAGCGCGAGTCGGGCGATATAATTCGTAACCTTGAGAATGCTAGTAATGCAGATGCGAGATATAAGAAACTGCGACCTTTTGGTATGCTCTATGATGGCTTGGTTGGCGATGATGAGTATACGATGAAGGCTATGTCTGTGAATTCGGTCTATGAGCTTCAGCAGTTGGCATCTGGCAAGAGTCGCAGAGATATATTGCGTGGATTTAAGACTAGTTGGGATAACCTTATTATGGCACATAAGTTCGCTAACTACTATTTTGTAGACTCTATTCCGCAAAAGCTGCGCGCTGTAGGTGCTGAGTGTACTGTGGAGAGTATCACAGAGAAGTTTGCACGTTACAAGAACGAGCTTGAGCGTATGGAGCACAACCGCTGGGATATGCAGGAACTTGTCCTTGGCTTTGCAGCGTGCGACAAAAAGTCTCAGGATGTTATAAAGAGAGCACTTGAGGCGTTTAGAGCCAAAGAGATATCTAAGGCCGAGTACAAACAATGCAGAGATAGCTATCGTACAAGTATCTATCATATGCATAATTGCATCTGCTCGTTTGAGCATCTTGATAATGTGGAAAATGAGGCAAAGGATTATGATGCAATGCTAAATAATGCTATTCCTGAAATTTTGCGATTAGTGAAGGGTATACCTCAAAAATAGTCGATGATACGTAGTCGCTCGAAATCGAAAAAATTGTTAACAGATGAAGACCATAAAGATATTCTTTGCATCGTCTGAGGAGTTGGAGGACGATCGTAATGCGTTTGGAAACTTGGTGCGTAGACTCAATAAGATCTACCAAAAGCGTGGTATAGAACTAGAACTCTTTGAGTGGGAGGATTATGATGCTGCCTACAATAACCGTCGTAAGCAGGATGAGTATAACGACAATGTGCGTGCGTGCGACATCTTCTTGGCAGTCTTTCATCGTGTAGCAGGTAGATTTACCATCGAGGAGTTTGATATTGCTACCGAGGAGTTTCGCAAGAAGTCTCTTCCTAAGACCTATGTCTATTGCAAGGATATCAAGGAGGGCGAGAATGAGAGTAGCGAGCTTAAGGAGTTTAAGCAGCGCCTAATCGACGAGATGGGTCACTACTGGAGTAGATATTCCAATAGAGATACTATGCAACTTCACTTTGTTATGCAACTGCAGATGATTGATGGTATGTCGCAAAACGATTTAAAGGTCGAGAATGGAGCTGTTATGCTTCAAGACCAAGTCGTTTCGCGTATGGAGAATCTGCCATTCGCAAGTCATAACGAGGATTACCAGAAGATGAGTGCCCGCCTTGCAGAGCTGCCAGCACAGATTGCCAACTTCCGTATGCTTAATGAGCAGATGCCTGGTCAGGAGTTTATACAGACTCAGCTGCAGACGCTACTTAATGAGTACAATCAGCTGCAAGATGATTTCGCAAAGTATCAGCAAAATCTATTTGATACAGCCAAGCGTATCGCACAGTTGCAAGGCGAGCGTGTTACTGAGCGTATGCGCCGCGCTATGGAGGCCTTCAACGAGGGCAAGGTTCGCGAGGCAAATATCATCCTTGAGGAGGCCGAGCGAGATGCCCGAATGGCTCTTACCGAGTATCGACAGAGTAAGGAGCTCACCGAACAGAAGCGTCAGAATGTGGCGCAGTCTATCGACGAGCTATTGCTTAAGAGTTCTACCGTGCTCTCAGACTACTCTATCCCAGTCGAGGAGCGTATCGCAAAAGCGGAGGATATCTACGCCGAAGCCGACGCAATGGCCAAAGAAATCGACCTCGAACCAGAGAAGTATGATAAGCTCCTGTTTGACTACGGTAAGTTCCTCCGCAAATATGGTAAGTATGAAAAAGCTAAAGATATAATTTATCGAGACATTGAGCTTCGTGAGGCATTATATGGTGTAGAGCATTCTGAAACCGCTACTCTGTATAATAACATCGGAGTTATTTATACGCATCTAGCAGTCTATGACAAGGCGTTGGAGTATTATCTCAAAGCCTTGGAAATTCGTAAAAAAGTCTTGGGCGAAGAACATTCTGATACAGCGACTTCGTATAATAATATTGGACGTGTTTATTCTGATTTAGGAGACTACGATAGAGCCTTAGAGTATTATCTCAAAGCCTTAAAAATTAAGGAAAAAGTCTTGGGCGAAGAGCATCCTGATACAGCGACTTCTTATAACAATATCGGCGCTGTTTATTTTTATTTAGGAGACTACGATAGGGCATTGGAGTATTATGACAAAGCCTTGGAAATTTATGAAAAAGTCTTGGGGAAAGAGCATCCCGATACAGCGCCTTCTTATAACAATATCGGCGGTGTTTATTCTCATTTAGGAGACTATAATAAGGCCTTAGAGTATCGTATCAAAGCCTTGGAAATTCGTAAAAAGGTGTTGGGTGAGGAGCATCCTGATACAGCGATTTCTTATAACAGTATCGGAAGAGATTATACTGTTATAGGAGACTACAATAGGGCATTGGAGTATTATCTCAAAGCCTTGGAAATTTTTAAAAAAGTCTTAGGCGATGAGCATCCTAATACAGCCCCTTTATATAACAACATTGGTAAAATCTATTCTGATTTAGCCGATTGTGATAAGGCGTTGCACTACTTGTTTAAAGCGATAAAGATTCGTAAAGCTGTTGTTGGTGAGGAACATCCTGGTATTGCCGTGTCGTATCATCATATTGGCGAGGTATATTCACGCCTATTGGATTTCGATAAATCGTTGGAATACTACACTAAAGCCTTAAATATCCGTAAAAAAGTATTGGGCGAGGAGCATCCAAAAACACAAGCTACAATAAAGGCTATAGAGGAATTGAGAGCGAAGATAAATGTGTAATTTGGTGTTAATATTACCATAAAAAGAACCTGTCTAACGCTGTGTTAGACAGGCTCTTTGCTTTCTATCTTTTAGTTAGTATACTACCACGCGAACAATGGGTACTCGTTCATCATAGCGTTTACGTCCTTGCGAACTGCTGCGATGTTCTCCTCGTTCTCTGGGTCTGAGAGTACGCGGTCGATAAGCTCTGCGATATAGTCCATCTTATCCTCCTTGACACCACGAGTGGTGATTGCAGGAGTACCGAAACGCAAACCAGATGTTGTGAATGGTGTGCGTGAATCGAATGGAACCATATTCTTATTTGTGGTGATATCTGCTGCTACCAAGCACTTCTCAGCAAGCTTACCAGTAAGCTCTGGGAACTTAGTGCGAAGGTCAACCAACATAAGGTGATTGTCGGTGCCGCCAGATACAATCTTGTAACCGCGCTTTGTAAGAGCCTCAGCCAAAGCCTTAGAGTTCTTAACAACCTGCTGCTGATACTCCTTATACTCTGGGGTCAATGCCTCGCCAAAGGCAACAGCCTTAGCTGCGATCACGTGCTCAAGTGGACCGCCCTGGATACCTGGGAATACAGCTGAGTTCAAAATCTGTGACATCTTCTTTACTACGCCCTTAGGAGTTGTGTAGCCCCAAGGGTTGTCGAAGTCCTTGCCCATAAGGATGATACCACCGCGAGGACCGCGAAGAGTCTTATGTGTTGTAGATGTTACGATGTGTGCGTACTTAACAGGGTTGTCGAGGATGCCTGCAGCAATAAGACCTGCTGTGTGAGCCATATCAACAAGAAGCAAAGCACCTACCTTATCAGCGATCTCACGCATACGCTTGTAATCCCACTCGCGAGAGAATGCAGAAGCACCACCGATAATAAGCTTTGGCTTGTGCTCCAATGCCAATGCCTCCATCTCATCGTAATCGATGTTACCAGTCTCCTCCATAAGCTTGTAACCAACAGCGTTGAAGTACATACCAGACATATTCACTGGTGAACCGTGTGAAAGGTGACCACCGTGTGAAAGGTCGAGGCCCATAAATGTGTCGCCTGGCTTTAGGCAAGCGAAGAACACTGCCATATTAGCCTGAGCACCTGAGTGTGGCTGAACGTTAGCATACTCAGCATCGTATAGCTTGCAGATGCGCTCGATAGCGAGATTCTCAATCTTATCTACAACCTCGCAACCACCGTAGTAACGAGCAGCAGGGTAGCCCTCAGCATATTTATTTGTGCATACTGAGCCCATAGCAGCCATAACCTGGTCACTTACGAAGTTCTCAGATGCGATAAGCTCAATGCCCTTTGTTTGACGCGCACGCTCCTCGGCGATGAGGTCAAAAATCTGTAAATCCTTGTTCATTTTAGTTATAGTAATAGGTTTATTTTAGGTCATATTCATCTGCCATACACTACTTATCTAAGTAGTAAGAGTACTCGTGTGATAGGGTGTATGTGATGTTGTTAATCTCAATCTTTGTGCGGTTGACAATCTCCTTCCACTTCTTATGCTCCTCGCTATCCCTCTTGCTATACTTAAGGTTGATCTTGTACTCCTCAAGCATATAGCATAGATGGTCGTGGCGGTTGATAAGCTCCATCTTGAACTGATCATCCTCTAGGGAGTTGCCACTGCGTGTTATGATATCGTACTCCACGATATAAGGAACAGCGTTGCCAATCACGATAAATCGGCCGCTCTCGATGTCGTAGAAGTTGATACCATATGGCTTGAAGGCGTTCCCCGTTGTGTGGTTATTAGATTGCTCTTGTAGACACACCTTGTCCCACTTCTTAAGAACGCTACCATCAGCATTAAATGTTGTGATGCTACCAATATGTGTTGTGGTGTATGAGCAGCTAGTCAACAAAATAGCTGCCAATGCCATTGCAAAATATCTCTTAATACCCATATTTCTTTGAATTTAGAATGTTTTTACAGCTAACAAAGTTAAGCATAAAAACTTTTACAACAAAATAAATCAAGGAGTTTTTATAGCTGTTATGGTGTGATTTATGCGGTATAGGGTGTGGTTTAATCTATTTAGTATGAAAAAGATGGTTAGAAATTTATTGGTTGGTGCTGCTGCAGTTGTTAGTAGTACCTCGGTTGCGATAGCCTGTACGGGCATATCGCTTAAGGCTACAGATGGTAGCTATGTGCAGTCGCGCACGATAGAGTGGGCTAAGGGTGCATTGAAGAGTGAGTATGTTATAATCCCTCGCGGCGAGGAGCTACGCTCCTATACTCCAACGGGTCTTAATGGCCTAAAGTTTAAGGCTCGCTATGGCGTTGTGGGTCTTGCTGTGGTGGAGAAGGAGTTTATTGCTGAGGGTATCAATGAGAAGGGTTTGTCGGCGGGTCTCTTCTTCTTCCCTCGTTATGGTAGTTATAGCGACTACGATACGGCTAACGATGCCAACACACTTGCAGACTTACAAGTGGTGCAGTGGATACTAAGTCAATTTGCCACTATCGACGAGGTGCGTAAGGCTGTGCAGGGTGTGCATATTGTTGGCTTGGAGAAGACTGCGGTTGTGCACTGGCGTATCGGTGAGCCATCGGGAAATCAGGTGGTTATGGAGATTGTTGATGGTAGGGTAAACTTCTACGACAATACGGTTGGCGTTATTACCAACGCCCCTGGCTTTGAGTGGCATCTTGCTAATTTGAATAACTATGTTAACCTGCGCCCGGGTAGTGCCGATAACTATAAACTTGGCGACGTGACACTCGAGCCTATCGGTGGTAGCTCTGCTATGCTCGGCCTACCTGGTGACTTCACGCCTCCTTCACGCTTTGTTCGTGCTGCCTTCTTTAGAAATACGGCACCACAACGCGCCAATGGCGAAGCAACCGTATTGGAGAGCTTTCATATCCTAAACAACTTCGATGTCCCTATCGCCAGCGAAAATCCTCAAGAGTTGACCCTCCCAAGTGCTACGCAGTGGACATCGTCGATTGATCTCACCAACCGCAAGGTTTACTACAAAACAGCCTATAATAACTCTATTCGTTGTATCGACCTTGCGAAAATAGATTTTGATAAAGTCCGTTACCATTCGGCACCGCTTGATAGCAAGCAGGAACAACCAATCGAGCAAGTACAAATATAAATAATAGAGTGGTGCCTCAGGTGGAGCGCACCACTCTTTATTATCTATCTGCCTCGCTGTAGATGCTCTTGAGTCTATCCGACATTAGGTATTGGAATAGTCCGCGTAGGAACATATACGAGGTAAAGGCGAGCCAAATGGCGTTGTTGCCTATAAGCCACGATGTGCCGTATAGTAGGATAAAATAGCAGACCGATGACCATATCATCGAGTTGCGCATAATACGGCTGCGCGTAGCTCCCACCATAATGCCATCCATAACGAATGGTAGAGCAGAGGCGATAGGAATAGCGATAATCCATCCGATATACCGCTCTGCAACGGCAAGAAGCTCGGTGGCGTTGCTATGCTCGGCATCTACAAGCATCGAGAATATATCGCGCCACCAGCCGATATATACACCCACATAGATAAACGATACCACGAAGCACCAGACGATGCATAGCTTGATACACTTACGTAGCGATGCTCCATCCTTTGCACCAATAAATCTGCCAGTGAGTGCTTCGGCAGCATAGGCAAAGCCATCGTTCATATATGAGAATAGGGTAAACAGTTGAAGTAGAATGGTATTTACTGCCAAGATATTTTTATCACCCATATCGGCTGATGCCTTGGTAAAGAAGGTGTATACCGCTACAAGACAGAAGGTTCGGATGATGATATCGCTATTAATCGAGAAGAAACGCTTCATAGCCGAGAGATCTATAATCTCGCTCCACGTAACCTTTACAAGACGCTTGCGGTACATAGCAAAAATGATGATGACCATTACCGCTACACCTGTCCACTGCGCTACTACCGAGGCCAAGGCGATGCCCTCCAATCCCCAACTGCCTACAATTGAGAATAGGTAACTGAAGCCGACGTGGAGAATATTGACCATTATGGCTACAGCCATAGGTACTACAGCATTCTGCATACCTGTGAGCCAACCATTAAAGGCAAAGAGCATAATACCCGCCGGCACCGCCCAAATGCGCGTGTAGAAGTAGTCGGCAATCATCGTGTCGCTAGCGCTATCGCCCGTGCTCATAAACCACAATGAGAACTCGCCTATGGGCCACTGTAGAATGAGTGCTAATACACCCACGGCAAGGGC
Source organism: Alistipes sp. (assembly GCA_017559615.1). The sequence goes on along the minus strand of JAFYRB010000003.1, from coordinate 2,587 downwards.
AACGCATATTGCGCGCCAGAGCATTAATGAGTACTCCTTATGTTGGTTTGATCCATATGCTTGAGCCGTAAGACCCGAGGTGCCCATACGTATAAACGAGCAATTCCAATAAATGAAATTGAAGATTGCAACACCTATCGAGAGCGCACCAATCGTGGCAGCACCATCGCTACCCGCCACACGACCAGCAATGAAGGTCGAGGCGATACCCATCAGCGGCACTGTGATGTTCGAAATAATGTTCGGTATGGCTATTCGTAGAATCTCTTTGTTCATACTTTTCTGTCTAATTTGCGCAAAGGTATATATAATTATCTCATTTTGGCATAAATCTTGAGAAAGATGCTTATCATCACAAAATAATAGTTACCTTTGCGCCGATATTTTAATATATATAAAAGTATGAAGACTAAGAACACAGACTCAACCGCTAATGTTTCGCGATTTGCGCGCGACAAGCGTCAGCGAGTAAACACAGCAGAGCGCGTTGAGCGTAGCCCTCGTCCTCGCCGTGAGGGCGACAGCGAGGGAGCAAGAGAGTTCCGCCCACGAGTGGCAACCAAGGAGAAGCGTTCATCTTATAATCCTCATTTCACAGCGGATAACCGCCTTCGTCCTGAGTACGAGGAGCGTAAGCCACGCGGTGAGCGTAGCTTCGAGCGCGCAGAGAGAGGCGAGCGCAACTTCAACCGTACAGAGCGCGGTGAGCGTAACTTCAACCGTACAGAGCGTACAGATCGCAGTGAGCGTAGCTTTAACCGTCCAGAGCGTGGTGAGCGTTCAGAGCGCACATTCAATCGCGACGACAACCGCCGTCCAAAGAGCGGTGCTCGTCCAGGTGCTTCGGATCGTCGTAGCGATAGCCGTGGTGGTGCAAAGCGTGGTTTTGCTCCTAAGCGTGACGAGAAGCCTCGCTCATATCCTAAGTATAACCCTAACCGTGTTAATGGCGAGGTTCGCCTTAACCGTTTTATCTCGCAGTCGGGTGTATGCTCACGCCGTGAGGCAGATGAGTTTATCCTTGCAGGAGTTGTAACCGTGAATGGTCAGGTTGTAACAGAGCTTGGTACAAAGATTTTGCCTACTGACGAGGTGCGTTTCAATGATGAGCGTCTTCAGGGCGAGAAGCACGTATATATCGTGCTTAATAAGCCTAAGGGCTATGTTACATCGCTCGAGGATCCACACGCTGATAAGACCGTTATGGATCTTGTGAAGGATGCTTGCACCGAGCGCGTTTACCCTGTAGGTCGTCTTGATAAGAACTCTTTGGGTCTACTTCTTATTACTAACGATGGTGATGTTACACGTCAGCTAACACACCCATCATACCGCAAGAAGAAGATCTATCAGGTAACTCTTGATAAGGCTCTCACTCGTGCCGATATGGATACACTTACTGAGGGTATCACCCTTGAGGATGGCGATATCTTTGCTGATGAGGTAGCCTATGCATCTGAGGATAAGAAGACTGTGGGCGTAGAGATTCACTCTGGCCGTAACCGTATCGTGCGTCGTATGTTCGAGCACCTTGGTTACTCAGTGCAGAAGCTCGACCGTGTATACTATGCAGGTCTTACTAAGAAAAACCTTAAGCGTGGTGCTTGGCGTTTCCTTACAAAGGATGAGGTTATGCGCCTTAAGACAGGTCAGTACGAGTAATTTTCGATTATAAGGTCGCAGATGCAACCCTTCTAATCAAAAATTAAATTTCTTGTGATAAGCCGCAATCTGCGGCACATTCCCAAACACTCCACCCTGGGCTGTACTAATTGTACTATCCCAGGGTGGATTCTTTTGCGATGCACCACATCTCGCGACTTCTGACAATAAAATGGTCTCGCAGATTTGGAATGGTGTTTTATTTCTGCATTTGTGATTGGTGTGAGATATAATTCCCAAGTTCGGGGGAGAATGTTTGGTAAAATAAAAATAAAATCGTACATTTGCACCCGTCTTTTCGGAGATTGTGTGGCTCGGATGGTGGAATAGGTAGACACGCCGGACTTAAAATCCTGTGGGCAGTAATGCCCGTACCGGTTCGACCCCGGTTCCGAGTACCTGAGAGAAGCTTTGCAGCTTCTCTTTTTTTGTTTATATCGTGCGAGAGGTCCGCTTTGCAGACTACGCAATGGTAATATATAGTTTCCACAAGCGAGCTTGTACACTATATATTCCCCTTGCAGGCTACGCCTTACTCTCGTACTTTGCACTCCGAATCGCTGTGCTCACTTATCGCCGGTTGCGCGAACAAGATTATGTTTATTGCTCGACTATAGTCTGCGCTTATATGCGTTCGCGCTACTGCTTCGCAGTTCGACCCCGGTTCCGAGTACAACCAAACTCTGTAAGCTGCTGAAATTCAGCACTTGCAGAGTTTTTCTTTTTGTAAAAATCTCAAAAATGGTCACTTTTGGTCACCACTCTGCAAATAGGTGACCATTTTTTATGTGAGCGAAGTCTCCTTAAACGAAACAAAAAGGACAACTACATCGGTCGTCCTTTGCAATGAGTTTTCTGCGTGGCGGAGCAACAAATAATAATTATTTGCACGGTTTTCTCACTTGAACGCAATTTCTCAATTTCT
>JAFYRB010000051.1 GCA_017559615.1 Alistipes sp. | reverse complement strand
TGTTAGGAACAAAAAGGAATGTCTCGAAGCCCTCGAATGTCGAGTGCAAGAAACCGAGCTTACCGCCCTCTGAGAAGGTAGGCTTAATCTTATCTACTAAATTACGCAATCCCATAGCTTAGCTCTCCTTAATCATTAGGTTAATACCATCACGCAAAATCTGCTGCATCTCAATCTTCGAAGGATCAACGAACTCGCAGAGTGCCAAATCCTCTGGCAATACCTCGTAGATACCGAGGTTCTCCATCTTGTCGAGGTCCTTAACAAGGCAAGCCTTCAACAGATATGCAACATATACATCCATTGGCAAGTAGTTCTCGTAGAGACCTGTAACAACGAATGGACGCTCACCACCATTGAGGTTAGTATCGAGTTTGTACTCCTTCTTTGGGCAGAGCCAAGAGAAGTAAGCACGTGATACTGAGAAGCGGTGGAAACGTGGCATCGCCCAACCGAGCAACTCATATACGTTACCCTCTGGGATAAGGCTCAACATATTAGCATTAGCAGAGATGTAGCCATCCTTAGCAGTTGTAACACCTGTAAGAACATCACCCGATACGATACGTACGTTCTCTGCCACCTGGCCTACGATAGACTCCACAGCAGCACCTGCGATGATGCGCTTGTAACAAGGCTTCTGCGCCTCGCTACCTGCAACTGCGATAACCTTCGACATATCGAGCTTACCACCCATTACCAAGCGACCGATAAGCACTACATCCTGAACATTTACAGTCCATACTATATCGCCCTTTGCAATGCGGTCGATGTGGTGAATCTGAACACCCACGTTACCTACTGGGTGCTTACCAGAGAATGTGTGATACTCTACGCCCTTAACCTCTGACATATAACCCTCGTCACCCTTACGTGCAGAGAGGTGAACCTTGCCATCGGTCAAGCGTGCCAACACTGCCAAACCTGCCTCCAAAGCAGCCTTCTCTGACTTCAACACGAAGTTGTAGTCTGGAGCGAGTGGAGCAGAGTCGAAAGCCGACACAAAGATTGCCTTTGGTGTAGCATCTGGGTTAGCGATAACACCATAAGGACGCTCAACGATACGAGTCCAGAGACCTGACTCGAGAAGCATCTCGACGATTTCTGAACGTGAAGCCTTGGCATCAACAACCTTAAGCTCTTTGTACACCTGTGTCTGGTCAGGCTCTACGGCAACATTAAGAAGCTTGCGCTTCTCGCCACGGTTGATGGCTGAAACGATACCGCTAACTGGCGATGTGAAGAGAACGCGAGGATTGTTCTTATCGAAGAACAATGGGCTACCAGCCTCTACCTTATCACCAACCTTAACCAACAGCTTTGGTGTAACGTTCTCATAATCAAGTGGACTTACAGCGTAAGACTTCGCCATAGGAGTCTCCTCCAAGCGCAACTCTGCTGCACCTACCAGCTTGATGTCGAGACCTTTACGTAATTTAATGTTTTTCGACATAAAAACTGTTTGTTAGATTAATTTGATAGTTTTGTATTATGTGTTTGTTGTATTATGAACCTCTGGGGGTACTTATATACATTACAAAGTGCGCACGAAGATACGCTTTTTTTTCGAAACAGACAACGATTTATATGGGTTATTTGGGTATTCGGCAATATTTTATTAATTTTGTAACACAAAGCAGTTGAATAATGCCACGATTGATTGACATACATACCCACCATCCGCACCCCGAGATTATCTCTCCGTGTATGGCAGGAATACACCCCTGGAATGCCGAGAAACCGCGCTACGAGCCAGATTATGCGAACTGCGATATTGTGGGTGAAACGGGGCTTGACTACTGCTTTCCAGTGAGTCGTGAGGCGCAACGCGAACTCTTCGAGGAGCAGCTACGAATCGCCGCGGAGATGGACAAACCTGTGGTCATCCACTCGGTTAAGGCGACGGAGGAGGTGCTACGCATATTGGCCAAATACCCGATGATTAGACGGGTTGTATTTCACGGCTTCATAGGCTCGTTGCAACAGGCCGAGACGATACTTAAGCGTGGCTACTACCTCTCGTTTGGAGAGCGGTCGCTACGTTCGCCAAGAACTCGTGCGGTGATTGCCTCGATGGACATAGATAGGCTCTTTTGCGAGAGCGACGAAATGCCAAGTTTGAGCGTCGAGGAGGTCTACTTTAAGATTGCAAAACTGCGCGAAATGCCGTTGAGCGAATTGGTCGAAGCAGTCGAGAGAAATTACAATAGATTTTTTGCTAAAGATTGATTATTAGATAGATGGAAGGATGGCTTGAAAGAACAGAACTACTTCTCGGAGAGGAGAAACTCAACATACTGCGTAACTCCAACGTACTTGTTGTAGGTGTTGGAGGCGTGGGTGCTTATGCTGCCGAGATGATAGTTCGCGCGGGTGTTGGGCGTATGACTATTGCCGATGCCGACAAGGTGTCGGAGAGTAATATCAACCGCCAGCTGGTGGCTCTACACTCGACCATTGGACGCGAGAAATGCGACATTTTAGCCGAGCGTCTGAAGGATATAAACCCCCGCTTGGAGCTTACGATTGTCAACCGTTTTATCAAGGATGATGAGACGGATGCACTGCTCGACAGCGACAAGTTTGATTACGTGGTAGATGCCATCGACACCCTCTCGCCGAAGCTCGCACTGATAAAGGGAGCGCTCGACAGAGGCATCCGCCTGGTCAGCTCGATGGGCGCAGGTGCAAAGTGCGACCCTACGCTTATGGAGATTAAGGATATCGCCAAAACACACCACTGTCCGTTGGCACATATGCTCCGCAAACGCCTCCATAAGATAGGCATCCGCAAGGGTTTTTGGGCCGTTTTCTCACCCGAACCTGTGCGCGAGGGAGCTATGATTTTGTGCGAGGAGCAGAATAAAAAGTCGAACGTAGGCACTATATCCTATATTCCTGCGTTATTTGGTATAGGTTGCGCCTCGGTTGTTGTGCGCGACCTTATTGGAGAATTTAAGAACGAAACTAAAACAGAATAAATATGAAGAAAATAGTCTTTTTGGATGAGTATAGCATCGCTGGTCGAAGCTTCGAGAAGGTAACCTCACAGGGTGAGTACATAGCCTATGATTTCACACGCAAGGAGCAGGTTGTAGAGCGTTTGAAGGATGCCGATATCGCTATTACAAACAAGGTAGTTATCGACGGTGAGGCAATGCGCCAACTCCCTAATTTGAAGCTCATTTGCATCGCTGCAACGGGTATGAACAACGTCGACCTCGAGACTGCAAAGGAGCTTGGCATTGAGGTTAAGAATGCCGTTGGCTACTCTACAATTTCGGTTGCCGAGACCACCCTCGCATCGGCTCTTGCCCTTGCTCGCAACGTCGTATATTTCGACGAGTACTTCCACGACAAGCGCTACTCACAGGCCGAGCGCGCCTTCTGCTACGACCGTCTTACGTTCCAGATTAGCGGCAAGCGCTGGGCGATTATCGGTCTTGGAAATATCGGTCGTGAGGTAGCACGTCTTGCCTCGGCATTTGGCTGCGAGGTACGCTACTACTCTACTTCGGGTGTGAAGCGCGAGGAGCAGTACGAGGCTATGGAGCTGAAGGAGCTTTTGGAGTGGTGCGACATCCTCTCGGTTCACTCGCCACTTAACGAGCGTACACGCGGTCTTGTTGGCGCAGAGGAGCTAAGTGTTATGAAGCCTTCGGCAATCGTCATCAACGTGGCACGTGGCGGCATTATAGACGAGGCTGCGCTTGCCGATGCCCTCAACAATGGCACTATCGCAGCTGCGGCACTCGACGTATTCTCGGTGGAGCCTCTCCGCGAGTCGCCACTCTACGATGTTAAGGACCGCTACCGTTTGTTGGCATCGCCACACAATGCGTGGTCAGCAGCCGAGGCCATCGACAACCTTATCGACTGCATCGCCGAGAACATTAGAGTGTGGCTTGCGAAGAACGCATAACAACTCCTAAAACAAAACTAAAAGAGAGTCAACCCGAAAGGGCTGACTCTCTTTTGTTTATACCCACAACTCCTAATTCACTCGCAAATGCTTAGGACGACCAAAGTTGAAAGCAAAGCCGAAGTAGACGTTGAGAGACTTCGCATAGCGAGGGATGTAAACTGGGTTGATATTCATAGGGAATGGCAACTCCATTTCTTCTGGTATATCGCGTGTGTACTTAACCAGGTTTACGTCGATAAAATCGACACCGATATAGAGGTTAACACCCGCAGGATGGATATTAAGCGCTGCGCCAAAAATACCAGGTTTATTACCATTTAGGAACGTATGGCTAACGGTTGCAGAGAGCCAATTCGTTGCTCGGAAATTAACTGAAGCGGTAAGCTCCGAGTAGGTAAAGAGGTTGCTAAACTCGCTGTGCGAGAGCAGACCAAAGGCGATGTGGTTATCCAGAATGTTATACTCCACACCCACATTTAGCGAGCAGTTAAGGCGCTTCGTGTAACCATCGTAACTTGGAAGACCAAGGAGATTATCGGTGTTTAGATTGCCATCCGCCATAACCTCACCTGTCTCAAAATCAACACCTTGATACTCGAAATCACCCTCTATACTACCTCCGATATGAGTCTTTGATGACCACTTGATAAAGCCCAAATCAACAACCGCGGCCGAGATTCGAAGCTGGTCATTAAGCAGCTTAGCCTCAACACCCAAATCTATCGCAGCACCGAAGCTTCGAAGCGTGCTAAGGATGTAGCCAAGTGCATCAGGATTGATATTATCGGGATACTCAAGTTTTCCGTCAGGGGTGATATACTTATTCTCAAGCGAAGGAATGCTACCACGCCACTTTCCGCGTAACGTGCCGACAACACCATCCGTACCAATGGTTGCCGAGAGCTGATCGAACTCCGCGCCAACATCCGCCAATCCCAACAAGGCCTTATCGCGGATACCAACATTCACCCACTTACACACAGGAAACGACGCTCCAACATAGAGATCCATATATGCAGTGCCATCAATAGCCGTTCTATCAAGGTCGTAGAGGCCATTTCCCAGCGTCTTAACCGCCGTAAAGAGATCCTTCGAGATTGCGGCATTCGCGCTGGCGTGTAAGCCCGCACCAAAGCTCCAGAAGGTACGTCTCTTATAGAAGCCTACGCTTGCAAGATTGACATTGAGCTTCTCCTGCATCTTACCCAACTCTGGAAGACGGCCCAGGAACTCCTCGGGTGACACCGCGCTATTGAATGCCGTAACAAGCTCACCATCTTTGCGATAGACAAAGTTATCGACAGAGAGGTAGTTCGATGTTAGACTCTGACCAAAGCCCGAAATGGCTGGCACAGCGAGATAACCACGTGTAGGAACCAACGCGGGGTTCATATCTGTGCGAAAGTATGAACCCTCCATAAAGTAGGATGTTCGCGACTGCGCCATAAGGCTCTCAACCGACAACAGCGCTACTAAAGCAAATAGTATAGTTATAACTCTTTTCATACCGTTTCGCATATATTACTCCTCCATAATTTCCTTTACATCAACCGTAATACCGCCGTTTAGCTCCAGCATTACCCTTGCCTCTACCCACTGATTCTCATTGAGATAGGTGCGTTCCTCGGCATCGCAGCTTGCGTTAAGTCTAAAGCGGATGCCATCAATCTCCGTAAGCTGCTCCAAGCTAAAGGCCTCGCCATCACCAATGTTTAGGCGAACAGCGCTCTCGGCAACGCTCTTACCATCCGTAGAGCCTGCAATACGGTCATAGCCCTCCACAAACGAAATTGGAACACTAACCTTCTCGCCCGACATATTGATAACCTCAGCCTCGACATCAAAGGCCAATGGTGTGGTATTCTTCACATCCACCACGATGGTCACGTCGCCAACCTTAAATCCGAACTCCTCAACACTCTCGTAAATATCGGTAAATACGGAGTTGAAGCCCGTAAACTCATCCTCGTAACTAATATCGAGCTTATCGTTGAAGGCAACAGGCACCTCGACAGAGAAGTCATAGCAAATCTCGAACTTATCGGCAAGATAAACAGTGTTAACAACCTCTGAATCAACATCTACGCTGAGATTAGCACTCAACTTCGAAGGGATAACGCCCTTCAAGAACTCATCGAAATCTACGGCGATGAAGCATACATCCTTATCGGCAAACTCCCCGCGACGCTCCTCCGTAGCTACAACAATACAGCTACGAGTAGGAACAATCTCACCGTCCACATACTCTGCGGCTTTTATAGGAATATCCTCCAACTTTAGCTCGCGGCTGGTATCATCACGAAGCTCGCCATTTGCAACAAGAGGAACAGTAAGCGGGTTGATAACATTCAACGTGATGATAGGCGATAGGCCCACACCACCAATCTCCAAATCACCCAACTCCATATCCTCGATATTGATATCAAACTCCTTATCGAGGACATAACTATAGTCGACCTTGCCACTTACCGACTTGATGACGATATCCATATCGCGAACACCGGCAGTAACCTCCAAGTCACCCTCGTAAGCAAGCGAAGAGACCTTAACACTCGCACCCTCAACGAAATGGGCATTGATATTAAAGTCGAGGTCGAGGAGAATCTCGCCATTAGCATCTGGCACAATGCCTTCGCTACCAAAGTCGATGCGGTCTATGCCCATCACCACGCCACCAGCGATATCGGCAAGTGTCGTAGTAAGCACACCACTCTCTGCGTCATACTCGTAATATTCCGCACCGCTCGCAGCATCAAGCACAAGGTAGCTTGGCACATTAACCTCGACAGCTACCTTCTCGGCACTATCGCCAAGCCACTCAAAGCCATTGACATAGAAGTTAAGCATTGTACCCTCCATTAGGTCGATGCTATTAATGCTCTTCACCTCCGCTGGAAGGTCCTTAATCTTCACCTGCTGAGGCACCTCAGGGTTATACTCCACAAGGGCAATATCATCATTGAGAAGTATCTCTGCATCGCCATACTCAAAGTTTGCGTATAGGGCAAACTCTGGCTCATCGATAAGGTTAAACGCACCACCCTTGGCCTCCAAATCGAAGGACATCTTGCACGAAAGCTCAAGAGGAATATCAAGCTGATGGTCGTTATTGAGGTGTGTGGTATTCTCTACGCTCTCGACATAGATAACAAACTCCACACTCTCCGCGCCCGATGCTACATCGTAGCGCTGCTGATATCTATTACCCTCAACAACAAGCTCATTATGCTCGTTCACAAGGCGGAAGATTCCACCCTTAAGCTCTATCTCGAAGTCGACAACGCCACCGCCATTTATACCTGCCAAACCCTTGAAATCAACAGTAAGACGCATCGGCGCTCCTGTATGTCCACTCTCTACGTCACGAAACGTGATGCGATGGATATTCTCAATCTGCTCTGGCACATCAACCAAGAGGTGCATATCCTTGCTGCTAAATATCCTATCAAAGGTACCCTGAAGGCGAGGAAGCATAGAGGCTACATCCTCGGTGACTGTTCCCGAATTTGACGAAAGCAGCTCGCTAAGTTCGTTGTCGTTGAAGTCCACGTTTTCGTGTTCATCTATGACAATACCCGTCATATCAAAGTTGAACGTCGGATACTCCACTACAAACGTATTCTCGAAGCCAGCAACAGGGAAGCTATTCTCGATGCCATCTACAACTATAGGGTCACCCTCACCGCTATAACTAAAGATGAAGTTACCCTCGTCATCCTTCCCAAGGCCATCTATCTTCTCTTCGCCAAGAAGCTCCTTGATGCTCTTCTGCTCGAGCGTACCAACATAGAGCTGCGTTGTACCCTGACCAACGGTAACCTCGGTGGATACATCCTTCAAATCGAAGCTCTGGTCGACGCAAGCTACGGCTACAACCGCACCCACCGTAGCGATACAGCGAAATGCAAAGTCAATAAGTTTCATAGGATATTTACTATTGATTATACTCTCTTCAGAGTTATGTTATTACACCTATGCAAATTTAGCAAAAATATTTAATTTTTACCAGCATCGAGGGGCAAAAAAAGCCCCGAAGAGATTCGGGGCTATATTTTTATAGACTTGGTGTGAATTACTTAACCACAACACCCTGGTTGTCATACTCGCGAACTTCGCCGCTAAATGTACCCTTGATGTCGTTGCCAGCATCATCCTTACCATCAATTGTGATAACGGTGTAACCGTCAATCTTCTCAACCTTGATAGTACCATCCTTGATAGGTGCTGCCTTCGACATATCAATCTGACCACCTACGCACTCCATATAGTATGCGTTAAGCATCTGACTATCATCACGCAAGCGACCAGCAGGGAAGGTATACTCCATAGACTTCTTAGGATCGGTGAGGGTATACTCGCCGAGGAAGCCCTCCTTATTGTCGTAGCCACCCAAAGACTTTGGCACAATGAAATTGAAGATAAGATATACGCCCGAGAAACCAGCCTTCTCCTCGATCATATGCATAAACCATACGTCGTGACCTGTACCAAACCAATCACCACGATAGTAAGCATACATATAACCACCTGTTACGTCGAATGAGAGAGTATCGGTGTACTGGCTAACAGGATATACATCTGCGAAGGTATCCTCACGGTAATCCTCCAAAACAGGAGCGCCATTATACTCTACGTGGTGAACCTCGCCATTCATCAATGTAAAATCACCTACAATACCTGTCTCGCTAACAACAAGAGTACCTGTCTTAAAGGCTTTTGATACGCCGTTAATATAGACATAGCTATAGCTGGCATATGCGTCGATGGTACCAATGCGGTTTGAGCTTGACTGGTCGATAGTGTAAGTACCTAGTGGGATACGCAACTCATCGCTAAACTCTGCTGACTCGCCAGCGTAGAGATCCAAACGATACTCGATATCGCTGCTGAGAACGTTATAATTCAAAGGCTGTGTGTCAGTCAAGATGATGTGATAGTTGAAACCCTCGGTCTGACCGCCAGTAACAATAAACTTACCATAGAAGGTACCACCTACGTGAGTAGCTGTAAAGTTTACATCAACAGCCGCAGCACCACCCTGCATAATCATAACCTGGAAGCTATCCGCGCCACACTCAACCTTGATGGTTGCGTTGCGCTCCTCACCACTGTTTGCAGCAACGTTGAAAGTCACCTTGCCATCACCCACATTAAGGTCGGTAATCCAATCAACCACAGCAGCAGCTGTGACATTGTTAGCACGTGTCTCACCCTCAACAAATGCAAAGGTAATCTCACCCTGGCCACCCGCAGCCTCAAAATTCATCACCGACTGTGATGTAAGGGTAAGCTTTCCCTTGACAACCTCCTGCTGAGGCTCGCAAGCTGCAAAGAGGAGTGCGCAAAGCGCAAAAATTAGTGATAGTCTTTTCATAAGTTTTGTTATAGTTTTAAGGTTTTAGTTTTACGTTATCTATACTCAAATGGTTTGCTTTCGTCGAGGCCACACATCGTAGTGTTGACAACCTCATATTTATTGCCGTACTGACTATCCTGCGCAGTGATTACGACCAACACCTTGCAATTTTGCTTTACAATGCGACTATCGCTGATAGTCATCTCGAAGACCTTGTACGATGTAGTCTCTGCACCGACATAACCCCACTCCTCACCAGAGATATCCATCTGACTTACAGTCGCATAACAGCTACGTACAGCATTATTATGATAGTTCATCCAACTCTGTGATGCACCATACTGGGAACCATAAATATCATCCTCAAGAAGAAGAATATTGAACTTGTAGTGGCGTGCCTGCTTCGACTTAAGCGATGCACTGACAATAACCTTATCACCATCGAGTTTCGTAGCCACAGCCACCGCAGCATCCGTACTCTCCTTCCTAAGTTTGTTGAAGTGCGACTTTATATAGCTAATGTTGCTACTTGACGAGTTACCATACTGTATGTTATAGGTGAGGGTTGGGAAGCCCGTAAGCACCCCAAGAGTCTTCTGATAGTAGTAGCGCATCGTAAGAGCTGTATTCGAATAAGCCGGATCGCTGGTGTTATACGAATGTGCCATTGCAATGTTGAAGTAGTCATTATACGTAGGATCCTCTTCTATCTCCTTTAGCGACTGCATCATATTTGGGCAGTAGCCACAATCCGTACCCGTATGGTCAATGAGCAACATACGATACTTAAAGTTGTAGTTCGAAGCATCGCTATCAACAGGGAACTCTGGAGAGTCAGCCGAAAATATGGTAATAGACAACACCTTCGAGGTATTACCACCATACTGCGCAACAACAGCACGCTCACCAACCTCGTCAAATGTCACAGGATTAGGAAGCTCCTCTCTGGTGTAATAGTCGCAAATAACCGACTCCGTAGTTACATCCTCGCCAGCATAAACAACACTAAATGAGACACTTTTACCTACACGTGGTGTAGTGGTAGATGCCGTAAGCACCACCTCGTTTACAGCACCCTCCTGTGTCACGGTAACCGTTGCTGATGCACTCTCGTAGCTCAACGTAAGAGTTGCCTCACGCTGCTTCGAAGATATATTCTTCGCAACAACAAATGCGACACTCTCGCTATCTACGTTGATATCCGTAATCCAATTAACATCGGCCACTGCCTCCACGATAGCACCCTCAGTACCACCTATAATAGCATAATCAACACTCTGCTCGCCACCCACAGCTGACACTTTTACCTTTCGTGACTGAACGGCTATAGAGATATCATCTACACCACCATTCGTGCCCGACTGCTGAACACCTACACTACACTTATCTGCGCCATAGTAGATATTGATGATAGCTACACGCGACTCCGAGGTGGTATTTGGCTCGACAGTAAAACGTATGCTTTCGGCAACAGCGATATCCGAAATCCACTCCGAAGTTGTTGTAACCTCTACCTCCACACCCTCTACAGGCTGGCTGATGGTATAGAGAATCTCACCTTCACCACCCTCTGCATCAACAACAATGATAGAGGTATTTACTATAAGATTTGACTCACAACCATTCACTGGCTGCTCCACCGTTGGTTCACACGCCGCAAAGAGCAAACCTATGAAGGCTAATATCGCTAAAAATCGATTCATAACTTTAGTTTGATGAACCTGGATTATTAACAGCACCACCCATAAATGCATTAGATGCCAACACTCCAACATACTGAGCACGGATACGATGCTGCTTTGCAGTAACAACGTCCACATATATGTCGTAACCTCCATCAATATGGCTGATTGTCACCGAACCACTTATGATAGGAGACTTACCATCCTCGTTAGCAACCTCACACATCTCAGCATTGATGATATTACCATCCTCACCACCTACTGAATATGTCGCAGCAGGGATGATAGCATCGTCGTTTGCTACTGCGCTATTGCAGTCGATGGTTACACGAAGGCTCTTGCCCTGGAGTGAAACCATAAAGTTATTTGCGGTAAACCACACACCCTCGGCAGAGGTACAAGTATGCAATACATCTGGTTTCGAACCCTGAGGCATAACCCATACCTTACCCTCCTCAATATTGAAGAAGATACTATATACGCTATTCTCCTGTGCAGCAACCTTGATATTATTCTGTGACTCCGCAACGACAATAATCTCTGCACCAATCTCCGCTACTGCATCCTCCTCAGCACCATAGGTGGTATCAGTAAGGCTGTGATATAGTTTGAAGCCCTCGGCACCAATCTTCACACCCGATACGCTCTGATAGAGACCCGACTTACGCATACGCATCGCATCACCAAGACCTGTAACGTACCATACATCCTCACCCTCGGCAATCTCCTCGTTTGCGGTAGATGGGTGCTTACCCTCGCTCATAATGTAGTAAGAGTCGCAAGCCTCGTTGATATAGAGGTCATAAACGCCAGCCTCCTTAACGCGAATATCGCTACCATACTTCGAGGCTGCATACTTATAGTCGCGCTCGGCAAGCTTACCATTACCACCAAAGCTATTCTGCAACGAGCCATCCTTAACGAACTTGAATGAATCGGTTGTAGCAAGCTCAACGCCACGAGCAACGTAGAAGCCCTCAACCTGCTCCATAGCAATACCTGCTGCGACATCCCAATTGTTTGTCATCGAACCTACTACATACCAGCCCTCGATGCTTGGTGCTGGAGCTACGGTTGCAGCAGCCTGCTTTACAGTAACGTCGAACGATAGCGAAGAGTAAATAACTGTGATAACAGCCGTACGCTGCTCTTCCGCGGTATTCTCGGCAACTGCGAACTTCACAACACCATAGATGCTCTCATCGTAGAGAATTGTAATCCAATCCTGCGATGTACGAATAGCCACAGGAGAGGCCTTATCTACAACATCCTCCTCACCAACAGGCGAGCTACCCTTCTTAAGGTTATAGGTAATCTCACCCTCGCCACCCTCGGCAGCGAAATCCATAACCTCCGCAGAGGTCAACTCCAATGCAGGATCAAACTGCGATGGCTCATCACCTTGGCCATCATTACATCCCACTACAAATAGCGGGAAAAGGAGCAATAATGCAAATAGTTTTTTCATAGTTTTAAGTTAATTTATTGTTTTAGATTAATTCTCATCTACCCCTCGGCGCCCTATCGCACAGAGGCTTTGCGAAGAAAAACTTTCTTCACAATACAAATATATACATATTTTCGCAAATAGAAACTTTTTTCGCCGTTTTTCTACAATGTACAAAAAAATAGGGCGCCCAACATCACTGTGGACACCCTATTTTGGCTAAACCCTCGGACTACAAGAGTGGCTTGCTCTCCGAAGCACGAGTCTTCGATGCCTCGTTGATAACCGACTGAGGGATTGTACACTTCTTGTAAACGCTTACAATCGAAGTATCCTCCTGGCTCTTAAGTGTAAGCTCGCTGCCCGCAACCTCGAACTTATAACCACAAGCCCAATTCGAGCCATCGGTATAAGTACCTGTTACGATACCATTGCTAACATTGTAGTTACCCTCGAACTTCTCAAAGAATACAGAGTACACCTGCTGGTAGATAGTAAACTTACCCGCCTTGAACTCGATGTAGACATCAAACTCTGGAGTCTCGTTGTTCCACTCTACAATGTGCCACTGACCATCGATATCAGAAGTTGCTGCAGGGCCATTATTCTTATTGCAGCCTACAAATGCAAGAAGCACAACTGCAAATAGTGCGAAATACTTTTTCATATCCTAAAATTACTTTTTAGCATTAACAATCGATTACAACCAGCCACCTGGGTTAAGTGGAGCACCTGTACCCTCGTCAATCTTCACGTTTGGACGAGCGATAAACGCGAACTCCTGCTCAGCCTCCATACCACCTGTAATCTGACCACCACCTACGGTGTTACCACCTGCAACATACTTCAACTTCACGAGTGCCGAACCAGGCTTTGTACAAGTCATAAGGAGCTTACTACCCATAAACTTGCAATCCTCGATACCGAGCTTGTCGATTACCTCCTGAGGGATATCCGACTTAAGCATCTTAATTGTACCCTTACCATCGCCGATATATGGGCTGATGTCGAGGATAACCTGCTCACCAACAGGGAGTGGAATACATACTGTACCACGTACTGCCATCAACACACGGTATGCATCGATATAACCAGTACCCATCTTGTTGTTATATGATGAGAGGTTCATATAACCACCAGCGTAGCTTGCCTTCTGGCCCGAGAACTCCTCGAAAGTGCTAACCGATGACACGATGATATCCTTCAACTCTGGGAGTGTCAATACGATACCGTTATCAGCCGCATAAGAGATTGCCAACGCTGCAATACCCGACACGTGAGGGCAAGCCATAGATGTACCCTGGCTGTAGAAGTACTTATTGTTAAGGTATGTCGAAAGAACACAACCAGACTCCACTGTCGAGCCATTACGCTTGAAGTACTCACCACCTGGTGCCGACACATTACAGCCACGGTCGTAGCAAGTGTAGTATGTAGGAAGACCATCTGGAGCAATAGCCGAAACTGCGATAAGCTTGTTCCACGCAGCTGGGTAGCCCGCAACAGCCTTACCATCGTTACCCGCAGCAAAGATTACGATACCACCCTCGAGGTTTGGATGGTTCTTAGTCTGCATAAAGTAGAGAAATGCCTGAGCCTCAACACTTGTTGAGCCATTCTCGAAGCCCTGATCGTTAGAAATCTGACCTGCACCGAAGCCCCAAGAGTTCTGCAATATGCAAGCACCGTTATCGGCAGCATACTCAACAGCAGCAGCTGTAGCTGATACACCTGCTGCAGTACCACCAGAGATAATCTGGCAAGAAATCATACGCACGCCATCGCCATTACCTGTACCACCTGCGACACCCGAAACACCGATACCGTTGTTATTCACAGCAGCTACAGTACCTGCAACGTGTGTAGCGTGACCAGAGTCACCCGAACGTGTCCAAGTGATACGACCACCATTTACGAAGTTATAACCGTAAACATCATCTACATAACCATTTTCATCGTCATCAACACCCTCCTGGCCATTAAGCTCTGCCTCGTTAGCACGCATATTTGGCTTAAGGTCTGGATGCTCATAGTATACACCCTCGTCAACAACCGCAACAACAACATCTGGGCGACCTGCAGTAAGTTCCCACGCATCGAAGAGGTTGATATCAGCACCTGCCTTAGCACCTGGGAAATCGACACTACCATCGTTGTTGTAGTGCCACTGGTCCTTAAGCATAGGGTCATCGTAAGGAAGCCCCGAAGAGCGTGTAAGAGCAACCGTAGAAGGATCTACCTCAACACCCTCAAGTTTTGGGGCCTCAACACGTGTAGAGAACTGCACGCGCTCCACGATATCGAGTGATGCGAGTGCCTTTGCAGCAACCTCGAGATTAGCCTCCTCCGAGAATGTCATAGTATACCAGCGGTGCATACCCATCTCGCGCTTACGCTCTGCGTTAACCTTGAGGTTAAATACAGGCTTAAGCTGCTCAGCACCAAGCTCCACAGCGACAGCATCAAGAGCCGTAATGCCCGAACGTGTAGCCATCTCTGCAGACTCAAGCTGCTTGGCTGCAGACTCATTAACATAGATAATAAGCTCGCCATTAACAGCCTTCTCTGGGGTGTTAACGAACTTCTTAATCGCAGCAGTCTCGGCAGATGTAGAACCTACCTGATCTACATTGTCGGTAGCACACGACACTGCAAATATTCCAGCCAAAGCAAGAATAAAGAGTTTTGTTCTATTCATAGTTAGTTTTAATTAATGGTTTTCTGCGTTATGGGTATGGCATAGCACACACCTCTCAATTTGCAAATATAGATATTTTTTTTCAAATGTAGCCAATACTGGCAAAAAATAAGTGGGATGCACCAAAGTACATCCCACTGTCATTCATCGTTATAGCTCTACACTACAAGAATGGAACTACATCCACGCTACGTGTTGAGAGGGCCTCCTCCATCACCTCCTCAGGGATTGTGCAAGCCTCGTAAACACAAGTGATAGCGCTCTTGTCGTCGCTCTTAAGTGTCAAAGTCTTACCATCCTCCGACACACCGCCTGTATAGCCACACTTCCAAGCACCAGCGTCGAAGTACTCGCCAGTAAGCTTACCACCAGAGATCTTATACTCACCATCGTAGAACTTATACTCGAAAGTGTAAATCTGCTGATACATAGCAAAGTTACCAGCCTCGAACTTGATGTATACCGAGAACTCATTAGCAACACCATTCACCGAGATAAGCTTCCACTCATTCTCAATGCCATCGAAATTGTTAGATGATGGGGTTGGCTTATCACCATTATTGCAGCCTACCAATGCCAAAAGCATTACAGCTACTAACGACCAAATCTTCAAACTTTTCATATCGTTATATCTTTTATTTCAAGGTTAAACATCTACTACAACCAGCCGCCGTTGTCGTTAGCCTCACGAGCTACGATAACGATCTCCTTCTCCATAAGCTTACCGCCAGTAGTTGCGCCACCACCGACCTTATCGCCACCAGCGATATACTTAACGGTGATAGTACCGATACCTGCGTTCTTACAAGTGAGGTAGATGCTTGTGTTGAAG
Source organism: Alistipes sp. (assembly GCA_017559615.1). Next base: position 53,416 of record JAFYRB010000051.1, on the reverse strand, counting down.
AACTCAATCTTCTCGATACCAAGACGCTTCTTTGTCTCATCCGACATCTTATAGTCGTTGTATGCCTTAACCTTGATATCACCGTTACCAATAAGGGTTGGAATCTTCAACTCAAGCTCCTGGCCTACAACAGCAGGAACACACTGCGCACCACGAACGTTCATAATAGCCATCAAAGCATCGAGCTTACCTGTACCCATACCGCCCTTGTATGGATCAAGAGCCATATTACCCAAGTAGATAGTCTTGTAACCTGACAACTTATCGTCGATGTTACGAACTGAAGATGTAAGGATATCATAGAGATCAGTGTTTGTAATCTTGATACCATTCTCAACAGCGTATGAAAGCACCAATGCTGCAACACCAGATACGTGAGGACAAGCCATTGATGTACCCATCATCTGACCATAGTCAGTGCCATAAGGTCTATTTGTCTGACCATCGATAGTCTCCTTTGGGAGTGTTGAGAGAACACAACCATCATACTTATACTTACCGTTAACGTATGCCAAGTCACCACCTGGAGCAGCTACGTTACAACCATACTTGTAGTTAGTATATGATGTAGGAAGACCATCTGGAGCAGTTGCTGTTACAGCGATAAACTCGTTATAAGCACCTGGATAGTCAGCCGTAGCCTTAGCTTCGTTACCCGCCGCGAAGATAATAACACCACCTGTCATTGCTGGGCAGTTGTTTTTACCTACGAAGTAGCGGAATGCTGCAAGCTCAAGGCTATAACCACCCTCGTAATCAGAGTCATACATAACCTGACCTGGACGCAAGTTATAACCCCAAGAGTTCTGAAGTACCGAAGCACCATTATCAGCTGCATACTCGATACCCTGTGCCTGACCTGCGAAAGTACTGTTGTTAGGGCCATCGAAAATCTGGATAGACATAATGCGAACGCCATTGCCACTGCCATCACCACCTGCAACACCTGCAACACCGATACCATTGTTATTTACCGCAGCTACAGTACCTGCTACGTGAGTACCGTGACCAGAGTCACCAGTGTAGTACGTCTGACCGTCGACTGTCTCCCAGCCCTCAACATCCCAAGAGATATTACCATTTTTATCAACGCAGTTGAAGCCATAGATATCATCTACGATGCCGTTGCCGTCATCATCCTTACCTGTAACACCGTTCAACTCACGCTCGTTGTACCACATATTATCCTGAAGGTCTGGGTGGCTGTACTTAACACCCTCGTCAACAACCGCTACGATAACCTCGCGTGAACCAGTTGTATAGTTCCAAGCTGCGAAAGCGTTGATATCCTCACCCTTTACAGAGCCCTTGTAGATGTTCTGCAAGCCCTCGTTGTTGTAGTGCCACTGAAGCTCGAGCATAGGGTCGTTGAAAGGCATATCCGACTCTGCACGTGTAAGGAACTGCTCCTCCAAAGGCTGTACCTTAACATTTGGACGCTTGATAGCTGTAGAGTACTGCACGCGCTTCACGCCTGCGAGCTCTGCGAACTTCTGGCCCACAGCCTCGATATCTGCCGACTTATCGAATGTAGCGTAGAACCAACGGTGGAGGTTCTGCGCGCGCTTCTCGTCGCCGTTAATAGCCATATTAAATACTGGCTTAATAGTCTCTACACCCATCTCCGCAGCAACGATCTCCGATGTCTTAAGACCTGCGCGTGTTGCATCCTCTGCTGAAGCCCAAGCCTCTGCAGTCTCCTCATTTACGAAGAGGATAAGCTCACCCGCAACAGCATTGTCAGGAGTGTTGATAAACTTCTTGGCAACATCCGACTTTGCAACTGTTGCATTAGTCTCCTCCATAGTAGGGTCCTGAACGCAGGCTACTGCGAAGAGTGCCACCAAGGCAAACAATGAAAATTTAACCTTATTCATAATAGTATTAGTAATTAAGTATTTTTTCCTATTGTAATAACGCCATTTTCGAGGCTCTATTTTGCTGAGGTGCCGCAATTTCCGCACTCTCTCAAGATGCAAAGATACTAAAAAATCACAAAGTAGAAAAAAATCAAGTGATTTTGTTATTATGAAAGGCTAATTACAGAGAATTGCGAGGCGATGGGCTGTACTAAAACGTACTGCCTATTGACAAGGAAATTCGTTAGCTGCAGTAGATAGCCCACTATCACAACAAAAAAAGTGGCTTGCCCCAACGGGACAAGCCACCATATTTAGCAATCGTCGTTAGGATTAACGAAGTGTTGCTGGTGCAAGGTCAAGCACATTGTATGCAGGAGCCTTTGCGCTCAAACGCATACCTGTCTGCTCTGCAGCAACTGCCTGAACAGTGTGCTCGAGGTGCATAACCTGAGTTGCGCCATAGATAGTGTCGAAAGCAAGAACTGCTACAACAGTAGTACCTGTCTCGAACTCCCAAGGACCATAGATTACAGAGCCATTCTTAGCGATGTCAGCAATACCCTTAGAGATATCCTGAACATACTCGCTTGCAAGAAGTTCCTCGTCAGTAGCACCATTTACATCCTCAGCAGTACCAAGCCATACGCGCATTGCTACGAGCTCGTCAGCGTTAGCTATGATACCAAGAGCAGCAAACTTATCTGATGGATAATTCTCCTCATATGCTGGGTTACCAGTGAGCTCAGCTACACCACGGAGGTAAGCATAGATCTCAGCCTGTGGAATCTCTGCGCTACCCAAACCTGGGAAGTAGAAAGCGTAAACAAGAGCATAGTCAGTCTTAGCCTCACCCTCAGCGTAAGGAACTGCAACAACAGTCTTCATACCTGTACCCTGAACAGGAACAGTGTACTCGTAAGTCTCGATGTTACCCTCGTAGATAGTAATCTCCTCAGAGCCTGCAACGATAGCCTCAACGATAGCAGTAGCGTCGGTGATGTTGCCATCAACAACAGTGAACTTGAATGCCTCTACGTTGCCACCGAAACCGAAGTCGATGATAGCAGAAGTAGTCTGATTGTCAGCACCAACCTTCATACCTGCATAAGCAGCAGTCATGTCGTAGTTAACGAATGAAGTTCCTGGCAAGTAGTACTGCATATAACCCAACTGGTTAGCAGAATCGAAGTCACCAAGGTACTCACCACCCTGGAAGCCAGAGAGATACATACCACCAACAGGATACTTGATAACGCCATCCTTAAGAACGATAGGATATTTAGCATCCCAAAGAAAGGCAAGGTCATATGTACCATCGTTGATACCTGTCAAATAAGCATATGCTGCAGGATTACCAGCATCGTCAACCAACTCAACAACATTCTCACCTGGAGCTATCTTAACATTGTTAGGATCAGTGATATCGAACTCGATGTAGTGAGTGCCCTCAGCGAATGACATCCATGATGGAAGACCACCCCACATTCCTGCAACAGTCTCAGGACCGTATGGGTTAACAACGCGGATACGGTGAGTCTCAACAGCGTGCTGCTGGAACTCAACATAAGTACCTACACCCTGCAAACCAGTAGGATCTGCCAAACGATAGCAGAGAAGCTCATCGAAGTAGATACCGCTACCAAGAGAAATCCAAGGCTCAGGAATCATAACAGTGTAAGAGTACTCAGAGATTGCATAAGCAGTAGCCTCAGCCTGGTCGAGCTGAACAGTGAACTTGTAAGACTTACCAACCTCAAGACTACCAGCTGCGAAAGTAACAGTATAGTTAGCCTCTGTAGCACCTGCCTCGAAAGAAACAGAGCTTGGGAACTCAAACAAACCTGACTCAGTAATCTCTGCAGCACGTACGCTAAGAGTAGCAGCCTCTGAAGCGTCAGTACGAGCTACGACTACGCTTACAGATGTATCCTCAGCAGTAACCTCGAATGAATCAAGGCTTTTGAGCGATACACCCATATTCTGATCCTGTGGACCAGGAGTATAATCTGCATATGGGTGCTCACAAGATGTCATCGTGATGACACCTACGAAAGCCAAAAGCAGATATATAAAATTAAACTTTTTCATACTTTTCATTTTTTTTGTGTTAACTGCCAAGTTATTACTTAATAGCAACAATTACATCAGTAGGATCTGGGTTGTTCTGAGCAGCAGGGATACCCTGGTTAACCTGTGTCTCACCCTCTGGGATAGCAGGAGTCCACCAAGACAAACGGTGCTCAGAGTTGAAGCGACGCTGCTCATCGTAGTTAGTACCATCATACTTACACTCAACACCCATATCAAGACGCTTCATATCGAACATCACGATACCCTCGCCCCAGAACTCGATAGCCTTGTGCTTGATAATCAAGTCGAGGAAGTCCTGTGTAGCGTAACGGAAACCTGGATCACGATATGTGTTCATAAACTGGATAAGCTTCGTCAAACCTGCATCAGGACCATTGAGGTGGTATGCAGTCTCGATGTCGATGAAGTACATCTCCTCGCAACGCATCAATGGAATAGCGATAGCACCAGCTGACATATAGTCAGTACGCTGACCGTTAGCAGGACGGAACTTGAAGAATGTGTAAGGTGCGAATGACTCGAACTCAGCCTTATCTGTAATAACAGTGTAGTTCTTGAAAGTATCCCAGTTAGACCACTCTGGAGCTACGATAAGCTTCTTACGGAAGTCAGTGTCGCTCATATAATCGTAGTACTTAGAACCAATACCAGGATTAGTGAAAGGACAGTAACCATAAGATGCCTCAGGAGCCATATGAGCTACGAACTGGTGAAGGTTACCAGCCAAAGTATCTGAAGAGTGGTACAAAGTCCACATCCAAGAAGATGCCTTAGTGTTGAAGCCAGAGTATGGATCAGTCCACTCAGCCTCTGTCATAACAGCACCACCGAACTCCTGGATAGCCTTGTTAGCGTACTCAGAAGCCTTAGCGTATGCCTCGTTACCCTCTGGAAGCTCACCATTCAAACCATCCTCGAAGCCACCCAACCAAAGGTAAGCACGAGCCATAAGACCATAAACTACAGCCAAATCTGGGTCAGTAGCAGATGGCTTACGATACTCAGGATCAGCGAATACCTCAGCAGCAGCCTCCAAATCACCAAGGATGAATGTATACATCTCCTCACGTGTAACACGTGGGTTAGCCTCAGCAGCAGACTCATCAGTAAGCTCAGTTACGATAGGCACTGTAAGACCCTGAACCATATTCCACTGCTCCTCGTAAGTTGCAGCGTTATCGCTGAGGTCAGCAGGAATATACAAACACTCGAAGTGACGAGCCAAGTCGAGGTAGAACATAGCACGATAAGTACGAGCGATAGCCTTGTAAGTCTGTGTCAATGAGTCGTCAGCAGGCAAGCTGAGGATGTCGTTACAAGACTTAATGCTTGGGTAATATGAATACCAGTAGTGGTGTGACATATAACCGTTTGCACCATAACCCTTACCCCAAGAACCGTGCATAAAACGGTTGTAAGCAGGAGCCTGGCCCATTGTCCAACCATTTGTACAGATAATCTGTGCAGAGTGGTCGTTATAAACGTTCACTGAAGGGAAACCAAAGTCAGTGTGCTCCCACATACCAAACGCAGGTGCAAGATAACCACGAGAGATACCCTTAGCCAATAGATCCACCTGACCACCCTTGATCTGCTCCTTCGTAATGGCGCTATCCTTTGGGTAAGTCTCGCGGATACATCCACTGAGCGCGAGTGATGCTCCAAGCGCAACAAACGCGACTGTCAATATCTTTGAAAATTTCATAATCTATACCTATATTAAAATTAGAATGTCAAGGTTACACCACCTGAGATTGTACGGATTGGAGAGTACAAACCGTTACCACCACCACGTGGGTCGAAGCCCTTACGTGCTGACCAATACCATACGTTATCACAAGCTACATAAACTCGCAAGTTCTGAATGTGACCCTTCCACCACTTAGCTGGGAATGAATAACCAACGTTGATGTTAGAGATATTCAAGTAGTTAGAGCTAATCAAGAAACGGCTTGATGTTGCAGATGTGTACTCATCTGCAAACTGGAAGCGTGGGATCTGTGAATCCTTGTTATCTGTAGTCCAAGCGTCCAACAAATCCAAGTGGTAGTTCTTACCCAAAGATGAAGCTGTTGAGTTGTTCATATAACCTGCATAAGCGCCATCAATTGTAGTACCACCAAGCTGGTAGTCGAATGCGATAGAGAGGTCGAAACCGTATGCGTACAAAGTAGTTGTGAAACCACCGAATACGTCTGCCAATGTAGAGTCAAAGAGTTTCTTTGAATCCTGGTCAGATGCGATTGAACCGTAGTTAGAAGTCTTCTCCCATGTTGCCTTCTCGAGAACCTCCTCAGTCTCAGGATCCTTCACCTCAGGAACATACTTCCACCACTGTGACTTACCAGTCTCGCGCTCAACACCTGCGTAGTCGAGGATATAAAGAGTATTCAATGGAAGACCCTCTGCAAGGAATGTAGAACCAGAGATGAAACCCTCGTGACCATCAACGATACGATCCTTACGCTGCTCTGGCAAGCTCAATACCTTATTCTTAACCCAAGTAAGGTTAGCGCTCAATGACCAAACTACGTTCTTAGTGCGGATGATATCACCGTTCAATACAACCTCGATACCAGTGTTAGACATATCACCGATGTTAGCGTAGTATGAAGAGTAACCCATAGATGGAGCTACTGGTACAGAGAACAACATATCAGAAGTCAATCGGTAGAAGTAATCAACGCTACCGCTCAAGCGATCGTTCCACAAACCGAACTCAACACCGAGGTTCAAGTTAGCGTTAGTCTCCCAAGTGATGTCAGGATTACCCTTAGCACCGAACATAATAGAGATACCGTCGTTACCGTCGTTAGAGATAGAGTAAAGGTCTGTATACTTGTACATACCGATAGCATCGTTACCCTGTGAACCGTAAGAAGCCTTAACCTTCAACATATTGAATGCTGGAGCGTTGAACCAAGACTCGCGGTTAAGAATCCAAGCAGCACCTACAGACCAGAAGTTACCCCAACGGTGATCTGGGTGGAAGCGTGAAGAAGCATCGCGACGATATGATGCAGATGCGAAGATACGACCATCATACTCATACATACCACGTACGAAGTAACCCTCGTTTACGTACTCACCGAATGATGAAGATACGCTCTTACCGTCAACTACAGCACCGTTAAGCTCAAGGTTGTCAGTAGAGAATACGTTAGACTTGAAGCCACCCAAAGAGTAAGAACGGAGGTTGTAAGTCTCGTGACCGAGCAACACCTGAATGTTGTGCTCCTCGTTTGCACCGAATGACTTGTTGTAGTTCAACAACTGCTGCAAGTTGTGGTTGTATGAACGACCGTGGCTCTTTGTTACGATACCCTTGTTAGCAGCGAACTGACCGTAGTAAGGGTTCTTCAAAGATGTAGAACGAGTCTCATCGATAGTTACAGAACCGTTGATTGTAAGTACCAAACCTGGGAGGATTGTGAAATCAGCGAAACCGTTTACAGAGAATGCGTTACCCTCAGAGTTTGCCTGATCCAACCAGATGTTCTGCAATGGGTTAGACTGCTGACCTGTGAAACGCTGCAAGCCCCAACGAGAACCATCACCAGTATCGTAGATAGGCCACTTCTCGTCATACTCCTTACCGAAGTAGTCGTGACCAGCCTTGTTCTCCTCATACATAATGTTACCCTCGCCATCACGGAGATAAACAGGGTAGATAGGAGCCATACCTGCTACAGTACCGAAAGCATCACCAGTAGAACCATCACCCTCGTTAGTAGAAGATGCGCCATCCCAGCTAAAGTTAGTGTAGCTCATATTAGCACCAACCTTCAACCACTTCTTTGCCTGGTAGTCAGCACGCAAACGTGCAGTGTAACGGTACATATTAGAACCATCGGTAATACCGTTGTTGTTCAAGTAACCGAATGAAGCGAAGAAGTTAGACTTCTCTGAAGCAGCTGCGATAGATACGTTGTACTCCTGACGGAATGAAGGATCGTACAACTCGTCGTACCAATCATCTGGAGTTACGTAGTACTCCTGACCATTGTACTCGAACTTGCGGCCCAAAGTTGCGTTAGGGTTCAACTTACCGTTTGAACCGATAAGAGTCTGACCAGCAGGAACAGTGAAGACATTGTAACCAAGACCACCAGTACCGTTAGATGTCAAAGCGTTGTTAGCAGCGATGTGTGCCTCTGGAGCCTCCATCTTGCTATCGCCGTACATATAGTAGTTCTTCAAAGAAGCGTAGTGCATCTCATAGTACTGACCTGGATCACGTGTGTAGTCATACAACTGACGAGCAGCCATATTCACACCCCACTTAGCGTCGAAGTTAACACGAGCATCACCAGCCTTAGCACGCTTGGTAGTAATCATAATTACACCGTTAGCACCACGAGCACCATAAAGTGCGTTAGATGCAGCATCCTTCAAGACTGTCATAGTCTCGATATCGGCCATATTGATGTTGTTCTTGTCACCCTCATAAGGTACACCATCTACAACCCACAATGGATCGTTACCAGCGTTGATAGAACCGATACCGCGGATACGGATTGTAGGCTCTGAACCAAGCGAACCAGATCCCTGTGATGTCTGAAGACCTGCTACCTTACCTGAAAGGGCATTAGCAACGTTTGAAGACTGAGTCTTCTGAAGGTCGTCTGACTTAATAGTAGCAGCAGAACCTGTGAAGGCCTCCTTCTTCGCAGTACCGAACGCCTGAACGATGACCTCCTCAATCTGCTCTGAATCAGCAAGGAGAACTACATCGATAGATGTGCGTCCTGCAACAGCAACTTCCTGTGTCTGCATACCAAGGTAAGTGAATTCCAAGGTTGCATTCGCATCAGCTGCAATCTCATAAAAACCGGCAACGTCAGTCGATGTGCCTCGGGTAGTACCCTTAACAACAACCGCTGCTCCGATGACTGGAGTACCAGACTCATCGGTTACTGTACCGGTAACACGCTGACCTTGTGCAAATGCGCCGAAGCAGCCCAAGACCAGAGTTGCGACCATTGATAGTACAACTTTTCTAACCATAAGCATTAGTTTTAAGTGAAAAAAATTTGTATAAAGTTATTAAAGTTTTTTCTTCACATTACGCCTCACGTAGTGACTTTTACATTGCTATATCGGCGCATACTGCAATGGTATGGGCACAATGTGGGCATAAGTTAATTGCACAAAGATAACCCAATTAATTGAATTAGCAAAGAAATCGCTCTGTTTTTTTCGTTTTAGCACGATAATCACCACCCTACTTTTCAATTTTCGAAGCGAGGATAATTTTGATTTTTCCGCCAATAACAGCACAGAAGGCCATTTTAACAGCACAAAACAGAGCCACAAAAAGACGAAATTCATATTTATGCCGTATGCAACTTTTTTTCTCGAGATTAAGTAAAAATACTCATTTTGAGGAAAAATCTAAAATTCGGATACACCAACCGAAAAAATTTATTATATTTGCACTCGCTAATGCCACGAGGGCATTGCCTAATCTCTAACCTGACACATAAATAGTGTCCCTAAATCTCAACCTATGAAGCGACTGCTTTTAACTGTCGCACTGCTTCTTGTCGTGGCAGTGTCGACTGCGCAGGTTACTACATCGGCGATCCGAGGTCAGGTAACCACAAACGACAACACCCCTCTTGTTGGAGCTACAATCGTAGCACTCCACACACCTTCTGGTACGCAATATGGAACAATTACGAATAGCGAAGGACACTTCGTTATTAATGGTATGCGCGTAGGAGGCCCATACACCATCACTATTGCCTATATCGGATATAATAGCGTAATTTACAACGATTTAAACCTACTATTAAATAGTAATGAAACTCTCAACACAACACTTGTTGAGTCGTCGTTGGCCGTAGATGATGTTATCGTCATTGGTTCTGCCGTAGCGAAAAACGGAACAACCTTCAGCCGTGACGATATGGAGGGTATACCATCCATCGACCGCTCGATTTACGACCTCGCAAACCTCCTCTCATCATCAGTTTCTCCAGCATCGGGAGGCATCATCCTCGGTGGCCAGAGTACGCGCTACAACTCATTCACTATTGACGGCACATCTTCGGCCGATATCTATGGTCTTGGCACAACGGGAATGATTGGCTCACTCACACAAGCAAACCCTATTCCTATCGACGCCATCAGCAACGTAACTATCTCTACATCAACCATTGACGTTCGCGAAAGCGGCTTTACTGGAGGTGCTATTAAGGCTGTTACACGCTCTGGTGATAACGAGTTCAAGGGTTCGGCCTATACCTATTTTAATAACGAGGAGTTCTGGGGCACAACACCAGGAAAGGAGGTTACGAAGCGCACTCGCCTATCGGAGCAGATGACCAACATCGTGGGCGTAACTCTCGGAGGACCAATAGTTAAGAATAAATTATTCTTCTTCGCTGCGGGAGAGTTTAACCGCAACAGCACACCTACGACCAACTACCCTGGCAGCAGTGTTTCGGCTGTAACACTCGAGGAGGCGAAGGCAATTTCGGAGCGCTACGAGGCTTTGACAGGCTACGATGGCGGTGGTTATGGTCTAAATAATCTTCTTGCGCTGACGGGTTCTGCCGTAGCACGCCTCGACTGGAATATCAACAACAAAAACCATATGTCGTTGCGCTACAATATGTTACACGCCGATGCAGATGCCTCATCCAATAGCGCACAGACATTCTATTTCACAGGTGCGGAGTACACGAACATCAGCCGCACACACTCCGTAGTTGCCGAGCTTAACTCATCTTTCGAGGGCGGTTCGAATGACCTCCGCGTGGGATATACCTACCAGCAGGATGGCCGCACAACACCGGAGAGTCTGCCCGCAGTAACAATCAACTCCTTGGGTGAGCGTGGCAATGGCACTGCGGTCATCGGCACAAGCCCATATTCGGGACGCAATATGCTTAAGCAGGATGTCTTTATCATCAGCGATGACGTGACGTTATGGCGTGGTAATCAGGAGATTACGTTCGGAACATCGAACGAAATCTATCGTGCCGACAACCTCTATCTGGCCAATGCTCGCGGCTCCTACACCTACGCATCTTTGGATGATTTCCTTGCCGATAACGCCTCGAAATATCAGTATGGATACTTCGCAGATGGCAAGCGCAATCCTCCAATGACCACAGGACAGTTTGCCCTTTATGCGCAGGATGAGATACGACTTTCGCATCTTGGCAAATTCTCGTTTGGACTCCGCGCCGACATTCCCGTAATGTTCGACAAAATAGGCGTTAACGAGAGCTTCAACGAGAGCGAGATTGCAGCAAAGTATGACGTTCGAGTTGGCAATATTCCTCGCATTCAGATACTCCTTTCGCCACGCGTAGGTATTGAGCTTAACCCATTGAAAAACCTCAAGTTACGCGCCAGCGCTGGAGTATATACGGGCCGCATTCCATTCGTATGGCTTGCGAACTGCTACCAGAATAATGGTATGCGCTCGATGAGTGTTACGGTGAACAACTCGGCAGATACCCCAACGCCAGATTTTACGCTCAACCCTGAGGCTATTGGCAAGCAGAGTAACCCTTCGATTGACGTTGTGGAGAATGGCTTCCGCTACCCACAGGTCTTCCGCGTAGCATTGGGTGCGGAGTATCGTGTAGGTGGCCTTGTTGCGAGCCTTGATGCCGACTACACCAAGGGCCTGAACAACGCAATTGTCGAGAATCTTATTGCCGAAGATAGCGGCAAAAGATTGTTCGTAGGTGGCGCAGATAGCTTAACATCAGCAACTTACTACACATCAAACACCAAGAACTACTCTGCTGTATATCGTCTTGGTAACACGAATAAGGGCTACTCGTGGTCGGCAACAGCGCGTGCCGAGTACCACTTCGCAGGCACACTCGAGGGCCTCAACCTCACTGCAGCATACACCTACTCACAGTCGAAGAGCATCAACGATGGTGTTTCTGCACAGTCATCAACAAATTGGGGACGTACCTACGCTGCGAATAGCAACTCGCCAGAGTTGAGTAGCTCGATTTATGAGTTCCCTCACAAGGTCGTAGCATCTATCTCATACACACGCCGTTATGGACTCTTCGGCACAAACGCAATGCTTCTCTACAATGGCTATTCGGGCGACCACTACTCGCTCACGTACGCGAATAACAGAGATGTAAATGGCGATACCTCGAAGGGTAACTCACTGATTTACATCCCTATGGAGAGCGAGATGGAGTCTATGCTTTGGGCCGATGACACCTCGGCAGCGGCATTCAACAACTATATCAACGACGATAAGTACCTTAGCGCTAATCGTGGTAAGTTTGCCGAGCGCAACTCTCACTCATTGCCATTCGTACATCGCCTCGATCTACACGTTGCACAGTCGTTCTACTTCGATAAGAAGAGTGACCGCCGCGTAGAGCTATCACTCGACATTCTCAACCTCTCGAACCTTATCTCACGCTCGTGGGGCCTTGTACACCGCACCTCAAATTGGTCGCTGTCGCCTATCACCGTTACGGAGCTTAAGGAGGTGGATGGTGGTTACCGCCCTGTATATAAGTTCACAGGCGCTGAATATACGCTAAACGAGATATCTTCACGCTGGCATATGCAGATTGGCATCCGCGTAGTATTCTAAATATCAGTGATATAGGCACGAAAAAATAGCGATAGTGAAATCCACTATCGCTATTTTTTCGTTTCCGAGATTACTCGTTTACTGGAGCGCCATCGAGGTCTACTACATAGGTCAACCAACCCATATCTGTGTTGGTCATACCTACTATTACACGACCATTCTCCGATACTGCAACGGTGATTACACCCTCCAACAAGAGGCCATCTGTATCATCTGTATCAGTTGTTGGCTCGAATGATGCGATATCAACATCGTGCTCATCGAATACCCACTCCTCAAACTCAATCCACTCGTAAGGCTCACCCTTAGTAACATCAACAACATAAGATGTAGTACCGAGGTAGTAAGGAACATCGTTAATGAATGCGATACCATCATCGCTCATAGCTGTAACAGAGCCACCTGTGAAAGTCATAAGAGACTGTGTCTCACGGTCATAAGCAGCAGCCACGAATGCCTGACCAGCCGCATAGTCAACAGCCTTACCATAGATATAACGACCTGTCTGTGAGAAGAGATTCTGTGTATCACCGAAGCCATATACAGGGTTATACTGCTCGTCATACTCGAAGAGAACGTACTCAAATGGAGTGTACTCGTCGGCCCAAACAATAGAGTAGATACCCTGTGACTGCTCGTAACCAAGCAAAGTGCGATCTGGAGCCACAGCCTTGATAGCTGTTGCAGCAACATCGTTATAAAGACGGTTACCAGCCTCTGGAACAGTAACCTTATTCTTAATAACATCGTAGCAGAAAGGAATAACCATACCATACTGCTGTGAGTAGTAGCTACTCTCGTCATACTCCCAATACCAACCTACAACATACTCACCATCAGGAGTGATACCTGTTGCGCAGCTCATACCATAGCTTGAAGCAAGCTCTGAAAGGTCAATCTTAACCATCTTATCACCGATAAGGATAGCAGCATCACCATCCACATTCTCCGAGTGGTCAGAACCTACGGCTGTACCATCGTCAGCAACATCATAGAACTCTGCGCTTGCGAACTCAACCATCTTGTCAGTCGAGAGGTCGAGAACATAACCGCAACGGTCATTACCACCAACAACCCAACGGCCATTGTTTGAGATTGCAGTTGGCGCAGCACCATACTGAGGATAGAACTCACGATACTGTGGAACGATGCGCTCAGCAGTCTTAATCTTCTTTACATCAACATTTGAGTTGTTTGCAGCATCAGTAGCGATAGCACGTACAGATACCTTATACTCTGTGCTGTACTGAAGCTCTGAGAACTTGTGGATAGTCTTATCAGTCTTTACGATAGAACCTGGATCAAGAGTTACCTCGTAGTAAGCAGCGCCATCTACCTCCTCCCACGATACTGTAATCTCATTGCCATCTGCTCGGAGAGAGAAATTAGGTGTAGCAAGACGATTCTTATTATCATCGCCACCACCCTCTGTACAACCCACAAATGCAAAAGCGAGGATTGCACACATTAAAACTTTGATAGTGTTTTTCATAAAATTGTTTGTGTATATAAGTTATATTCGTTGTTCTCTTTTTTGCCAATAGAAGTGCTATATTGCTATTAATCAGCAACTAATAGCATTTTTAGCGAGCACAAAGATAGTAAAAATATCATCCACTCCAAATTTAAATGCTCACATATGCAAAATATTAGCATATTTATGTCGTATGCACATATGCGCAAAAAAAGAGGTTGGCTACATTCATAGCCAACCTCAAGTCAATAATACTTGCAGATTACTTAGCAATAGTGCCACTGAAAGTGTATGTACGGCTGTGTGAAGTAGCGTACTCATCAACATAGTCGAGGTTGATGGTTACATTGCCACCCTGCTCTGCCACAACGATTGTGCTTGATGTCTGTGAGCCACCGTTGTTTGTACGGCTGATGTACTGACCGTCAATAGTTACATCCTCGATGAATACACCTGATGATGTGTTGTAAGCCACGTAGTTAAGGCTTGTACCATTTGTATATGTACCATCGTAGAGATATGACTTATCGCTCTTGTTGTTGAAAATCCAGAAGCCGATAACATCATTGCCCGATGTAAGCTCATAGTAGCAGTAGCTCTCATAGCCCGAACCATATACGCTTGTAAGGTCCTTTACAAACTTCAAAGTGGTCTCCGATGTAGGCTCATCGCTACCACCCTCATCACCACCGCCAGGGTTAGCCTCGGTTGTGAAAGTTGTAGTACCTGCGTCAGATGCGCTGTTAGCAGTTGCATCCGCAGGGTTAGCAACAACAGATACGGTGTATGTTGTCTCCCACTCAAGGTTGTCGTATGTGATGTAAGCTGCACCAACGGTCTTAACATTTGAGCCATTGAGAGTTACAGTATAATCCTTCGCACCAGCGATCTCATTCCAACCAACGGTTACAGCATTACCCGATACCATAGTTACAGGCGTAGGAGTCTCAAGCTTCGTAGGCGCTGCACCAGCTGTCGAGCCACCTACCTTACCATTGTAAGTCACAACAAACGCATCACCAGACTGCATAACGAGGTTCATACGAATAGATACGTTTGTGCCATCACCCTCAACAACCATTGTAGATGCCTCGGTAGGCTTATATGACACGCCATCATACTTGAAGTTGTTGGCATAGAACATATTCTGATTACCTGCGTAGCTTACGCTTGGAGCACACTGGTATGTACCTGCATTGATAATCTCCTCCTTTGCGTGGTAGTCGCTAAGCGCAAGGTCGAATGAGAAGTTATCGCCTGCAGCCTTGAAGGTATAGAAGTAGTATGATCCGTTGTATGAGCCCTTACCAAGAGTATTGATTACCAAAGTATTACCCTCGCCGCCAACATCGCCCTTGTCGTTGAGCTTGCCGTTGTACTCAATCATATATACGAAGCCATCGCGGCCCTCCAAGGTCATCTCGATGTGATACTGCTCACCCTCGTTGCTAATAGTAATCTCACCAGCATCAACAGCCACAGAAGCGCCATCTACGGTCAAAGTACGTGTTGTGAACTCATCAGCGTAGCTACCAAAGATAGTGGTATTTACCCAAGCATAGCGACCAGCCGTGATAGCCGACTCTGAAGCAACACTTGGCATAAAGTGTACATCTACAGAGAAGTTCTCACCAACAACCTGATACTTGTTACCCCAGTTAGATGAGCCACCCCACAACCACTTATCAGCAGTGTGTGTAGCCTCGAACTCCGATGGCTGCTGGCTGCCGCCATCCTCAACTGCGAGATCACCCTCGAACACCACCTTATGGATAGAGCCATCGCGCTCAAGCTCGATGTTTGCCTCAATCTTACCATTTGTGATTACTACGTTTGCATCCTTATAAAGCTCGAAACCGTTTACCATTGTACCATCTGCCATCTGGTAACGATAAGCGTAGTCAGGAACGATAGTATTAGCAGAGTAAGAGTTTGAGAGTGAGTATGTTCCATTTGGAAGAACACCATTACCCTTTGCCGAAGAGATGATAGCGAAAGAGTAGTAAGTACCGCCATCGATACCCCAGCCGTTGCTACCCCAATCCATATCACCGAGCTCGAAGACGTAGATATGCATACCCTCCTCGTTTGCATAGTCTGTAACGATGTAAGTTGCTACAAATGCCTCTGTGTCAGGCTCTGGCTTTGGGTCTGGACCAGGAGTCTCACCACCCTTTGCAGTGGTCATTGAAGCAGTAGCCTTCACCACAGCCTTTACGTTCTGCGCTGCAGCAACGATAGTGTACTCGGTCTCTGCCTTAAGGTCAGTAGCCGTAAGAGCAACACTCTTATTTACCTCGATAGAGGTACCATTTGCCAACACCTCCGAAGCTGTAGGAACCTCCGCACCCTCAACTACGAGGTATGCCACCTTCTCTGCCTCGGTAGAGGCTACTGTAAAGGTAAGAGAGTTCTCGGTAGCCTCACCTGCAGTTACCTCAACTGTTGGCTCCAAAATCTCATCCACCTGTGGGTTGTCGTTATCACAAGCCACAAAAAATAGTGGCAATGCGAGAAGCGCCAATAGTAAATTTTTGATTTTCATAGAATTAATGTTTTAGATTATTGTATTCAATTAAATTCTCAATACCTCGAAGCACAAAGGTACTATTTTTTTCGCAAACAACAAAATATTAACATATTAAAGCGTAACGAGGTAACATTCAGAAACGAAGAGGCGACAACAGAAATCTCCGTTGCCGCCTCCGTAATTACAAGGTGCTAACACCCGCGTACGCCCAATTATTTGAGGTAAGTGTTGAGCCAATCGAAGAACTCACGATTCCAAACTACAGAGTTCTGTGGCTGGAATACCTGATGTGCCTCGTTCTCGAAAGATACCAAGCGTGCGTCAAGGCCCTGAACACGTGCTGCGGTGAAGGCCTCAAGTGACTGGCTATAAGGGATACGGTAATCCTTCTCACCTGTGATAATCATAATAGGTGCGTTCCAGTTAGCAACCTTCTTATGTGGCGAGTTAGCGTAAGAGCGCATTGCAGTAGCGTTATCGCTCTCCCAGTATGCACCACCATAGTCGTTAGTAACGAAGAAGAGCTCCTCGGTGTGACCATACATAGACTCGAAGTTGAAGATACCGCAGTGTGCAATAAATGCCTTAAAGCGATTCTCGTGAACACCAGCAAGGTAGTATGTAGAGTAGCCACCATATGAAGCACCTACGCAACCACGATGGTCAACATCTACCCAAGGCTCCTTCGACACCTCGTCAATAGCTGCGAGGTAGTCCTTGATATTCTGACCAGAGTAGTCACCAGAAATCTGGTCGGTCCACTCCTGACCAAATGAAGGACAACCACGGCGGTTAGGTGCTACAACAACATAACCCTCAGCAGCCATAAGCTGGAAGTTCCAACGATAGCTCCAGAACTGCGATACGGTGCTCTGTGGGCCACCCTGACAGTAGAGGAGTGTAGGATACTTCTTCGTAGGGTCGAAGTTTGGAGGAAGGATAACCCAAGTGAGCATCTTCTTACCGTCGGTAGTAGTAATCCAGCGCTCCTGAACCTCACCAAACTTAATATTGTCGTAAATCTCACGGTTTACATCTGTAAGCTGTGTCAACTCACCGCTCTCAAGGTTAACATCATAAAGCTCAACAGCCTTCGAGATAGTGTTCATATTGGCAACAATCTTACCACCTGCGAATGTGAAGTTGTTGATATCGTGATTACCCTTTGTGATGTGCTTCATATTACCTGCAAGGTCGATATGAGCCACCTGGTGAGTACCACGCCAAGGAAGTACGAAGTAGATAGCCTCGTCGCCATCCCACGCAACCTCAGTTACGCAGTAATCCTGACCACGTGTGATGTATGTACACTCGTTAGTCTCAAGGTCATAAACCCACAAACGCTGCTGGTCAGCCTCGTTACCTGGGCGACGCTGCGAGCGGAATGCAATCTTCTTACCGTTAGGCGAGAACACTGGGTACTTATCATAGCCCACGAACTTATCTACGCCAGTTGCAGCAGCCTCCTTCGAGAGGTTACGTGTAGCCTCCGTAGCGAAGTCGTAGAGGAAGATATCCGAATCTGTAGAGAGGGCATAATCAACGCCTGTAAGTGGCTTACAAGTGTATGCAAGCTGCGAGCCATCTGGTGAGAGGCGAATCTCCGCAGTGTCGAAGTATGGAGCAAGAGGAGCATCGTAAGCCTTATCAGCGCCGATGATATCCTTGCCATTTACAATCTTACCGTTAGCATAGTCAGCGGCGAAGATATGGAGGTATGAGCCATCATCCCAATAGTCCCAGTGGCGTACCATAAGGTCGTCATAAACACGTACCTTTGACTTATCCATATCGCCATACTTATCCGAGCCCTTCAATGGAGCAACCTTCACGCGCTGAACATAGAAAGCGTGGTCACCAGCGATGCCGAAGCCCTCGATACCACCCTCGATATCAGTCACCTGTGTAAGGTTCGAGCCATCAACGCCCATCGACCAAGCCTGCATAGCACCCGAGCGGTTAGACATAAATGCGATAGTCTGGTTGTCGAGCCACTGTGGAGCAGTGTTTGTAGAGGTGTTGTCGGTCAAGGCACGCTCTACGCCTGTTGCCATATCGCGCAACCACAAAAATGTTACGCCACGGTTCTCCGCAAGGTTGTACTGCGTAACGGTGTAGAGGAGCTGCGAGCCATCTGGAGAGAGTGTCTGTGCGCCGATACGGCTCATCTTCCACATAATCTCTGGAGTAAACTTACCCTCGGCCTTCTCCTCTGCCGTGAGGGCATTATCAATCTGAAGAGGCTTTGGTGCATCACCACCCTCCTTCACGCAACCACCCATAGTGAGCATTGTTGCAAAAGTCATAAGAAATAGAATTTTTTTCATAAATATTGTATTGTTGTTTAGTTTGTCCCTTTTAATATGTATCTTTGTGGTTGAAACGATTAACGTATATGCAGCAATACTCTATATATTTCGGTGGCACAGAGGTAGTTATAACAACAACTATCCCTGCATCACACTACGCAACTATAGAGACGGATGCCTCGCTATACATTTCGCGAGCGAAATTACTAAAAAAAGTCGAGACCGACAAATTTATAGCCATAATTACCCCCAATCCCGAGCATACTTTCTCGCTATTAGCCAGCGAGTTTAAGATGGTAAGGGCCGCGGGAGGTGTGGTAAAGAACCATCAGGGCGAGGTACTGATGATTGAGCTTCGTGGTCGCTGGGACCTTCCTAAAGGTCATATCGAGGAGAGCGAAAGTAGCTACGATGCTGCGCTGCGCGAAGTAGAGGAAGAGACGGGCGTAAGGGCTAAAATCATAGGCGGAGAGCCTATCGCTACGACGTGGCACGCCTACGACACCTATGGCCAGTGGGAGCTGAAATCTACCGATTGGTGGGCTATGGAGACCGAGTGCGGCAACCTTAATGCACAGTCCGAGGAGGGAATTACAGCGGCGAGATGGTTCAACGACGCAGAACTTACGGAGGCACTCAAAACAAGTTACCCCACAATTATTCGCGTCATAGATGCGTTATACGGCAAAAGATAAAAACGAATTGAGATATGAATAAGATACTTTGGGTTGACGATGAGATAGATCTTCTCAAGCCTCACGTTATGTTCCTCACGAGCAAGGGCTATGAGGTGGATACCTGCAACAATGGCTACGATGCTGTGGAGATGGTGGGTAGCACGGCCTACGACCTTGTAATCCTCGACGAGATGATGCCAGGTATGACAGGTCTTGAGACTCTGCCACTTATCAAGAACGCTCACCCCTCGCTACCCGTTATTATGGTTACCAAGAGCGAGGAGGAGAATATTATGGATAAGGCCATAGGTTCGAAGATTGCCGACTACATCATCAAGCCCGTAAATCCCAACCAGGTGCTTCTATCTATCAAGAAGAACCTACACTCGAAACAGCTTGTAACAGAGCAGACTACGGCAGACTATCGTGCCGAGTTCGGACGCATCGCCTCGCAGCAGATGTCGGCATCGTCGTTTGCCGATTGGTGCGCCCTCTATCGCAAGATTGTAGGCTGGGAGATAGAGCTTTCAACATCCTCGGATAAGAGCATCCGTGAGGTATTGTCATACCAGAAGAACGAGGCTAATCAGGAGTTCTCGAAGTTCGTGCGCCGCAACTACTTCAATTGGATAAACCAGCGTACGGCGGAGGAGGAGATTCCTACGATGTCGCATACGGTTATGCGCCGCCGCATCTTCCCAGAGGTGGATAGCGCCTCGCACACTACGCTGCTACTTATTGATAATATGCGTTACGACCAGTGGCGCACCATCGCACCGATGCTTCGTGACTACTTCGACATCGCTACCGACGACTTCTACTGCGCCATACTCCCCACTGCAACGCAGTATGCTCGCAATGCTCTCTTTGCAGGCCTTATGCCCCTTGCCATAGACCGTCTTATGCCCGACAAGTGGCTTAACGACAATGAGGATGGCGGCAAAAATATGTACGAGGAGGAGTTCCTGCAACGTCTTATTACTCAATCGGGTAAGAAGTATAAGATGTCGTTCGACAAGTTGGTGCGCCCCGAGGCTGGCCGTAGACTGTTGGAGAATATGCAACGTGTCTACGATGCCGATTTCTCGGTCATCATCTACAATTTCCTTGACATCCTCTCGCACTCACGTACCGAAACTGATATCATCCGCGAGCTTACCGACGATGAGGCTGCCTTCCGCTCCCTCACCCGCTCGTGGTTTGAACATTCGGAGCTATAAACACTCCTCAAGCTACTTGCCGAACACGGACATAAGGTTATCATAACCTCCGACCACGGCACTATACGTGTTGATAACCCTGTGCGCGTGACGGGCGACAAGGAGACATCGCCAAACTTACGATATAAGACCGGCCGTAACCTTGCCTACAACGCCCGCGAGGTGTATGAGGTTACACGCCCCGAGGATGTACAGCTCCCTTCGGGACGCCTCACATCGAGCTATATCTTTGCCTACAACCGCGACTTCTTGGTCTACAACAACGACGCGAATAGACATATACGCTACTACAAAAATACCTTCCAGCACGGCGGAATATCTATGGAGGAGATGATAGTTCCATTTGCGGTGCTGAAGCCAAAGAGAAGATAACCGCCTAATACTTATATATATAAATAGAATATGGAGAAGATTATAGAGATAAATTCATTGGACGAACTTGATAAGGTTGCTGAGGCTGTTGTGGAGTCGCTCAACGGCAGAACTGTCGTGGCTCTCGACGCTCCTATGGGTGCTGGTAAGACCACTCTCGTAAGCCAGATAGCAAAGTATCTCGGCTCGGAGGATGATGTGACAAGCCCTACGTTTGCAATCGTAAACCAGTATGAGGGAGAGCGCACGATATACCACTTCGATATGTATCGCATCGACCGTATCGAGGAGGCCCTCGACTTTGGCTCCGAGGAGTACCTCTCGTCGGGTGAGTTATGCCTTGTGGAGTGGCCAGAGAAGGTGGAGGCCCTACTCCCCGAAGATACTATGGTTGTGAAGATTGAGATTCTCTCGGAGACAGCACGCCGTTTTGTAATTAGGTAATTTTGATTACCTTTGTCGCACTTTTACATTAACAATGTGAACTATGGAGAAATACGAATCAAAACAGCAACAGATAAACCACCCCGCAGCACTGATTTTCCCAATCATCTCGCGTATGGACCTTATGACACCAGCTATTCAGGATAAGGTCGAGGAGTGGGAGGCTACACCCGACAGCTGCTCGTTCAAGGTCAAGGGTATGAAGGTAGCACTTCGCATCGAGGAAAAGGTTGAGAATAAGCACGTTAAGATTGTTGCCGACCAGGGTGGCATCCCTGTCGATTTCAGCTTTTGGATTCAGCTCAAGGAGGTTGCCGAGCGCGACACACGCATCCGTATGGTTTTGCACGCCGAGTTGAATATGATGATGAAGATGATGATAGGCAGCAAAATCCAGGATGGTCTTGACCAGGCAGTAGTAGGTTTGGCAACTGCACTTAACAGCTTCAAATAGTAGCCCACAAAATAGTCTATTATTTGCCACCCAATGGGTTGCGAGGATAAAAAAGAGTCTATTTTTTAGCTTTTTGCTTGCATATTATATAAAGTTGCCGTATATTTGCAGACATTTTTTTGCTAAAAGCCCCTATTTTGGGCAAAAGATTGTTGAATACTTGTATTAAAAATAAACAAAATAAACTATTTACAACTATGACAAAGGCAGACATCGTAAACGAGATTGCAAAGTCAACTGGCGTAGAGAAGATTCAGGTTCAGGCTATTGTTGAGGCTTTTATGGAGAGCGTTAAGAACGCTATGGCAAATGGCCAGAATGTATATTTGCGCGGCTTCGGTAGCTTCATCATCAAGAAGCGTGCTATGAAGGTTGCTCGTAATATCTCTAAGAACACTACCATCACTATTCCAGAGCACAACATCCCTGCTTTCAAGCCTGCAAAGAGCTTTTCAAGCGATGTTAAATAAGGATAACACAGAAGTTACAAACCTTTAATATTATAAATTATGCCAAACGGAAAGAAGCACAAGCGTCATAAGATGGCGACGCACAAGCGTAAGAAGCGTCTTCGCAAGAATCGTCATAAGAAGAAGTAATCCTTCTTTTAGGACATAGTTGGAGCTAAGGCAAGTCCTTAGCTTCACCTATTTTCACTCCTCCCGTGGGGATGGGTGAAACATCGAGAGAGATACTCTTTTGAGGTCTCTGATTATCTAACTGATTTACATTGTTTCTATGAACAGAGAGTTATTCATCAATGTAAATCCAACGGAGGTCTCGATAGCACTCTGTGAGGACAAGGTGCTTGTCGAGTTGAACAAAGAACGCTGTCAGACAGGCTTTTCGGTAGGCGACATCTACCTTGGCCGCGTACGTAAGATTATGCCGGGTCTGAACGCAGCATTCGTGAACATAGGACACGAAAAAGATGCCTTTATCCACTATCTCGATTTAGGCCAGAACTTCTCCTCGCTACAGCGTATTGTAGATAGCCGCGAGAAGCGTATGGTGCGTGTGGAGAGTATGAAGCTCGAGCCACAGCTGGAGAAGGAGGGACGCATAGGCGATCATCTTCAAGTGGGACAGACCATTATGGTTCAGATATCCAAAGAGGCGATATCAACAAAGGGACCACGTCTTACGGCAGATGTATCACTTGCTGGTAGAAATGTAGTGTTAGTGCCATTCTCGAATAAGGTTTTCGTATCTGCGAAGATTCGCTCGAACGCTGCAAAGAAACGACTAAGAAAGGTAGCCCTCGAGGTACTACCACAGAACTTCGGTGTCATCATACGTACGGCAGCTGCCGAGGCCGAGGACATCGATATTATGCAAGACATACTATCTCTTGTTGAGAGATGGAACAAAACCCTTGACGCGATGCGTAAGGGTGCGGCACCTACCCGCCTAATGAGCGAGATGAGCCGCGTAAATACCATTATTCGTGACTCGCTCAACGACACATTCTCCCAGATTATCGTTGACGACGAGATGATGCACTCGGAGATTAAGAGCTATATCCACGCCATAAAGCCCGAGATGGAGCATATGGTGAAGTTGTATAAGGGTAAGGTATCAATCTTCGACAACTTCGATGTCACGAAACAGATAAAGTCGTTATTTGCAAAGTATGTATCGCTACGTCGCGGTGCCTATCTCATTATCGAGCATACGGAGGCTATGCACGTCATCGACGTTAACTCGGGTAACCGCACAAAGGCCGAGGATGACCAGGAGCAGACAGCACTCGAAGTAAACCTCGCCGCAGCAGCCGAGATAGCACGTCAGCTACGTCTCCGCGATATGGGAGGTATTGTCATTGTCGACTTCATCGATATGCGTAAGCAGCAGAGCCGACAGACTCTCTACCAGGAGATGCAGAAACTTATGGCCTCGGACAAGGCAAAGCATACGATCCTTCCGCTTACGAAGTTTGGTCTTATGCAGATTACACGCCAGCGTGTACGTCCTATTGCCATTAACGAGATTTCGGACACCTGCCCTACGTGCCACGGCACAGGTAAGATTGAGCCTACGATACTCCTCGAGAAGAAGATTGAGGGACAGATACAGCTACTTGCCGAGAAGGGTTTCAAATATGTAAACCTCAGGGTAAGTCCATATGTAAAGGCCTACTTGGAGCAGGGATTCATCTCACGAAGGCTTCGTTGGATTTTCAAGTACAAGCTACGCATCAAGATAACCACCGACCAGAGTATCGGTATGATTGATGTTAGTTACCTCGATAAAAAGGGAGAGTCGCTTCTCATAAACTCTAATGAGTAATTGCTAACTGAAGCGAAATGAACTATTTAAAGGGACTCATCCGTAACTCCAAACGCGCGGAGGAGCTTAAAAAAAGTTTGGAAAATATAGGCTCTACCGTCCATCTTGAACAGATGGTCGGTGGAGCTTATTCGCTTTATGCTGCCGATATGGTCGAGCGACTGGGAGGTATACATATCTTCTTGGCCGATGACCGCGATGCCGCAGCATACCTCGTAAACGACCTCTACGAACTCCTTGACGAAGAGCGCGTTGCCTTCTTCTCATCGGGTTATAAACGCTCGGCGGCCTATGGTGCTGAGGACCCACAAGGCATAGTCCGTCGCACGGGAGCGTTGAATGCCATTTCGAATTTCAAAGATGGCTACTTGGCGGTATGTACCTACCCCGAGGCTCTTGCCGAGACGGTCATTGATAGCCGAAGCCTCAATGCACAGTCGTTACGCATTGCCGTTGGCGACACCCTCGAGCAGAATGACCTTGTCGAGTGGCTTGTGGAGCAGGGGTTTACGCGTGTAGATTTTGTTTATGAGCCAGGTCAGTACTCCGTACGTGGAGGCATTGTCGATATCTTCTCGTATGCCGAGTCGAAACCCTATCGTGTTGATTTCTTTGGCAATAGCGTAGACTCACTACGCCGCTTCGATATCTCGAGTCAGCTCTCTGCGGAGCGTCCCGAGGCGGTGGACATCATCCCTAACATCCATAAATCGGAGGAGTCGGGCGAACGTGTATCTCTTGCGCGTTTTGCCGAGGGTGCTACGTGGTGGATTGGCGATGGTGACTTCTCGCTGCGCAAGATTGCAGATATCCGCCGCAAGGTGCTTGAGATGGCCGAAAACGAGGATGAGGCTCAACAATTAGCCCGCAAGGTCACCTCACGTCAATCATTGCTAAAAGATTGGGAGTCAGCCACTATCACACTTCGCAAGGATAACATCCGCGAGCGTCAGGCAACCGCAACCATTACCTTCGACACCACGCCACAGCCAGCCTTCAACCGCAACTTCGAGATGCTTGCGGATGACATTCGCTGGAACAACGAGCGTGGATATACAACAACCATTCTCTCGCATAATAAGGCTCAGATAGAGCGACTTACAAATATTTTCCATCAGGTAGGCCGTCGCAACGTCGATTTTCGCGCCGAGGATGTGGTGCTTCACGAGGGCTTTGTGGATAACGCCCTGAAGCTCTGCGTATATACCGACCACCAGATTTTCGACCGCTACCAACGCTACCGCATTCGTGGCGAGATAAAGCGCGATGAGCAGATGACCGTCGCGGAGCTTAACGCCCTGAAGGTGGGAGATTATGTTGTGCATATCGACCACGGTGTAGGACGCTTCGGAGGTCTTGTTAAGCTGAACGAGAATGGTCGCACGAAGGAGGCTATTAAGCTGATATACAAGGACAACGATATCCTTTTTGTTAATGTTCACGCCCTACACCGCATCTCTCGATACAAAAGTGGCGAGGGCGAGCCTCCAAAGATTTATAAACTCGGAAATGGAGCTTGGCAGAAGCTCAAAGCTACCACGAAGAAGGCCGTTAAGGATATCTCTCGCGAGTTGATAGCCCTCTACGCCAAGCGTAAGGCCTCGAAGGGCTTTGCATTCTCCGAGGATAGCTATCTTCAGCAGGAGCTGGAGGCATCGTTCAAGTGGGAGGATACTCCAGATCAGCAGACCGCCATCGCTGCGGTTAAGAAGGATATGGAGTCGGAGCAGCCTATGGACCGCCTTGTATGTGGCGATGTGGGCTTCGGAAAGACCGAGGTGGCTATCCGCGCGGCGTTTAAGGCAGCGTGCGATGGTAAGCAGGTTGCAGTTCTCGTACCTACGACTATCCTTGCCCTACAACACTATCGCTCCTTCTCGGAGCGTCTGCGTGACCTCCCCGTAACGGTGGAGTACATAAACCGCACAAAATCAGCAAAGGAGAGCCGACGCATTGCCGAGGATTTAAAGGCGGGCAAAATTGATATCCTCATCGGTACACATAAGATGCTCTCGAAGCAGATAGAGTTCCGCGACTTGGGACTCCTAATTATCGATGAGGAGCAGAAGTTTGGCGTGGCAGCGAAGGAGAAACTAACGCAGCTCTCCGTCTCTGTCGACACGCTCACCCTCACCGCAACGCCTATTCCGCGAACGTTGCAGTTCTCGCTTATGGGTTCGCGCGACCTCTCGGTGATATCTACCCCACCACCAAACCGTCAGCCGATAGTTACCGAGTCGCACGTCTTCTCGGAGGATGTCATCCGCGATGCTATTGAGGAGGAGTTGGCACGTGGAGGTCAGGTATATTTCGTGCATAACCGCGTCGAGGATATCCTCACGATTCAGGGCCTTATCACACGTCTTTGTCCCAAGGCACGTGTGGGCGTAGGCCACGGACGTATGCCTGCCGAGCAGCTCGAAAAGCTGATTATGGACTTTATCTATGGTGAATTCGATGTGCTGCTGGCAACAACGATTATCGAGAATGGCATCGACATCGGCAATGCTAACACCATCATTATCAACGATGCACACCGCTTTGGCCTTAGCGACCTACATCAGCTTCGTGGCCGTGTAGGACGCTCGGATAAGAAGGGCTTTTGCTACCTTCTATCCCCTCCAAACGAGCTACTTGGCGATGAGGCACGCCGTCGTCTACGTGCCATTGAGGAGTTCTCCGACCTCGGTTCGGGCTTCAACATCGCAATGCAGGACCTCGATATTCGTGGTGCGGGTAACCTCTTGGGTGCCGAGCAGAGTGGCTTTATCGCCGATATCGGTATTGAGACCTATCAGAAGATTCTCAACCAGGCTATCTCGGAGCTTCGTGCCGAGGGCCTCGATGTTTCAGGATTGTCGCAGGCCGAGAACGACGCTATGAAGGAGGTATCGTTTGTTGACGATGCTACTATTGATATTGATGTAGACGCATCTATCCCAGATAGTTACGTTCGCTCACAGAGTGAGAAGTTGCGTCTCTATCGTGAGATTGATGCTATGCACACCGACGAGCAGTTCGAGGCACTTATGGTTCGCCTCAAGGACCGCTTTGGCGCTATCCCAGAGCCTGTGCGTGTGCTTTGCGACGTTGTGCGCCTGCGTCACGAGGCCATCAACCTCGGTATGGAACACGTGAAGGTGAAGAACGGCTTGATGATTGTTCGCTTCGTAGGCGACAACAACTCGCCATTCTTCAAGACCGACACCTTCCTCAATATGCTCCGCAAGGTGGTATCCAACCCCGAGCGTTTTGTGGTTAAGCAATACAATAACCGCCTATCTATGACCGTTAGAAAGATATACTCGGTAGCCGAGGCGGTAGATATGCTACGCACGTTAGCCGCTGCTGCGGAGGCATAGCAAAGATTATAAACTACTGTAACAGAAGAAGATGAATCTTATCGTAGACATAGGAAATAGCCGAGCAAAGATTGCCGTTGTCGACAACGGAGAGATTAAGGAGCAACGCACCGTGGAGGATATCTCGAACCAGGATATTGCCGATATCGTGGCGCGCTACCCCGCTATCTCTCGCTCTATTGTCGCCTCCACACGTGGTAATGCCGAGGAGGTTGCAACACAGCTTCGCAGCCACATCCACGACGTTATGGTCTTTACCCCCGCCACAACGCCACTGCCAATTGGAAACCGCTACCACACACCCCACACCCTCGGAGCCGATAGGTTAGCTGCCGCAGTGGGTGTTGCGGCGATGTTCCCCGAGCGAGATATTATGGTTGTGGACTTCGGCACAGCAATAACCATTGACTACGTAGTAGACAATGCGTTCCTCGGAGGTAACATCTCGCCAGGTGTCACAACTCGTTTTCGCGCCTTGGCAGACTACACAGCAAAGCTCCCACTTTGCTCCCCTACGGAGGAGGTTTTGGAGTATGGTCGCACAACCATCGAGGCTATAGAACAGGGTGTGATGCGTGGCGTGGAGCAGGAAATTAGAGGCTACGCAGAGTCATTTTTAATAAAAAATGAAAAAAATTGCACTATTTTCACTGGAGGTGACGCAAAATATTTTGTAAAGAGAATTAAAAACGCGATATTTGCAGACTGTGAGCCAGTTATTTTTGGACTCGATAGAATTTTAGAGTATAATGCAGAAAAGTTATAAACTCATATATCCGCTCTTGGTAGCGCTACTTTTGTTGCCTTGCGTAGCATTCGCACAGACAAGTAGCATCAATGCCTATTCGCCATACTCGATGTATGGCCCAGGAGAGTTGTCTACTCCAGGTACTATTCAGATGCGTGCTATGGGTGGCGTAGGTATCGCAAAGCGCACCGTAGGTCAGGTCAACACCCTCAACCCTGCGGCATCAAGCGTTGCACCACGTAAGACATTCCTCTTTGACGTGGGCATCGACGGCACACACTTCCGCAATAACCAACCAAAGTACAACGCCGAGGGTGTGCAGACATCGACTGCAAAGACCGTGTACAACACCGCAAATATCCATAGCATCGCCCTAACATTCCCATTGGCAAAGGGCTTGGGTACGTCGATTAGCGTGTCGCCATATAGCAGCGTGGGATACAAGGTGCGAACTACGGATGAGGACCCTAACAACTGGGCAAACATCGGACGTGTGCAGTATGGCTACGAGGGTACGGGAGATATCACCGAGGTTAAGGTTTCATTGGGTTGGGCCCCTTGGCAGAAGTTCTCAATCGGTGTAGCCGCGAAATATTATTGGGGATATATCGAGCGAAAGTATCAGGCAGAGGCTACGGATGTTGTCACAGGCTCGGGAAATTATAGCCCTACGGTTGGTACCGATAAGTACGTGGTTAGCAACTTCAAGATGCAGGTAGGTATGCAGTGGAGCATCATCCAGAACGAGCTACGTATCCTTACGCTTGGTGCTACGTATGACCTCGGTGGCAACCTCAATCCAAAGAAGGAGAGCTACGTAAGTACAAGCACCGATATCGCGAACCTTAATAAGTTCCCAATTCGTAACCAGACCAACGCCTTGGAGCTTCGCGTGCCACATCAGGTGGGCGTAGGCGTCTATTTCCGCGACCGTGCGTGGGCCGTAGGTGCAGATTACGTATATGCTGCTTGGGGTAAGAACAACGCCTCGTTTGACGAGAATAGCAACCCTGTAAACGTAGTTGTGAAGTATGCCGATACTCACACCTTCAAGGCAGGTTTCGAGATTACACCACGCTCGTCGGACGTACGTAACTACCTCAACCGAATGACCTACCGCGCTGGAGTGCGCTTTGGCAACTACTATCAGACGTTTGGCGGTCAGAGCATCAACCAGCTCGCCATCACCGCAGGTCTTGGCCTTCCTGTTAAGATTTGGGGTGCTTCGTCGATGAACATTGGCTTTGAGTATGGCCGTATGTCGGTGCCTGGAGGTATTACGATGGATGCCCGAAAGGTGGGACTTGTGACACAAAACTACTACAAAATATCTATCGGATTTTCGCTCTTCTCATCAGATACATCGGACTATTGGTTCGTGCGTCAGAAGTTCGATTAGTAGACATTTCGAAGATAATAACAAACAAACATAAACTAATTCTAAAAGTATGAAAAGCGTAAAATTTCTTTTGGCTGCCCTTATGGTAGTCATTGGATTCTCGGCATCAGCCCAGGATTTTAGCGACGACAGACTCTACGGTAAGTGGGGTGCTACTGTTGAGGAGCGCGAGGCAAACATCCTTGCAAGTAACTACCTTAAGGAGGCTCTTGACGCTAAGGATTTCAAGCGTGCAACACAGTACTTCCAGCAGTTGCTCAACAACTGTCCAGAGGCTTCACAGCAGACTTTCGCACGTGGTGTAACATTGTACAAGAACAAGACACAGCGCGCACGTAGCGTTGAGGAGCGTCGTATGTACATCGACTCTATCCTCTACATCTATGACCAGCGTGTTGTTTACTTCGGTGACCACCAGAAGAATGGTAAGGATTATATCCTCGATATGAAGGCTCGTGATATGATGCGTCTTTGCACTACTAACCGTCCACTTTTGCGTGCTGGTTTGAAGGATGCTATCGACGCTGCTATCGAGACTGGTCGTATCAACCTCGACATCGTTGCATCTTACTACAAGTACCTCTGCGAGGACTATGAGTATGACGATGAGGTAACAAGCGAGATTATCCTTGCGGAGTATGAGCGCCTTTCACCACTCTTCGCAGAGATTTCAGCTGAGGATGAGCAGTTCAAGGAGGTATTCGAGACAAGCTTCGGTACCAGCGGTGCTGCAAGCTGCGAGAACCTTGAGACATTGTTCTCTGCAAAGCTTGCTGCAGACCCAGATAACGACGCTCTCTTGTCACAGGCCGTAGCTCTTATGTCACGCGCACAGTGCTCAAGCGACTTCTTCTTCGCAACTACCGAGAAGTACTACACTATCAAGCCATCATCAGAGACTGCGCTCTTCCTTGCACAGGGCTTCCAGACACGTGGCGAGAACGACAAGGCTCTCAAGTACTTGCGTGAGGCACTTGCAGTAGAGACTGACCCTGCAAAGAAGGAGCCTCTCTACGCAAAGATTGGTCTTATCGAGGTTACTAACCACAACTACGCTGCTGCTGCAGAGGCTGCACGTGAGCTTCGTGGCATCAACCCACAGAACGGTTATGCATTCTTCATCCTTGGTCAGTGCTACGCTTCAAGCCGTTGCACAGAGGATAAGATTGGTGGCGTTTCAGTATACTGGGCAGCATACGATGCTATGGCACAGGCTGCTTCATTGCTTAAGGATGAGCCAGAGGTTCAGAAGGCTGCACAGCAGTTGATGAACTCATACCGCGCTGCATTCCCTCCACAGGAGACTTGCTTCTTCGCGGAGCTTCGCGAGAACGAGCGTTACACAATTCCTTGTGGTTTCGCAGCTGGTCAGACTACAACTATTCGTTACCGATAATAGATTCTCGTAAACTATTATTTATTAATGACGCGAACTATAAGAAGATATGCGATGATAGCACTCTCCATCTTGGGGAGTGCTACATTGCTACTCTCTTGTAGCACAAGCACAGAGTCTACAGATTTTGACTACGAGACTCTGCTAACCGAATCGAGCGAAAATCGTACCATCATTATGATGGAGAACGGAAAACGCTCCTACACCTTTAGCTCACCACTTATGGAGGGCTATAGCCTTGCGACAAACCCCTATCAGGAGTTCCGCCGAGGCATCAAGATGATTACCTACACCGACACTCTATCGCTGGTTGATGCTACCATCACCGCGAACTATGCCATATACTACGAGCGTCAGAAGCTCTGGGAGGCAAAGGGTAACGTCGTAATCATCAAGAACAATCGCAAGGAGGGGGATACCACAGTAACAGGTCTTACTGAGATATACACCCAGCAGCTATTCTGGAACGCATCGACAAAGAAAATCTACTCCAACGTAGACACCAAAGTCCTACAACCCGACGGCTGGCACTTTGGCGTGGGCTTCGATGCTGACGAGGATCTCAAGAACATCCACTTCCGTAAGTATAGCTCCGAGATGGAGTTCGACTCACTTCAGGCGGAGGCAAACAACAGTAAATCCGAGAGCGCCAAGGCTAAAGAGGAGAATAAGAGTGCTTCGACATCCGACAAATCAAAGGCGGAGAAGAGCGGGGAGAGCAAGAGTAACACAAGTGGTTACAAGAAGCCTGGCTCATCACAAAATAGCAATAGAGCGCCAGGTAGAAGCGATAAGGGTAACAGAGGCGGAGGCACGTTTACTCCTTCGAGCGTAAACCCACTGTCATC
This sequence comes from Alistipes sp., assembly GCA_017559615.1. The sequence goes on along the minus strand of JAFYRB010000051.1, from coordinate 21,348 downwards.
ATCCGTATCACCATCTTCAGCAGCCAACAAGAAGTTTGAGCCGACACCTGTGAATCAGAGTGTTGTGCCATCAGCAGGAGGCAGACCATCAAGCTCAAAGAGAGCGGAACTTCCTAACAACCAATCTCTTAGCTTTGATACTGAACTAAAGACAGAGGTTAAACCTAAGAAATAGTAGTAGAACAACAAATATGGGTGAGGTAACACTTACTATGATTATAATCATCGCCGTAATGCTTCTTTTTTCGGCGTTCTTCTCAGGAATGGAGATAGCATTCTTGGGACGAAACCGCTTGCGCGAGGAGATAGACCGCAAGCAAAATCCTGTGTTCAACTACATCGCTGATATCTTCAGCCACAACTCAAGCAACTTCATAACAACAATACTCGTAGGTAACAACATCGCACTTGTTATCTACTCTATGTTTATGTCCCAGATTCTACACCTGGGCTTCAATATCGAAAATACTCTGCTACAGACAATACTCTCCACAATCGTTATCATCTTCATCGGAGAGTATATCCCAAAGTCTATAGTACGCCATAACCCCAACTTCTACTACACCCTTTTTGCACCGATATTGTACCTTTTGTACATTATCCTCTACCCTATTTCTCGCCTTACGACACTCCTTTCATACTGCCTAATCCGCCTTACCGGAAACCGCATCGAGAATCGCACAGAGCCTATGGAGTTCAACCGCGATGACCTTGCGTCGTTGGTCGAGGCAGATAACATAGAGCTGGATAGCGAGAGCGAGGAGGATATACGTCTGCTCCAGAATGCGTTGGATTTCGCCGACCTCAGGGTACGTGATTGTATGGTGCAACGCGTTGATGTAGAGGCCGTAGACCTTGAGTCAACAACTATCGAGGAGCTTACAGAGCGCTTCGTCGAGAGCAACTACTCGCGTATCTTCGTATGGCACGACACTATTGATAATATCATCGGATATGTCAACTCGAAGAGCCTCTTCGAGCGTCCTACGTCGATTTCCGACATTCTCATCAAGACCATCTATGTTGCCGAGACTATGCCCCTTCAGGCTATGCTCGAGACCTTTACGAAGCGTAAGGCAAGCATCGCCGTTGTTATTGACGAGTTTGGTGGCACGGCGGGTATCATCTCGTTGGAGGATGTCTTGGAGCAGATCTTCGGAGAGATTGAGGATGAGCACGATGTGCAGGAGTTGGTCGAGAGGCAGATTGAGGAGCGTCACTGGATATTCTCATCACGCTTGGAGGTGGAGTATCTCAACGAGGAGTACACGTTGGGCATCCCCGAGAGTGAGGAGTACGACACCCTTGCGGGCTATATCATCGCCGAGCGCGGAGGTATTCCGCACGAGGGCGAACGCTTTGAGAATGAACTCTTCACGATTAAGATTCTACGCCGCGAAGGCTCACGTCTCGACCTTGTGGAGATTGAGTGCAAGTAGCCAAACGAACATACAAAGATTGTAAAATAACCTCGTCTTAGCGGGGTTATTTTTATTTTACGCCCATCTTTTTCATTTAATATAAGGTATAATTGATTTTTTTCGAGTATTATTGATTGCGTTTAACAAAAAATTACTACCTTTGGAGGTTGTATTGGATATATTGACGAAACAATAAAAAACAATAAAAAATTTATGGCATCATTAAACACTTTAAGAACCAAGTTCGGCATTGTACTTTCAGTACTTATCGGCCTTGTACTTGTAGCATTTATTCTTGGTGATCAGCTCTCAATGCAGAACCGCAAGAGCGAGATTCCAGAGGACAAAACTGTAATGACAGTAGACAACGAGGAGGTTAAGGCTTCTGTATACGCACAGTATCAGGAGACTTTCCGCGACGCAAACCTCTCTGATGACAACAAGTCTGACTACGCTTACCAGACAGCAGTATTCAACCACTTCACAAAGGAGGCTTTGGAGCAGGTAGGTCTTGGCGTAGCAGAGGGCGATATCAAGAGCTATGCAACAGTATTTGCAGAGCGCGTTGCAGAGATGTACCGTATGTATGGTATTCCTGCTGACCAGATGGAGATGATGATTCAGAACCAGTGGGTATCAAACCTTCCAACTATCGGTCTTAACCTTGGTTACGAGAAGTTCTCTGCAGTATACGCCGCAGCAAACTACGTTAACCGCCTCGAGGTTGAGGAGTCAATGCTTCGCACTGACGCATCGTTCACAGGTCGCTACGTTATGGTTCCATACACAGCTATGCCAGAGGTTACTGTAAGCGAGGAGGAGATTAACGCTTACTACGAGGAGAACAAGCGCGAGAACTACAACTATGGCGCACGCACACTCCGCTACGTAACCTTCGATATCGAGCCTACTGAGGAGGATATGACAGCTGTAGAGGAGCAGATTAAGGCTGTAGATGCAGCTGTTGCTGCTGCTAATGGCGACGGCGCTGCTATCAAGCAGGCAGTACGCACTATTGGTGGTAAGGCTGACACATACAAGAAGTATGCTGACGTAGAGCCACGCGTTCAGGAGGCTATCAAGGCAAAGAAGAACTTCGGTCCAGTATTGGAGGATAAGACTTGGAGCGCTTCATACCTTATCTCTGACATTACCGCACCAGCATCATACGAGTTCGAGGTTGTTACTGCTGCAAACATCGTTGAGGCTAACGCTTTGTTGGAGGAGGTTAAGGCTAACGGCGGCGACTTCACAAAGTTGGAGAACGCTGTTGACGTAGCTACTGATAGCCGCGAGATGGTTAAGATGTCGGAGAGCGACGCAAAGAACTTCATCGGCGCAAAGGTTGGTGATATCTTCACTTACACTTACAACCACAAGCCTGCTGTTGTAAAGATTACAAAGGTTGGTGATAAGGAGCGTTTCGTACTTACTGCTGATGTAGAGAAGACCGTTAAGGCAAGCGCACTTACTAACGACAACATCGTTAAGAACGTAGAGGCATTCATCACCGAGGCTGGCAACACTGCAGAGTCTTTCAACGATGCTGCTAACGCTGCTCACTATCAGGTTCTTATCTCATCTGCTAACCGCAACGAGTACGTTCCTATGCAGGGCCGCACACGTGGTGTACGCGGTATCGCTAACTCACGCCAGATTGCTGTTTGGGCTTACAACGCAGAGATTGGCGAGATTAAGCGTTTCCACGGCGAGAACGTAATCTACGTTGTTATGGTTACAGAGATCGACCAGAACAAGTACCAGCCAAAGAACGATAAGGCTATCGAGACAACTCTCAAGCGCAACAAGCAGTACGAGGCTATCGCATCACAGCTTGCTATGGACGCTACTATCGAGGGCGCACAGAACGGCACATTCACAGAGCTTAAGGCTAACCTCAACGTCGTAGACGGCAAGTTCGAGCCATCGTTGGTAGGCGCTATCGCATCTACACGCACAACAGGCATCGAGACTAAGGTTAAGGGTGCTACAGGTGCTTACGTATTCGTTGTTGACGCTATCAACGGCGAGGTTGATCCTGCAACTATTGAGACAGAGCGTACTCCATATATGACACAGCGCGAGAGCGAGCGTGGTCGTGTAGCTGTTGATGCTCTCACATCAAAGGCTAACATCGAGGATTTCCGCGGCGAGGGCGAGATCTAATAATCCAAGGGGGGGCGAGTAACGGGCATCGAGCAGAGAGATTTTGCGAGTGATGCTGCGAGATGACACCTCCACATATAAAGGCAAGAGCCACCCAATTTAGGGTGGCTTTTTTTGTATACAGCAACAAGAATCTGGCATATTTTTAGTACCTTTAACCCAAGAATTATTCAGATAAGATATATGGCAAAAATTGAGTGCATAGGATTGCTTACATCGGGCGGTGATGCTCCAGGTATGAACGCTGCGATTCGCGCCGTAACACGTATGGCAATCTATAATAACCTCCGCGTTGTGGGCATCAAGCGTGGCTACTACGGCTTGGTTTACAACGAAATGGAGGAGTTTACATCAAAGTCTGTTAGCAATATCATCCAGCAGGGAGGCACTATCCTTAAGACCGCACGCTGCCGCGAGTTTACAACCTCTGAAGGACGCTCCAAGGCATACGAAAATATGAAGGCTGCGGGCATCGACGCACTTGTAGTGATTGGTGGCGATGGCTCGCTATCTGGCGCGCGTATCTTCGCCGAGGAGTATGACGTTCCTATCGTTGGCCTACCAGGTACTATCGACAACGACCTTGGAGGTACGGATGAGACCATCGGCTACGATACGGCTCTAAACACCATCGTCGAGGCTGTGGATAAAATTCGAGATACAGCAACAAGCCACGAACGTCTCTTCCTTGTCGAGGTTATGGGACATATGGCGGGCTACCTCGCCCTCAATGGCGCAATAGCTACAGGTGCCGAGGCTGCGATAATCCCAGAGATGGAGACCGAGATAGACCAGCTGGGTGACCTCATAAACCGCGGCTTCCGCAAGAGTAAGAACTCGGCCATTGTGCTTGTTGCCGAGAACCCAGAGACGGGAGGTGCTATGGGCCTTGCACAGCGTATAAAGGAGGAGTTCCCAGAGTATGACGCGCGAGTCACAATTCTTGGACACCTGCAACGTGGCGGCTCCCCTACTGCTGCCGACCGCATCCTCGCGTCGAAGATGGGTGCGCAGGCGATAATAGCACTTATGGAGGGACAGCGCAACGTGATGATAGGCATCAAGAATGGCGACTTGGTATATGTTCCATTCTCGAAGGCTACGCAACATAGCAGCACCATAGACCGCAACGACGTGGAGATTGTAAAGATTCTATCAATATAACTCAAAAAAACTACTACCCAACGATGATTAAACGTGTTATAGGCATAGGCAACGCCCTAACAGATATGCTCGTAAGCCTCTCTTCGGACGATGTTCTTCGCGAGTATCAGCTTGCCAAAGGCTCTATGAGCCTCGTAGATAGCCAGATGCAGAGCGACGTGCTTCAGGCCGTTGCGGGATGTCCATACTCTCTGTCGCTTGGCGGCTCGGCGGGTAACACCATACGCGCTATGGCACGCCTCGGCACCGAGGTAGGACTTATCGGTAAAGTTGGCGAGGATTCTACGGGCGACTTCTACATTCAGGCGCTACGCAACGTCAACGTCACACCATACGTGCTACGTTCAGCGCACCCCTCGGGAAGATGCTTATCCCTTGTATCGAAGGATGGCGAGCGCACCCTTGTGACTCATCTTGGTGCTGCGGCAGAGCTTCAGGCCTCGGACGTTGACGCTGCGGTATTTGATGGTTATGATTGTCTTTATATCGAGGGTTATCTTGTTCAGGATCACGACCTTATCCGCACCACTATAGCAAAGGCTAAGGAGCGCGGACTGAAGGTTGCCATAGACCTTGCATCGTTCAACGTCGTACGCGAGAACAGAGAGTTCCTTCACAGCCTTGTGGAGCAGTACGTCGATATCCTCTTTGCCAACGAGGAGGAGGCGCACGAGTTTAGCGGCTATGCAGATGCTATGGATGCTCTCAACTACATTAGCCGTATGTGCGAGCTTACTATCGTTAAGACGGGTATGAAGGGTGCGCTTATCAAGCACCTTGGCGAGGTCACCGAGGTAGGCATTATGGCAGCTGCGAAGCGTGTGGATACCACAGGTGCAGGCGATTTCTACGCCGCAGGATTTCTCGCGGCACTATGCGAGGGTTTGAATATCCGCCAGTGTGGCACAATAGGCGCAATCACCGCGGGTAAGGTTATCGAGGTTGTAGGAACAACACTTAGCGAGGAGGCCTGGGAGGAGATTCAGAGATTAGTCGAGCAGGTGCGAAAAGAGCAGTGTCTATTCTAAATCTACGAAACAACAAAGAGGGAGGCCCGAAATGACTTCCCTCTCTATTTAAACAAAGAAAGCCTCCCACGTGGGAGGCTTATTTACTCTTAAGCATTACTTATTTTGAAACTGCAACGCCCTTAGCAACTGGAGTCTCAGAAACCTTGAGGTTAGTCTCAATATTCTTCTTCTTATCCTTGCCGATTGTTGCTGACTCAAGCTTAACCTTCTCCTTAATCTCGGTTACCTGGAACTGTGCCTCCTCTTTAACCTCCTCTGCAACCTCCGCAGCCTCAGCCTTAGCACCCTCGATAACCTTATTTACTGTAAGCTTTGGCATCTCAGCCTTCTCATTAGCCTGAATCTCTGGAGCAGCCTCAGCCTTAACCTCTGGAACTGCCTCCTCAGCAGCCTCTGGAGCTACCTCCTCAACAACCTCTGGAGCCTCAACTGTTGCCTCCTCAGCGTTGTTAGCACTCTTTACACCACCACCGCAAGCTACTGCGAAAGAGAGCATCGCAGCAAAAAATAGTACCTTCTTCATAGTTTTTAGTTATTTAATTGTTGAAATTGATTTCGATTTACGAATACAAATATATAATTTTTTTTCTTTCCTTACAACTCCTTCGGCATATTATTACACACTACCTACGGCGAGATTTCGCTCTTGGCGCTGTGCCACGCTGTGGAGCCTTTGGCTGTGGGCGACCACCACGGCCACGCACGCCCTTTGTGTGATGCGTATCCGTAGGTAGCTCACCACCAAAGAAATAGCTCTTCTGACGGCGCTTATCATCCTGCGAACGAGCAACATAGAGAGGCTTTTTATCGTAAGGATTCTCTCCCATATAGAACATCACCGACGAGAGTGTCATAGGCGTAGGCGTAAGGTCCTGCACCTGCTCCAACGTAAAGTTCAACTTACCGAGAACCTTATCTGCCAAAGCCTGCATATCACGCTCGGTGCAACCAGGGTGCGACGATATGAAGTATGGAATTAGCTGATAGTTAAGCTCTTCGCGGCGACATATCTGCTTAAACCTACGATGCATATCCTCAAACATCGAGAACGCAGGCTTACGCATAAGCTTCAACACACCATCCTCGGTATGCTCGGGAGCCACCTTCAAACGTCCCGACGTGTGATACTTAACAACGATATCAAAGTAGTTCGAGTCATCGAACAAATCGTAACGGATGCCACTACCAATAAAGGCCTTCTTGATGCCCTTCACCTCACGTATTTTGCGATATAGGTCGATAAGACGCGAGTGATCGTTATTCATATTTGGGCAGAGCTTCGGATGTAGACACGATGGGCGCTTACACCTCTTGCAGAGGCTCTCATCCCTACCGCGCATACCATACATATTTGCTGATGGAGCACCAATATCCGAGATATAACCCTTGAAGTCTGGCATTGCCACTACGTGCTTCACCTCCTCAAGGATTGAGCGCTCGGAGCGCGAGTTGATGAACTTACCCTGATGCGCCGAGATTGTACAGAACGAGCAACCACCGAAGCAGCCACGATGGATATTTATCGAGTGCTTAATCATCTCCCACGCTGGGATATCGCCCTTACCCTTATAGCGAGGGTGTGGCGCACGCTCATAAGGAAGGTCGAACGAGTGGTCAAGCTCCTCGGTTGTTAGAGTCTCGTGTGGAGGTGTAATAACAACGTACTTATCCCCCACGCCCTCGATAAGCGTGGTGTTACACTCCATCATATTGCTCAACGTCTCGACAACCGTAAAGTTCTCGCCAAACTTTGCCTTATCATCGACACACTCCTCGAACGAGCTAAGCACCTTGCTACTCTGGTTATACAATCGCTCGACGTACTCCTTATCGGCCAAGAAACCCACCTGACGCAAGCCTCTTAACAGCTTCATATTAAAACCATTACGCAATGCCTTTGCCACCTCGCGGATAGGCTTATCACCCATACCATAAATCAGCAAATCGGCTCCCGACGTTGCGAGAATCGAGCGCTGAAGGCTATTGCTCCAATAGTCGTAGTGTGTCAAACGGCGGAGCGAAGCCTCGATACCTCCCACAACCACAGGCGTGTGAGGGTACAACTTCTTGAGAATCTGCGTATAGGTATCCACCGTACGGTCGGGGCGGAAGCCTGCCTTACCACCAGGGGTATAGGCATCGTTCGAGCGAAGACGAAGATTGGCCGTATAGTGGTTAACCATCGAGTCCATCGCGCCTGCCGTAACGGCAAAGAAGAGACGTGGCTTACCCAACTTCTTAAAGTCACGAAGGTCATCACGCCAGTTAGGCTGTGGCACGATAGCCACACGATAGCCCTCCGCCTCGAGGATACGGCCAATAACCGCAGGGCCAAAGGCTGGGTGGTCTATATAAGCATCGCCCGAGAAGATGATAACATCCAATTCATCCCATCCTCGAGCCTCGACCTCTTTCGTTGTTGTTGGTAGAAACATCGCTTCTTAGTTGTTAAGTTATTAAATCTCATCCAAATCCAAACCCGTAGAGGCTGTATAGCCCTCCCACTTCTGGAGTACAGCCTTCAAATCCTCAGGCATCTCCGACTCAAACTGCACATATTTGCCCGTTGTTGGGTGTATGAAGCCCAAGGCACGTGCGTGGAGCGCCTGACGAGGTATGAGCTTGAAGCAGTTCTCGATAAACTGCTTATACTTCTGGAATGTCGTACCCTTAAGGATGCGGTCGCCACCATAACGCTCATCATTAAAGAGCGGGTGTCCCTGCCACGACATATGCACACGAATCTGGTGCGTACGGCCTGTCTCCAAACGACACTCCACCAGCGACACGTAGCTATAACGTCGCAACACCTTGAAGTGTGTCACTGCGTGCTTACCCTCCTCTCCATCAGGGAATACGAACATCTGCATTCTATCCTTCGGGTTACGGCCGATATGACCTATGATAGTACCCTCATCCTCAGCAAGATTGCCCCATACGAGAGCCACATAACGGCGATAGATAGTATGGTCAAAAAATTGCTTTGCGAGGTGTGCGTGAGCCTTCTCATTCTTCGCCACAACGAGCAATCCCGAGGTATCCTTATCGATACGATGCACAAGGCCCGCGCGGGCATTACCCTCGCTAAACATCTCAAGGTGCTTAAGGTGATACGAGAGTGCGTGAACAAGCGTACCGCTATGGTTACCCACACCAGGGTGAACAACCATACCCGCAGCCTTGTTTACCACGATGATATCATCATCCTCGTAGACGATATCCAACGGAATATTCTCTGGCACAATCTCCTCCTTGCGACGAGGATATGGCATCACGATAGATATCTGGTCGAGGGGCTTAATCTTATAGCTCGACTTCTGAGGCTTGCCATTTACGAGGATATTTCCGCCGTCGGCAGCCATCTGTATGCGGTTACGTGAGGTATTTTCAAGGCGAATTGTAAGGTACTTATCAAGACGCATCTGCGACTGTCCCTTATCCACCGTAACGGCAAAGTGCTCATACATCTCGTCGCCTTCGCCATCACCCTCCTGAGCGTCGATATCCACATCGACCATCAACTCCTCATCCTCAATATAGTGCTTATTCTCCATTCTATGTTACTCTGAATCACTGTTTTGGTTCTCGGCCTCAAGAGCCTTACGGCGCTGTGTCTCAATGTTTTTCAACTCCTTCGAAGCGAGGATATTCATAGAGTCCACAAGCTTCTCATCACAGCTTAGGTATAGCGTAACCTCCGCACCACGATTAAGCATCGAGCCAATCGACTTCGACTGACGATATACCCTCGCCTTACGCTGCGAGATGATATCCTCGACACTATCATCGTAGACCACCTTACCCACATTAAGACCACTATCCCACAACACGCTCTTTGCCTGCTGCAACGATAGACCTACAAGGCGTGGAGCATATGCCTGCTGCTCATCACGACGATAGCTAACCTTAAGCGTCACGCCCGTACCTACGGGATACTTCGCACTTGTTGTAGGGTGAATCTCCTTGCGTCCTACGTACTGCGCGAGAACATAATCCGTAGAGGTCATATCCGGCTCATAGGAGAGCTTTGCAACGCTCAATCCCGAACGCTCAATCTGGTTAAGTGCCTGACGCAGAGTCTGCTTCGCGACATAAGGCACATCCACCATACGACGGCCATAGGCGTTGATAGTAACATAAACCTTACGGCCAGGCTTCACGGTTACGTTGCGAACGGTAGAGGTGCGTGGCAACTGGTCGACAACCGTACCTCCAGGGAGGTCAACGTCGAAAATCGAGTCACGCACAACGATATTTATATCCTCCTTCTCGGCCAATGCTCTCACCTCTTCGATATTCATACCGAGCAGATTAGGAACCTCAATCTCCGAGCCGAGGCGCGTGCCACGCTTCAAGCCAACGTACAATCCCGCGAGCAACAACAAGCCAAAGATACCGATAAGTATCAGGTGCGAGATTATTGGGTATAGGCCATAGAATTTCTTGGCACGCGTGATGAAACTCTCATTACCCCTTGGTGCTGCGACGCGCTGGGGTTTTGTCTCTCCCTTTGATTTATGCATAACTATCACATTATTAACTTCTTCCTGTTTGGGCGCAGTAGGCTCCGCCTCTCTCTTACTAATCAAATCTACAAACGTCACCTTCGCCTTAGGCTTCGCCTCCTTAACCGCTGGTTGTGGCACCTCGTTGCGCTCCACAGCATTATAGTGCGAGTCACGCTCCACAGGGCGATATCCCGCCGCTACGACCATAGCCTCCAACTCCTCGACGCTCATCGTAGGACGTGCCACGCCACCCGCCATAGAGTAAATCTTCGTGGTGTCGCCAATCGTACCGTCGATATCATCCGCACCAAACATCAGCGCCATCTCCGTAGTAGCCTTGCCGTACGATACCCAATATGCCTTGATATGTGGGATGTTATCGAGGAAGATACGGCTGATGGCAATCATCCTGAGGTCATCCTCAACGCTACACTCACCAGCCTCCGACATACGATTACCACGGCTATGGTACTTTAGCGGAATGAAGGCATCGAAGCCTGGAGCCTCATCCTGCAACTCACGCAATCTATTGAGATGGTCTACACGCTGCTCAAGGGTCTCTATATGGCCATAGAGCATTGTGCAGTTGGTAGCAATACCCATATTATGCGCCGCACGATGCACCGCCAACCACTCCTCGGCACTACACTTATCTGGACATATCTTCTGACGTAGCTCGGTATCGAAAATCTCCGCGCCACCGCCAGGGATACACTCCATACCCGCCTCCTTAAGACGACGCAAACCCTCGACAACCGTCACACCTGCGTGACGTATCATATAGAAGATTTCAACAGCAGTATACGCCTTTACGGTAACGTGTGGAAGTGCGCTCTTAACTCGGTGAATCATAGCGCAGTAGGTATCCAAATCGTGCTTCGGATGTACACCGCCCACGATATGTACCTCCGTAATATCCGTACCCTGAAGCTCCTTGGCACGTGCCTCAACCTCGTCGAGCGACATATACCACGCATCGGCATCGCCCTCCCTACGGCGGAACGAGCAGAACTCACAATTGAAGAGGCAGATGTTCGTAGGCTCGAGATGAACGTTACGGTTGTAGTAGACCGCCTGTCCACTCGCCTTACGCTTACGTGCCGTAGCAAGCTCGCCAAGCAACCACAATGGAGCCTCACGCCATAGCTTCAGAGCCTCCTGCATAGAGATACGTTCACCGCGGCGAACTGCATCCGATATATCGTTAATATTCAACATATTATTTAGGTGCTTTAATGTAAACGTAGAGTGCTATGAATAAGAAGATGAAGTTCGGTAACCAGACTCCCAACCACGGTGGCATACTACCACTGAGGGCAATCTGCTCGAATACTCGACCAAGCATAATGTATGTAAAACATAGCGCAATACCCAAACCAATGTGCATACCCATACCTCCACGCACCTTACGCGAGGCTATCGACACGCCGATAATCGTAAGGATGAAGGTTGAGAAGGCATACGAGAAGCGCGTGTGACGCTCCACCTCGATAAGGAATAGGTCATCCGAACCCTTCTCGCTCTGCTGCACAAGGAACTCGTTAAGCTCCTCGTAGGTGAGTGTCTTAACAAGGCCCTTTGTATCTACCAACTCCCTGACATCGAGATTGATAAGCGTATCAAGATTTCGAAACTGCTCATAACCAAGCGAGCCATCCTCGGTGCGGCGATAGATAACATAACGTGGTGCAGTCCAACGTCCCGACTCCTCGTCGAACGAGGCACTTGCGGCGTTTAGCACCTCGACCATATTCGAATCCTCGTATCGCTCGATAGCAAAGAATGGCACACGCTCAATATGCTGCGAATAGCCACGAACATATACAAAGGTTCCAGGCTCCAACTGTCGATAGATATGCTCGTCGTAGTCCAGAAGTTGATTACCCTTGAAATACTTCTGCTGAAATGCAACGCTATCCTTCTGACCTTCAGGGATAATCCACAGCGAAAGCGACAAGCTCAACGCTGCAATAATGCCCGCGCCAAGCATATATGGCCACATCAAGCGTCTGAAGCTCACACCACCCGAGAGTATCGCCACAATCTCGGTCTGCATTGCCAGCTTCGAGGTGAAGAAGATTACCGAGATGAAGGTAAACAGCGCACTAAACTGGTTAACCAGATGGGGTATGAAGTTCATATAATAGTCGAAGATGATGGCATCCATCGGTGCGTGCAACTCCGTAAAGTCGTCAACACGCTCTACGTAGTCGAACACAACGATGATAACCGACATCATCAAAAGACCAAAGACATAGGTCTTTAGGAACTTCTTGAGGATATAACGGTCAAGAGTTCTATATCCTGGTATCGACGGTATTAACCTCACGTTTTTATCGTTTTAATATACTTATAATCTGCGAGATAGCTTCACGACCATCTCCTCCTTCCACATCTTGAAGTCACCCGCAATGATATGCTTACGCGCCTCACCTACGAGCCATAGGTAGAATGCCGTATTGTGCAACGAGGCAATCTGCGCTGCAAGCATCTCCTTGCATACCACAAGATGGTGGAGATAGGCCTTGGTATACTGATGGTCAACAAACGTAACACCATTAGGGTCAATCGGCGTAAAGTCATTCTCCCACTTCTTATTTCGGATATTTATCACACCCTCCGACGTGAAAAGCTGACCATTACGGCCATTTCGCGTAGGCATAACGCAGTCGAACATATCCACACCGCGGTCGATAGCCTCGAGGATATTCACAGGCGTACCCACACCCATCAAGTAGCGTGGCTTATCCTCCGGCAGCACCGTATTACACACCTCAATCATAGAGTACATAACATCCGTAGGCTCACCCACTGCCAAGCCACCAATAGCATAGCCGTCGGCGTTGTACTGCAACACGTTACGTGCTGCCTTCTCGCGCAAATCGGGATATCCCGCACCCTGAACGATAGGGAACAGAGCCTGATAGTGGTCCCACTTTGGCTGTGTCTGGTGATAGCGGTTGAAGCATCTATCGAGCCAGCGCTCCGTAAGAGCCAACGACTTCTTGGCATAGTCATAAGGAGCATCTCCTGGAGGACACTCGTCGAACGCCATCATAATATCCGCACCAATAGTACGCTCCGTATCTATCACACTCTCAGGCGTAAAGACGTGTCGTGAGCCATCGATATGCGACTGGAAGTGGCATCCATCCTCCTTGATTTTACGACACGCCGCCAACGAGAACACCTGAAAGCCACCGCTATCGGTAAGCATAGGTTTGTTCCACGACGAGAAGCGATGCACACCACCCGCCTGCTCGATGATATCCATACCTGGGCGGAGGTAGAGGTGGTAGGTATTGGCAAGGATAATCTGCGCCTTTGCCTCCTGCTCCACGTCACGATGGAAGATACCCTTCATCGCCGCAGCAGTACCAACGGGCATAAATATTGGAGTCTCAATTGTGCCGTGATCGGTTTCAATCACTCCAGCACGCGCCTTCGTTTGAGGCGCCGTATGTTGCAATGTAAACTTCATAAACATATATATAACGTGCAAAGATACATAAAATAATTGGAATATCTCCTATATATATCATAGATATATCGCCTATGAATTTTAATTTATATAATACTCAATCTTTTATTGAAATATTATACTTTTTTTTAGTATCTTTGTGCGATTATAGACTTATATAAAACGTGACACACTTTTTTACTCAAATACTCGATGCTTATACGTGGCAGGGACTCGCACTTCTGGCGGTCGTTGTCCTACTCTTTTTTGTGCAGATTTACTACTATGGCATTGCCTATTATCGTATCTATCGCTTTAGGCTTATGCGCCGTAGGAAAAAAATTTGCGAGACACCACCCATCTCTGTTATTGTTGCCCTACGTGGCGAAGATGAGCGATTCCTAACCGAGGAGCTGCCCGCACTTCTACATCAGCAATACGATCATTATGAGGTTGTTGTGGTCTATATTGGTAGCGATGCGGAGTACTACGAGGAGCTTCAAAACATCCGCAACAACTACTCCTATATGCGTCTTACAAAGATGGGGGGCAACGAGCGAATCTACATCACTACAAAGCAGGCGCTCAACGTCGGCATCAAGTCGGCGCAGTATGACTCGCTTCTATTCACCACCACAGGCGCTGTACCTCGCTCGGAGCATTGGGTAGAGTTTATGGCAAAGGGCTTCGAAAGAGGTGAGGTTGTCGTAGGCTCTGCAGTACCACGTTTCGAGAGCAACACCATCCGTAGCTACCTTATGCGAATGATAGAGTTCCACCGCTTGCGTAACGCAATGTCGCGTGCCGTGGTGGATAAGTTATACTACGGTCCACGTTGTAACTATGGCTTCTCGCGCCGTCTTTACAACTCTACACGAGGCTACAACCACCTCGGAATTGATATTGGCGATAACGACCTCTACCTTCAGGATATCGTAACTCCGGAGACTACATCGGTGGTGCTATCTCCACACTCGGTGGTTGATGAATACCGCTCGGATGATTGGAACGAGTGGCTGGAGCATATCCGCTACTATGGTGCTACGCGCAAGAGCTATCCGCTATCAGCACGCACGCTTATCAGTCGTGAGCGCGGTAGCCGCGTATTGTTCTTCATCACATCGTTGGTTGCGCTGTTGGTTCTTCCATTGGAGCTGAAGCTCGGCGTTTTGGCCATTGCACTTCTGCGCTACCTCATCGTAGTATGGTCATCACACTACACAGCACGTAAGTTGGGTGAGCGTGGCATTGCACGCCGCTACTGGATATACGACCTTGCTGGTCCTTTTATTGAGTGGACAATAAGCTCGAACGAGAGTCATAACACACCAAAGATATGGAGATAGACGACTACATTGTAGCCACAGACGCCACACTTGTAGAGCTTGCCTCGGCAGGTGACCAGCAGGCCTTCGAATACCTCTTCACACGCTACCGCGATGCGCTAACACGCCTCTTCGAGCAGCGACTTGGTGATAAGACTATGGCCCGCGACCTGCTTCAGGAGACCTTCATCAAGGTTTATCTCCACATCGACAGCTACTCGCAGAGCTTCACCTTCGGGCAGTGGATATACGCCATAGCGCGCAACACATTGGTGGACCACCTGCGTCGCCGTGTGGACGACATCTCAATTGATGAGAAGTTCCGCTCGCCACACTCCACAACGCCAACGCCCGAGGAGTCGGTGATTATAAACCAGAGTCACACGCACTTTCACGCCGCAATGGAGGAGCTTTCGGAGGAGTACAGAGAGGTTATCGAGATGCGCTTCTTGGAGGAGTACTCCTACGAGGAGATTGCCGAGAGACTTGGCAAGCCGCTCAACACCATAAAGACACAGATACGCAGAGCGCGAGCAGCGTTGTGCAAAAATATCCTCGAGAAGGAGTAGTTAAAAATTGTTTAAAGAGTTATGAAACACGAACTTATAAAGAGATATTTTCCCGATATTACGGAGGCTCAAGAGACGCAGTTCGCAGCACTTGGTGCGCTCTACGAGGAGTGGAACACACGCATCAACGTAGTGTCGCGCAAGGATATGGAGCATCTCTACACTCGCCACATCCTACACTCGTTGGCTATAGCCAAGGTCTGTAAATTCGAGGCTGGAGCAAAGGTCATAGATATCGGCTGCGGAGGTGGCTTCCCATCGGTGCCACTTGCGATTCTCTTTCCTGATGTGGAGTTCGTGGGTGTTGACTCTATCGGCAAGAAGATTCGCGTTGTCGAGGGCGTGAAGGAGGGGGCAAAGATTGAGAACCTCCGAGCGTTGAACTGTCGCGCCGAGAGTGTTGGCGAGAAGTTCGACTACGTGGTGTCGCGTGCCGTTACGGAGATGGCACGATTTATGCCTTGGGCTTGGCCGTTACTACGTAAAGGCGAGAAGGGAACACTCCCAAATGGCATCCTCTATTTGAAGGGTGGCGATTTGGCCGAAGAGCTTGCCCTAACACGCCGCAGATGGGATATTTACGACATACAGACAATGTTCGAGGATGAGTTCTTCGAGACAAAGAAGGTGGTTTACACACCATATAAATAGAGTATAAGATGCAGTTGCGAGCTACGACACATACAGAGCGTGAGGCTCTGGCACTCCGAGGTTGCTATGCCGAGGAGTGGGATAATGTGCTTGTTAGCGAGGACTTTACAACGTCGCAACTACGTAACGTACGCTTCGAGGGACACGTTACCATAGGCTCGAAGAGCCGCATCGCCGACTCCACTATCTCGAACTACACGATAGGTAGCGACTGCGTTATCGACGATGTGCTACGTATGGAGTGCCGCCACGCCACAACATTTGGCGAGGGTGTTCGCGTAGCTGCTGTGAATGAGAATGGAGGACGTACGGCGGTTATCTACCGTGAGCTTACGGCGCAGATAGCCTACCTTATGACTATGATGCGCAACCGCCCAGCGATGGTCGCTACACTTGAGCGACTCATTACGGAGCGTAGCGAGGAGCATCGCACAACACAGGGACGTATTGGCGACGGCAGCACTATTGTTGGCGCACGCTTCATCCGCGAGGTAGCTATCGAGGAGGGGTGTACCATCGAGGGTACGTCACATCTGGAAAATGGAACCGTAGGTGCAGGAACATATATAGGTATAGATGTCCGCGCACGCGACTTTATAATTGATAACAATGCCCACGTGGATGGTGCTTCGAGTATCGAGCGTTGCTTCGTGGGCGAGAATAGCGTTGTCGGCAATGGCTTTACGGCGATTGACACGCTGATGTTTGCCAACTGCCACTTCGAGAATGGCGAGGCTGCTTCGGTCTTCGCGGGACCTTTCACCGTGTCGCACCATAAGTCCTCGTTGCTTATTGCGGGAATATTCTCGTTCTTCAACGCTGGTAGCGGCACAAACCAGTCGAACCACCTCTTTAAGAGTGGTGCGGTGCATCAGGCTGTGCATCAGCGCGGTACGAAGTTCGGAAGTAGCGCCTATGTGATGTCACCTGCGATAGAAGGCCCTTACACCGTAGTGCTTGGTCGTCACACGCGCCACCACGACACGCAGGATATGCCATTCTCGTACCTCATTGAAGAGCAGGGAGAGTCGATGCTTATGCCTGCATTAGCACTTAGAAGCTACGGCACGATTCGCGATATCGAGAAGTGGAAGAGCCGCGATAAGCGAGTGCTGAAGCGCGATAATATATGCTTCGAGGAGTTCAACCCCTATATCGTAGGCAAGATGCTGCGTGGTGTGGATATCCTCACACGCCTTCAGGAAGAGGACCCCGAGGCGAAAAGCTATAACTATAACCGAACTACGATACGTTCGGCGATGGTTACGCGAGGCATAAAGCTCTACAATAGCGCCATAGCCGCCTCGATAGGTGCGCTACTTGAGGGCGGCGACTACACTACGCCACGCTACGATGGCTCGGAGTGGATAGATGTCGCGGGCGAGTATGCGCCTCTTGGTAAGGTGGAGCGCATAATGAGCAAAATTGCCGAGGGAGAGTTGTCGCTCGAGGAGATAAAGCAAGAGTTTGATGCTCTGATGAGGGAGTATAAGGATATGGCTGCGGCGTATGCCTATGGCTTGCTCTGGCAACTAACTGGCTCACTGCCCGATAGTGAGGATGTAGCCTCGATAATCACCTCATCGCGTAACGTCTTGGCACGTATGCGCGAAGTTACGGAGGCTGACCGCCAGCGTGACACGGGACTTGATATGATGGTTGGCTACGGCTATGACTACCGCGACGAGGCGGAGCAAGCCGCAGACTTCCGAAACACACGATAAATCGTAAACTATAAACAATAACTTAACTAAAACTAAAGAATTATGGAGAAAGTAAGAGTTCTTATTATTGGTAGCGGCCCTGCAGGTTTCACTGCTGCTATCTACACTTCACGTGCTAACCTCTCACCAGTACTCTACGAGGGTATCGAGCCAGGTGGTCAGCTTACAACAACTACTGAGATTGAGAATTTCCCAGGCTACCCACAGGGTATCACAGGTACTGCTATGATGGAGGATTTGCGCAAGCAGGCATTGCGTTTTGGTGCTGACGTACGTCGCGGTATCATCACCGACCTCGACCTTTCACAGCGTCCTTTCAAGGCTACTGTAGACCACGAGCATCAGATTGAGGCTGACGCAGTTATCGTATGTACAGGTGCTTCAGCAAAGTACCTCGGCTTGGAGTCTGAGGCTAAGTATCGCGGTATGGGTGTTAGCGCTTGCGCTACTTGCGACGGTTTCTTCTACCGTAAGCAGGATGTTGCCGTTGTTGGTGGCGGTGACACAGCTTGTGAGGAGGCTACATACCTCGCTTCTATCTGTAAGAAGGTTTACCTTATCGTTCGTAAGAACTACCTCCGCGCATCAAAGGCTATGCAGGAGCGTGTGTTCAACACTCCAAACATCGAGGTTCTCTTCGAGCATAACACTGCTGAGGTTCTTGGCGATGAGGATGGCGTAACAGGCGTTCGCGTTGTTAGCACATCAGGTGAGGAGCGCGTACTCGATATTATGGGCTTCTTCCTCGCTATTGGTCACCATCCAAATGTTGAGGTTCTCAAGGGCCAGCTTGAGCTTGACGAGCAGGGTTACATCAAGGTTGTTCCAGGTACATCAAAGACATCTGTTGAGGGTGTATTTGCTGCTGGTGACGTTAAGGACCCACACTACCGTCAGGCTATCACAGCTGCAGGTTCTGGCTGTATCGCAGCTTTGGACTGCGAGCGTTGGTTGCTTGCACAGTAATCTCTACGATAGTAGATGTCGTTTAGTGTAACGATACTTGGAAACTCATCAGCGAAACCTACACCCAAGGCACACCCCTCGGCACAGGTTGTAAACCTTAACGAGCAGTATTACCTTGTAGATGCTGGTGAGGGAGTCCAACAACAGCTCATAAGGCGTGGCATAAATCCGCTACGCCTTAGGGCTGTTTTTATATCTCACCTTCACGGTGACCACTGCTTTGGACTCTTCCCGCTTATCGCTACGCTCGGCTTGGAGGGTAAACGTACACCATTAGATATATACGCTCCAGCGCCTATGGGCGAGATTCTGGAGTACCACCGCCGCTACTTCTGGGATGACCTTCCCTATGAGGTTAAGTGGCACGAGGTGCGTACAACGGAGCATTACATCGTTATGGAGAACAACACCCTCGAGGTGTGGGCAGTACCCTTGCGACATCGCGTGCCTACGGCAGGCTACCTCTTCAAGGAGAAGGAGCCTGGACTAAACGTAGATAAATTCAAGATAGAGCGCTATGGTCTATCCATAGCACAAATCGTAGCGGCGAAGCGTGGCGAGGATATCACACTCGCAAATGGCGAGGTGATTGCCAATAGCACACTTACGTACAAGCCTTATGATGCTCACTCGTATGCCTATCTCTCGGATACGAACTACTCGGCAAAGGCTGCAGAGAGGGTGCGTGGCGTAGACCTTCTATACCACGAGACTACATACTCCGAGAAGGAGACACGCTGGGCAAAGGGGCGCGGACACGCTACGACACACGAAGCAGCACGTGTGGCACAACTCGCCGAGGCTAAACACCTGATTATCGGACATTTCTCATCACGATATAAGGAGTTGGAGCCACTTGTAGAGGAGTGCCGAACAATATTTCCGAATACGGATATCGCCACCGAAGGCGAAACATTTTATATAGGAGAGCAACGATGACAAAGGCCGAAATTCAACAACTTCGCGCACTGAAGGATAAGCGCACACGCGACATAGAGAGGGTGTTTATCGCCGAGGGTGACAAACTCGTTGACGAGATTCTCGACTCGCAGTTTGTTGTACGACGCGTATATACCACCGACGAGCAACGCCGCGGTGCGAATGTCGAGCATATCACAAAGCAGGAGATGGAGCGCATCTCGCAGCTTACAACGCCAACCACAACACTTGCCGTTGTTGAGCAGCCTCGCACTCGTTTTGCGGTTGAGCAGCTACGCGATAAGTTGACACTTGCTCTCGATGGGGTGCAGAACCCTGGTAATATGGGTACTATCGTGCGTCTTGCCGATTGGTTTGGCGTGGAAGATATCATCTGCTCAAAGGAGTGCGCCGATTGCTATAACCCGAAGGTTGTGCAGGCTACGATGGGCGCTATTCTTCGCGTGCGTATCCATTATGTAGACGACCTTGCGAAGATGCTTCACGAGGCAAAGGAGATGGGAATGAGTATCTACGGCACGTTGCTCGATGGCGGCAATATCTATAACGAGAGCCTCACGCAGAGGGGTATTATCGTTATGGGCAACGAGGGACGTGGCGTGAGCGAGGAGTGTCGCAAGATGCTCACACACAAGCTATTAATTCCACCCTACCCTGCCGACTCACCTACTTCGGAGTCGCTAAATGTTGCAATGGCAACGGGTATAATACTCTCGGAGTTTAGACGCCGAGGATAAAAACGAAGCTGTCTTACAAGGCTACTTTGGCGTTGCACTTGTTATACAACTAATAAAATAAAAGGGGCTGTCCACAAAATTGTTGGACGCCTTTTTTTCTGCTACATACAGAAATTTAGCGTCAGAATGGTGTTAGATTTGGACTATCACAAAAGAAGAACCCCACGGGAATAACTCGACAATTTCTCATTAGAGTAGTGCAGTAGTGGGGATGTAAAGAAAAACCCTCGGATGGGTAATACTTGACGTATTTCCCATTCGAGGGTTTGATTGAAGCACCGCTAATGCGCTGCTATAATGAGAAAGGGATTAGATGATACCCTGCTCAAGCATAGCCTGTGCAACCTTCATGAAGCCGGCGATGTTAGCACCCTTCACGTAGTTTACAGAACCGTCAGCCTGTGTACCGAACTTAACGCAAGCCTCGTGGATAGACTTCATAATGAAGTGAAGCTTCTCGTCAACCTCCTCACCTGCCCAAGAGATGTGCATACAGTTCTGAGTCATCTCAAGACCTGAAGTTGCTACACCACCTGCGTTAACTGCCTTACCTGGAGCGAAGAGAATACCTGCATCCTGGAATGCCTTGATAGCCTCAGGAGTACAACCCATATTAGAAACCTCAGCGCAGCACCAAGTACCGTTAGCCAAAAGCTCCTTAGCATCAGCCTCGTTCAACTCGTTCTG
>JAFYRB010000050.1 GCA_017559615.1 Alistipes sp. | reverse complement strand
GATGGACGGAGCACACGCATCACTCTTCCTGGACCGAATCCAAAAAGAGATTAACAACCTCGCCATATAAGGCGACTACGCCCGCATCATAAATACAAATGGCACTCCACCCACAATCGGGAAGAGTGCCATTTGCGTATGTTTTAGGGTTATTAATCGTGGCTTAACAGTCAGATATGAGACCTAAATATGCTGCTGGGAGCTAATTTCGACAGTTCTTTGTGTGGATATATGAATAT
Organism: Alistipes sp.; assembly: GCA_017559615.1. The sequence continues at coordinate 12,229 of JAFYRB010000050.1, read as the reverse complement.
ATTTTGTACATTTGTATTACGAGATGTTCAGTTCAATCGAGATCGAGAGAAAAGTAATAAGATTTTGGATAAACAGCCGGGACTGTACGCACGGTCCTCGGCCAAAGTTTTATTTAACTTCTCTTGACAAATCTCGATTGGGCATTGAGGATTCGTGCGTTTTTTTTTGATTGTGCAAAAACTATACAATATGAAGAAACGCAAATTAACAGCAAACACTATCTTTCGCATCGGCGATTTGTATCTGTTTCACCCTAACAACCCTCGCTGTCCAGCAAAAACAAGTCTATGGGGATTTCATAACAAGACTTCAAAAGGCGTCATATATTTAGAGCATAGCACTGAGGATTTACGCCATTTTAGATTATGACATAGTCTTTCCCAATGCTATCGTTATTACCGCTTAGCGACACGCGACGAACTTAGAGATTATATGTACAATCTTGGGGCTTGGAATAGTGTTACTTCAGTTGTATTTTCTGACGGATATATTCGTCTATGACAATCATTCTATTTCGTTTGCTCAATTCGTTATGTACGCGTAACGTTGTTTTTAGATCTGTATTTACAACTTCTAAACAATTGTTTGTATTTGGTAAGTGAGTTCCTGGATAATCATAGAATGTCCATAGATACTGCATATTACGCTTTAATGAAAAATACGCAGTTCGCACTCTGCGGTGAGTATAGTGATTCTTTCTGATTTGAGGGTCAAGGCTACGCTCTTTGAGCCACAATCCCATTTATGATGCCATTCATTGTAGGTCTCTTTTTTGACCATTAAACCGGATAAAGGCAATTTCTACTATGCCGTTTTCTCGAATCAGTCCTCAAAAATCACTAAGACGGACCACAGATATTGAGTAAAATCAGTATTAACCAGCGAGTAGATTTTATCAAGAATGTTATACCAAATATTATACCACCTTTGAGATTGAATTCGCTTGCATAATTTTCGTAAATCAAGATTGCACCCATCCTCAGGAAGGATAGGGTACGCAAAGATGGTACTGCTACCATCTACATTCGTGTTACCAAAAATCGAGAATCTCGTTTTATCGTAACAGGGGTGATAATACCTTTAGATCGGTGGAGTAATGAAAATCAGAAAATTAGCCTTAATTTACACAAAGTGGGCAACATAAACAACGCCCATTTATCACTCAAATTGCTAAGCAAATCGTTATGGCCTTATTTCTATACGTATTGATTTTACTCCAATTTCGGGGTCGTGCGCACGTAGTCTTCCGAGCCAATGCTGAAAATCAACATAACTAAGTTCTCGAGGAAGGCTCTGTTGTGTATTATGGTCTACAGCCTTAGTAAAGGAATTCTTTGAGAAAATTACATATATTTTATTACGCTCAATACCGTCACTACTTGTTAGATAATAGTGCTCAACCATATCTTTTTCTGCCTTAGCCTTCTCTCTCGAGAAAAAAACATACTCTTCTCCGCCTTTAACCTGCTGTTGACCATCACCATCGGATTTATATGGGAGTAAGCAATAAGCCGTAGGGGACTCATCAACCAAATACACAGCCACATAGCCATCTGATGATGACTGAAAATACAAATACATATCTTCAGAATTCTTAAAAATGACATCTGCATCTTTCTGCTCTGGATGATTACGCAATACAAGAGCCTCAAACTCTGCAGCCATATTCGTATACTTACGCGCTAAACCGCAGACTTTACACGTAGCGACTATACCACCCGTATTGTCACTGTATATAACTTTGTATTCAGGTTCAGCTGCATCCTCTATCCATTCTCCTTCAACTTCTGATTCGCTATATTGAGAGAAAAAACTATGCTCTTTACCATCGTCTGAAGACTCAGACAGAGTTGTACTTTGTGTGATTACAGTACCAAACTCCTTAGCCAAAGCATTAATCTTTGCTCTCTCCAATGCTATACTCTTAGCCTCGATAGGTGACTCGTCAGGCTCCGCATAATAAGTATACTCACCATACACTTTTTTGACACGCTGAGCAGACAAACCCAACGGACTAATAAGAATTATTATAATTGCTAAAATAATTTTATTCTTCATTTTGAAAGTATTTTATTTAGTCGGCTAGTATTAGTTTTCTTTGTTGCCAACTATCATCCATAGAAGATGAGACTTTTACGGTAGGTGTTTGCTGCTTGCTATTCACAAGAATAGATTCACTTTTTACGTTCTGATTAATATAGTCTCCAAGTTCCTTTAATGTAACATCTCCTGATGTTTCTTGCAACTTTTTCAACAAGAAATAGGTAAACATTCCGTGTCCCTTTTCATTATATGGCAATGCTGTTTCGTCATTCGACACTGCGCTGAAAATAACCATATTCCCTTTAGGGTCCAAGGGCCTAGGTCTAATAGCGACACCACGAGCATTCAACACCATACCTCCGTCACGCTTTGCGCCGCTAAAGCAGGCATCGAGGAATACTGTGACAAATTGCACATTTAGTTCTCCCAAATCATTATAAATATCATTCAAAGAGTAGCAAACTTTAGTTTGCTTACCGTCTGAATCAACAGGTAACAGATATGCATCTTTACTAGCCTCATCGGGAATACCGTGACCTGCGTAATAGAACATCACCTCTATATCACCATTATGTGCCAACGCTATCTTTTTAATCTTATCTACAGCATTCAACATAATACCAAACGAGGCATCTTTGTATATCAACACATTCTTTTCTGGTATACCAAGTGTTTTTTCGCAATATTCAGCAAATCTCTCACCATCATTCAAAGCAAATGGGACCTCTGATACCATACTATAGTTTTCGTTGGCGATAATAAGCGCATAACGATTTGCACTTTTACTTTCTCTTTCTGGAATATTAACATCAACGTCTGATTTCACTCCGTCAATTGTAAGAGTACGTTTCTTAATTCTCAATAACTCCTGCTCGGATTCTGCATTAGCCGCTATCAAGTTTGTGTTAATGGGCTCGAAAGTTATATCGACAATAGTCTCAACATAATTGTGCTTATTTTTATTATCATACCTATATGTATTACCCATAGGAGTCACAAATGTTAAAGCCGAAAGTAATAGTTTGTCATTGCTAATATAAAATTCAGGTTCCTTTACCTGCATACCGTTCCAATTTCGCTCAAAGATGGCTGCTTCATTTTTATCACGGGGAACAGGAACAATTAATTCGCCATATGGAGACTCAATAAGGAAGGCCTGATTATCCGCATCATACGGTTTAAGTTTCATATCATTGATTCGAACATTACCTGCATACGCACGAATATAATTAGCCTCAGCAGTCTTCAATAACTCCTTTTTCTTTGTTTCGCGAGCCTCTACAGATACTCGTTCTTGATACTCAGCAACTGTTTCGTAAGGGTCTTTTTCTTGCCAAGCTTTAATTCGAGGTTCTACATACTCTTTTGCATATGTAGAATACAAAGGAGTCTCCTTCGATTGCTTTCTAGACTCTTGTTGGACAAGCATCTGTAATATATTTGACTGTGTCGTGGATTCTCCTGATGCTGCAGTCTTTCCGTCTAGATTGCTCGCAAGTGTAAGATTCTTTGAAGAGTAATCCATTAATGTAGGAGTAACATTGGCCTCAATAGCAGGCACACCAATCTCCTCCAACTTATGATTCATTGCTTCAAACTCACTTACAATACCCAAACAATCGTATGCAATAGCCAATGCTTGCATATATTTCACTTGATTTGGCGTATTTTGCAAAATCAAATTCATATAATCCACTGCAGAAGAGAAATACTCCTTTGATATATCTTCATATTTATTTGCTTCTGTTTCTGATTGCTGCAAGTTGGACTTATTAAAGTTTACTACTCCCAAGTTATAATAATTCAATGCAATATGCTGTGTTATGAGCATATTGTCAGGCTTCAATGTATCCAAATGCTTGTATACATCCAAAGCCTTTCCAAACTCTTGAATTTCTTCGTAAAGTTGTCCCTGAATATTAAGCAATGCTTCATCATTAGGTCTTATGGCTACAGCTTTAGTCACATATTGCTCCAATTTGGTGTTATTCTCGTTTGCTAAACAATAGTTAATTGCCATTGATAATATGCTATAGTTTTGGGGATATTGAGAAATAGCTTCATCAAAGACAGCTATAGCCACCGTTTTCATATCGACAAGGACACACGCCTGTGCCATAAATACATATACATCCTCTCTCTTTCTTTTATCCCCAGTGCTCAAGTATACTGCAAAATATTGAATTGCTTTTTCGTAATTCTTTGTATTGTATGTACCTAAAGCTGCAAGATACGCAATATTGGCAAATTGCTCATTCTTAATAAACTTGATGTTTTGAAATGCATCCATCAAGGTTACATCAATATATGCCTGTGCAAATGTGTAAGAATTTTGTTTATCATCTCGATTCTGATAATATGCTGCACCATTGTAGAGATATTGGTGTATCTCTAAAAGTCCCTGTTTGGCAGAATCGTAATTGAGTTCAGATTTTTCAGTAGAATTTAATACAGCAACATACTCTTTGTAACATTTATATAATGTTGAATATATTTCGGCCTCGGTCGCTTGAGAGCCCTCTATTCTCATTTGATTAAATTCACGATGTAATTCTTGCGCTCTTTCAAAGTCTTGCGCCGACACACGATTGTGCATTGACGCTCCTATTATCAGCAATATAAATACAACAATTTTCTTCATCCTTACAAAAGATTTTGAGATTAAAAGGCGTCTACGAAGATTAACTGTACCGTGATTCTTCTGAACTCACCACCCTTACCTGCTGTTACCTCGATATTATAATTGTAATCTGTATCCATAGTTGATATACCCACAATATTTTTTGTGAGATAATCTTTTACGCCCAATGCACGCACAAACGCAAGTTGTTCATTTTCCTTGATACCATTGGCCTTAGTCAACGTAATATTGCCTAGTACATTGTTTTTGTACACAGGCTCACCAACATATTCGCCATAACAACCATCGTATGCAATAGTGCCATTGATAGGCATAGCATCTGCCATACCTGTAATCTTTACCAATAGTTTTTTACCTTCCTTAACATATTGAGCAAATTCCCCCTCGAGAGCCTGCTTAATAATTTGCATCATCGACTTAGCGGCTCCAGACCCTTCTGTCTTGTACTTACCAGGAGCAAAGTCTTCTTGTGCCGAAAACTCCTTTTTAACTGTGTATGAGAAATTAGTCACATAGTTCATAATTCTCTTACCATCAGCGTTAGTAGAAGACTCAACATCTGCTTTAACTGTAATGTTAGTATGGTCAGAAATGGTATTTTGCTCCTTTGCCATACTAACTATAGTCTCCTTTATCTCTTGCAGTTTCATCTCTTGCAAATTTGACTGCTGAATTACTTCAAGAGGAACAAAGGCTTCATCCATTTTTAGATACTCAAGTGAACGACGTGCAAGATTATTGTAGGTATAAATCTTGCCTGTAGTCTTATTTCGTATATCTACGTAGATTAACTCAAACTTATCTTCGTTTGTAAGTCCATATTTCATATTGTTAAATTCAAGGTCAGCAACATTCATAAATCCATTAATATCCGCCGAGGGAACTTCGAGGAAGATGGTTGGCATATTATCAAAGTTAACCGAAAGCATATTTGATTCCAGATTATAGTTGCCAAGTGTAATTTCAGACATCATCACAAGATTGTCAGCCAATCGTGTCGCGATTTCCTGCTCATACACTCGCATCTGCTCAATACGTGTATTATCATTAACACGAAGTTTATACTCCTCAAGGGACTCATCTGGCATCTGCTTCATCCACTCGTTCATCATTAAAGCAAGTTCATCAGACAGAAGTTTTGTATAATTAGGCGCCAGTTCTGTTATTCTTCTATAAACAAGAGCATCTGTAGTATTATACAAAAGAAACATTTGTTCATTATTATCCTTTACAAAATGGATATCGTTCATTCCGCCCAACTCTTCATCAATGTAATTACGGTCTGTATTGTCCATCATATTTACAAGAGCAATACGTTTATCACTACATACGACTGCTATATATTTACCATCGGGGTGGAATTCACAATCAATTGCCTCGCCCATAGCATCATACGTATTATTGATAAGAAAATCCTGGGTGTCATAAATAGCGAGTTCTCCATCATCTGTGAGTACAGCAAAAAGTTTACTATCATTAGAAAAGGCGATATCATTAACCTTAACATTAAGTTCAACTTCCTTACGTACGCTCTTTGACTCCATATTCCAGATAATCAATCTATTTCCATCTGTTGCCGCCAAATAATAATTATTAGGACTTACTACCATTTGACGAGCCGTGATAGGAGATGCTATGCGTTCTATTGCCGCATATGTTTGTGCATCATATATCAATATTCCAGCAGGAGTTGCTACCACAAGTTTTCTAGCATCAGGGGTATATACAATAGCCGAAGCATCATTTACTTTTTTAATTTCGCCTACCTTATGCTCTGCTTTCCATAAATCATAGATAGATACGTTCGATTTCTCTTGCTTCTTTGTCAATAGAGCAAACGATGTTCCCGAAGGATTAACCTTTAAAAACTCTACATTACCAAACGTCTCACTCGCTATATAGCCGCGTATGTTGTATGTATACTTTCCATTGTAATAGTATGTAGCCCACTGGTAGTTATCGAAACCGATGGGGCTATGTTTTTGTGCTAATACATATTTATTGTCAGATGTGGAAACTTCATCTTGCGCCACAACCGTAAAATTACATCCTAACAATATAAATGCGATTAGAAATAATTTTGAAACTATTAAGATTCTCTTTGTAACCATAATTTATATTAATGAAAAGTTGAAAACTACATATTTATCTTCTCTATGTGATACCATTCTTGGAAGATGGGGTCAGCATTCGAATAATTGGGCATACACATACCTACATCTGCTGTAATATAGGTTGGGTCACAAATATAATAACGTTTACCCTTATATGTATAGGCAGCATTGCTATAAACAGGAGTTTCACTGAATGCTACAGCCGTACACGCGTGACCTGGGAAATGAACAAGTACCACATCTAGTCCAAGCACTTGCTTTACTATATAGGAATAGAATATTGAACGGTCCTCGCAATCACAATAAGGGTGATACAGAATCTCTTCGAAGAAGAATGGTTTCTCTACATTTGCACCAAATTGCTCTCCATCGGTCATATATTTAAACCCGTGCTCTACGAAATGTAACAATACATTCGCGGCATCCTGCTCTGAAAGTCCTTCCACCTGTTTCTTCAATTGCTCAACAATATCAAAATGCAAATTCTCATCGTGTATTGACGCTGCGTAGTTGGGGGTATCCATCAGTGGATATTCTTGTTGCATACGAATAACATTGAGATTAAGGTTGCCAGTCACTTTCAAATCACCATATTGCACGGTAAAGACTTTATTATCTGCAGGAAGAACAATAGGGTCGCTCTTAATCAAATTCATTTGGTCGCAAACCAATTCCTTCGGCAGCACACCAGTCCTAAGGAGTGCAATATCGCTACCTCCGTGAGGGTACAAATAATAGCGATTATCCTCTAACATCACATATGGGCATCCATAAACTTGTTGCTGAAAAGGCAATAACAATAGCACATTACCATTAGACTCTGCCACTCTTACATCATAACCCATATTAAGAAGCAAATATTGCATCATAATATTTTTAGCATTATCGTGTTTGCCAGCCCATACTGTTGCATATTGTTCTACAGCCTTAAACGTACACCAATCACCTAATTTATAGAGCAATGATATCTCTGTCAGTTCATCAATCACGGCATTCAAATTTGCGTTATTGATTTTCTTCCAATATGCTGCTATCTGTAACTGCAATGAAGTTGAAGTGAATGTCTGCGGCATAATACCTGGTGCCGAAATAGACATATCTAAACCATATAAGTTGATGTCAATCGTAGAATCACTCTCATTGACGGATGTCGAAGATGTCTCCATTGCATCTGCAAGAGCAATAGATTTTTCTTGCATTGAAGTAGTTCCCTCAGTCTCTGACTTTTTGTTTGATGCATTTACTCGAGATTGCTCGGCAGTATTGTACGGAGTCTTAGTAGAGTTATCAACCGATTGTTTGTTTGCCAATTTCTCTCTCTTCAATCGCCTTAATTGTGATGGTGAAATATAATTTTCACTATCTATATTCAATTTTTTTAGGCGTTCAGAAACTGTTTTGCGACGCTCTTTGGCAATGTTGCTCAATTTCGCAACAGTAGTAGCAGTGGAACTACGTACCCAATTAACACTTTTATCAATGATTCGCTTTAGGCGACTTCCTTCCCATTGTAGCGTTGAGAACCACGAATTAGTAGCATCTGGCACCGCCTCTGCCGTTTGTAATATCTGCGAGGGTGTCTTCTTATCATTACTTATAGTAGGTTGTACAGTTGGTTTAGGGGTATTATCACGACAATGCCCCTGGACTACTTCATAGTCTTGCCACGCCCGTTCTAAAAAGTCAGCATAACTATTTAATGCTTCTTCACGAAAGTGCTCATAATCGGCATTAGCCCTACGACGAAACTCCTCAAAGCGCTCTTGTGCGCTCTGGATTGATTGTCCACTTGCTGGCCATATTACAATTAAGGCCAAAGCCACTGTACATACTACTTTTATCATATCTATACCTGTTTTGTATCACAACTATAAAATAAAATATAACTTGATACAAAAATTACAAAAACTCTTAAATCCCAACATAGACTGCTATGCTGGGATTTGTAGTTTTGTAGGTTATAAAAAAAAATGTATTTTTGAGAAAGGAGTTGTGAATGTTAGACGTATCCTCAATACATCAAAAATTATTCAACAACCACATCCTCTTTTATAATCTCCTCCAACTTATCAGCGTGTTTTTTCAATGTCTCTGATGCACCAATTGAAGATTTAAACGCCCTGACACGAGCCTGACGCGCTGCTGTATTGTCTACAAAATAATAAGTTTGCATCTCATATACAGGCTTTCCTTGAGAAGTAGTTTCTACCTGACGAATTATTGAGAATTGTTCAATTAGTTCATTCTTGATTTCCTTCATTACCGCACCTTCATAGATAGAATTGAACTTCTCAACTTCGGCTTCAACATCATCAGAGACACTCCCAATCTCGTTGATAAAACGACCTGAAATCACGGCAGTGGCTTGACGCGCATAGGTCGTCTGAGCATCCACTGAAGCCTTTGCTCTACCGATGCTTTTTTGACTGAAAGCCCCAGCTAATCCTGTAACTACACTCAAATTCTCATTTTCGTTCAGTTGCTCATAAAATTTTAATATGGTTACATCTACACTGCGAGATGAGCCAAATACCTCCCAGCCACCTTTTTCCAACTCTTTTTTCTTGGCCTTATACTCTTTTTGTATAGCCTTGCTCAGTACCTTACTTTGAGCATTAATAATTTGGTATGACATCAGCATACCTATTACCAGTAAAAATTGAATAGTCTTTTTCATAATATTTAAGTTTATTTTTATTATTCTGTTATTCTATAATCCCAACAATTTATTATATGCTATTAAGTAGTGCTTATTGGGATTAATCAATTATGCGTTTACACTAGGCTTCAAAATAATATATTTCCGTACGGAGTGTGAAAGATACGCACTGTTAATCTACAATTTAGCAAATGTATAAATCAATCGCAAAGATAGTTATTTTTTGTTATTAGCAGTACTAACCAGATATAAAAATACAAAATATAATAAAGACCTGATACATATTGACTCCTGCTTAATGAAATTCTTGCTTAATTGTCAAATAAGAGACAAGCGAAAGAGACAAATAATTGATATATAGTATATTCACAGCATTTATAATTATTATAAACAAAGGCAATAATATAGAATAAAGAAAGTATAACCTCGTAAAAGGCTACACTTTTATTTTATATTTATGGGGCAACATCTATATTGTTGCCTTATGAAATCCCTATTTTTTTTGTTTAAACTTTTTTTGATAGGGGGAGGGCTTTTGAAACTAGCCAAACCATTTTGTGGGGCAAGTTTTTATTTGATATATAAGCATTATTTTGGTAATCTAAATTTTGTTTTTTAGAATTGCCCAACAAAACTGCCAAACTTTTTAAACTATGCGATATAATTTTGTATAAATCACTCTTGCTTTTTTTGAAAAAAAATATTATTTTGTATACCAAGTTGTCTAATAAGGTGTTTTTTAACGTCTTTCGGTTGTTATGAGCATAAAATACTTTTGGACTGTTTTTAAAAAATGTTATTCGAAAAATCTTATTGGATAGCCACCATTGGATAATGCTAGCATATTATTAAACTTACAAATATAAATTTATTATGGCAAAGGATGGTGATATTATGGATGTGATGCTAGGCTGGATATTTGAACTGATTGGTTGGATATAGGCGCTGTCAATTATGAAGATGCATCGTCCAGGGTTGAGATTGGCGATTTGGCTGTTTTGTCGCCGCATATTAGTGAAATGGGAAACGGTGTAATATGTGGTACAGGTATTGATGATAAAGTAGGAATCTTTATCATTAGTGAGTGCCTGAAACTGTTCAAGAAAACAACTCCGTCTGTATGTTTTCACTGTATAGGTACTACACAAGAAGAAGTTGGGCTGCGAGGTGCGGGTGTGATTGCTACTCAATGCAATCTTGATATCTGCTTTATAGTTGACGTGGATTATGCAACCGACACTCTCACTCCACACGAGAACCAGATGGGCACATTGCATTTGGGCAAAGATGCAGGATTACACATAAAATCGGACAATAATCCAGTTCTGAGAGATATTGTTTGCGATGTTGCCGAAAAGTATAATATCCCATATCAGAAATCATTGGGTCGGTTTGTGTATGGAGGAACTGATGCAACTTCTGTGCAATTGCAGTGTGGTGGTGTAGCAACGCTAAATATTAATATTCCTTGTAGATATATGCACTCTCCTGTAGAGTTTTGTCATCAAAATGATATTGAGAGTGCCATAAATATAATAATGTATTCTATTCAGGAGATTGCAGATAAAAGAATCAACAATTTTATCCCATTCTAGCTTATGCATCCACATAACTCCATAAAGTTGTTGTTTGTTACAAATGGTACAAATTCTTGTACCGAATATTTGCGAACTCGGAGTGATATAGTTTTGAATATTCTGGATTTAGGCCAAGGTGTCGTAAGAACAAAAGAAGAGTTTGAGCAATATATCTTGGATATATGTCCTGAATTGTTATTAGTTTATCGTTGTCCATTCATAATCTCAAAAAATGTATACTTGACAGCTCGCATCGGAGCATACAATATTCATCCATCACTATTACCCAAGTACCGAGGCTTGAATCCGTGGTTTGAAATATTTAAAAATCACGAAATGGAGAATGGTGTCACGTTGCATAGGATAACAGATGTAGTGGATGGCGGCGAGATAATATATCAGCAGACATATATGATTTCTCCAGAAGATACAATTGAAACCACCAGGAATAATGCAGATATAATTGCTTCAAAATTGTTGGCTAAATTTATGGATGAATATATCCCTGAACTACTTGGCACAGCAAAATGTAAGGGTCGTTAAGGTGAAACAGATACAAATCGCCGATGCGAAAGATAGTGTTTGCTGTTAATTTGCGTTTCTTCATATTGTATAGTTTTTGCACAATCAAAAAAAACGCACGAATCCTCAATGCCCAATCGAGATTTGTCAAGAGAAGTTAAATAAAACTTTGGCCGAAGACCGTGCGTACAGTCCCGGCTGTTTATCCAAAATATTATTTCCTTTCTCTCGATCTCAATTGAGCTGAACAGCTCGTAATACAAATGTACAAAATATATTCATATATCCACACAAAGAACTGTCGAAATTAGCTCCCAACAGCATATTTAGATCTCATATATGACTATAAACATTTTTTTTGCTAATTCGGGATGGTTGTATCAATCTGATTGGAGCCAACATCTTTTACCCCCCCCATAATATCCTCACAATTACCTTATACTTAATTGATTATATTTGGAACTATGGTGCTTAACGACCGATACTTAACGACGTGGCCTGCTGAAAACGACACTTACTGTATCATTTCAGTTCCACCATACGCAGATGGACGGAGCACACGCATCACTCTTCCTGGACCGAATCCAAAAAGAGATTAACAACCTCGCCATATAAGGCGACTACGCCCGCATCATAAATACAAATGGCACTCCACCCACAATCGGGAAGAGT
>JAFYRB010000049.1 GCA_017559615.1 Alistipes sp. | reverse complement strand
GGGGCGATACCCGCCATCTCGGCAATCATCTCACCGATGCGCGCTGGCTTGATGACGCCCGCAGGGAGTGTTACGCTCTTGAGGCGCTGCTCGATACACTTCTTACCCTCTGACTCATAGCGCAACTCACCAATGTAGCCGCTATACTCGCTCTCCTGACGGAAGAATACTACGCGATTGTTCTGGCCGAGAGCCCCCGCCTCGATAGCTGCAGTAGCATCCTCAAGATTGGTCTTAAAGAATCGGTTAAGGCTTGTGCCAAAGAAGTAGTACATCAGCGTGTGGTTGGCAACACCCTGGTTCGAAGGTGCGCTATATTGGCAGATTTTCACCTCCTTGGTAATGCAGTTCGTAGCAGAGATGCTAATCGTTGCAACACGCGTATCGCCACTATTCTCCTCTACATTCACATCGAACGAGAGGAACTTATTTGCGCCATTGCCCTTAACGGTTATCTCGCTCACCGTAGCCCACGATGCATCGGACAGGGCGTGGAACTGCGTACCCGCATTGATAGCATCCTGATGCACCCAGAAGTCGACCACCAAAGTCTGCTGGAGGTTTGTACACGCAGCATCCTCCACGTCGATGACATATCTAATTTGAGCCTCTCTGCGACAGCTCGAAAATGTTGCTGCTGCGCAGAGCGAAATAAATAGAAGAAGTATACTCTTGAGTTTCATTATCGAAAAAATTTCCGCAAAGATAATCAAAATATTTAAAGATAACTACTTATACTCTTGTGGTTTTAAGCCGTTAAACTGCCAAGTGCGGTCGCGCTTAATTGTCACATCATCTGGTTTATTGCGGTAGACGCGACTATAATCGAAGTAAAAGCCCTTGATGCCATCTTGCTTGCGCATTAGAGGAACATACTCCGTAGTGCGACTTATGACACGAGCCTCGTTGTATGTATAACCCTTCGATGCCACAACATCGTAGGCGTGCGAGAACATCAGGATGTGCCACGCCTCATCCTCCTTAAGGCCTGTTCCCGAGAGTTCTATAGCCCCAAGGATACCATTGAGATGGTCGAAATACAACTTCTCGCGGCGCTGGTCATCCAAGGCTCCATAGGCATAGGCTAACATATTGAGCATCTTGGGGTTGAAGGGGTCTACCTCCATCGCCTCTACACCTCGCTCGATAAGCACTTCGAGTTGTCCGACGGTAGGGCGTTCGGGGTTGATACTTGCCATAATGCCCAACATCTCGTCGAGAGCCGTATTCTCGGCAAAGGGTTTATACTCAGCCTGATAGAGGAAGCCGTAGTAGAGGTAGTAATACTCCATCTGCGTAAGAGGCTCCGTGCCGAGGCGGTACTTAAGCATAAGGTTTGTGTAGTAGTAGGGTGACGAGGTATCGAGGGTCTTCTCAAGGATATCCTCCTCGTTAGGTACCATCTTCTCAACCTCCTGTGCCGAAAGCGTAACGATGCTCATCACCGCCACTAAAACCGCAATAAAAAATCTCTTTGTAAAGTTCATAACGTGGTGTTTCTCCAATAAACGCACTCGCTACTCCAAAACGTATCTCTCGATAGCAATCTTTATGTCGCGAGCAAGCTCCTGGCTACCCTCGGCCAATGGTAGGCGTACCTCGTTGCGTGTAAGCCCCATAGCTTCGGTCATAACCTTCACGCTCGCAGGGTTACCCTCGCGGAAGATGAGCTTTAGTGGCTCGGTAAACTGCTCCTCCATCTGCTTTGCTGCAGCGTCGAAATCTCCCGCCATAGCGTTGTGGATACAACGGCAGAAGACCTTTGGGAAGGCGTTGGCAGCAACCGAGATAACACCCTCGCCACCACGCTTCATAAGCTCCACGGTGATGCCATCATCGCCTGAGATGACAAGGAATCCCTCTGGACGGCCATCTATAATGCGTTGCATCTGCTCAATGTCGCCCGATGCCTCCTTGATAGCCACAATATTTGGTGTTGCGTGCGCAAGGCGTAGCGTTGTCTCGGCAGTCATATTCACACCCGTACGTCCTGGAACGTTGTAGATAATCACAGGTACTGGCGATGCCTCGGCTACAGCCATAAAGTGACGATAGATGCCCTCCTGCGAAGGTTTGTTGTAGTAAGGCACAACGCTGAGGATTGCTACGCACTTCGAGAGGTCGAACGAGCGGAGTTGTGCCACAAGGTCGGCAGTATTGTTGCTACCCATACCCGCCACGATAGGTACACGCTCGGCGGTGCGCTCAACGATAAAGTCGAGAACCTCCTGACGCTCCTTCAAAGATAGTGTTGCAGTTTCTGCCGTAGAGCCGAGTGCCACGATATAGTCCACGCCACCCTCGATGACATACTCAACCATACGTGCCAAAGCCTCGTAGTCTACTGCGTAGTTGTTGAAAGGGGTTATAAGAGCTACTCCCACACCCTTAATCTTATTCTGTATCATAGTAGTTTTATGTTATTCTTGGTTATTAAAATAGTGTTCCTTGTATAGGCTCTGTCTCAACCCTCTTCTGCTCCGCTGGAGCCTCCACCACAATCTGTGGAGCATCGCTTATTAGCGCGAGGAACTCCTCGAGCGAGAGTATCGTTACGCCTAACTTCTCGGCCTTCTGTCGTTTCGCAGGACCCATATTATCTCCCGCCACGATGAAGTCTACGTTTGCCGAAACCGCTGCGAGATTTCTGCCTCCGTGCTGCTCGACCATAGCCTTCATATCATCGCGCGAGTATCCTGGGAACTTTCCCGATACCACAACGCTCTTACCCTCGAGGGCATTCGACGCACGCACCTTATCCTTTACCTCAAGCTCCACGCCCGCCTCACGCAGACGCTCTATGATGCGTTTGTTCTCCTCCGAAGTGAAGTAGTCGACGATGCTTACCGCGATTTTCGAGCCCACCTCCTCGGCTTCGGCCAGCTCCTCCAACGTAGCCACAGCAATAGCATCCAACGTGCGGAAATGTTGTGCGAGGTACTTTGCCGTAGTCTCACCTACGTAGCGGATGCCCAAAGCAAAGAGTAGTCGCTCGAAAGGTACCTCCTTCGAACGGCGCACGCCCTCCAATATATTTGCTGCCGACTTCTCGCCCAAGCGGGGTAGTGCGGCAAGCTGATGACCATCCAAGTAGTAAATATCCGAGATGTCGTGGATAAGGCCATTCTCCCAGAGTAGCTCGATGGTCTCACCACCAAGACCTTCGATATCCATCGCCTTACGCTTCACGAAGTGCTCGATGCGGCCAATGATTTGAGGTTTGCAGTTATTGCTATTAGGGCAGAAGTGCTTCGCCTCGCCCTCCACACGCACCAGTGCCGTTCCACACTCTGGGCATACCGAGATATACTCCAGAGGTTTACTCTCGGCGCTACGCGAGTCGGTATCTACGCCCGTAATTTTTGGGATAATCTCGCCACCCTTCTCCACGTAGACCATATCGCCAATGCGGATGTCGAGCGCAGCAATCTGGTCGGCATTATGTATCGAGGCACGCTTTACGACAGTACCTGCCAATAGCACAGGCTCGAGATTAGCAACAGGCGTTACTGCTCCCGTGCGACCAACCTGAAAGTCGACACTAAGGAGTTTCGTGAGGGCCTTCTCGGCCTGAAACTTATATGCAACGGCCCAACGTGGCGACTTGGCCGTAGAGCCTAAGGTACGCTGATGGGTGTAGTTATTGACCTTGATAACGATGCCGTCGGTGGCATAAGGGAGGCTCTTACGTTCGGTATCCCAGCGCTCGATGAACGCCTCAATCTCGCCACGTGAGCGACATATTGCCGTATGCTCCGAAATCTTAAAGCCCCAGCTACGTGCCGCCTCAAGCATCTGCCAATGGTTGTCGTAGGGGAGATTATCGCCTGCAAGTTGATAGAGCGTGCAGTCCAAACCTCGCTGCGCCACCTGTGCCGAAGATTGCAACTTAAGCGTTCCCGCAGCGGCATTTCGGGGATTGGCAAGGAGCGACTCTCCCGCCGCCTCGCGCTCGGCATTTAGTCTGTCGAACGAGGCATAAGGCATAATAATCTCGCCACGAATCTCAAACAGTGCAGGGTAACCCTCGCCCTGAAGTTTTAGAGGTACAGAGCCTATGGTACGCACGTTGTTGGTAACGTCATCACCACGCTTGCCATCACCACGTGTCACCGCGCGAGCAAGCGCTCCATTCTCGTAGGTTAGCGATATCGCCGTGCCATCGAACTTCAGCTCCACGACAAACTCCACCTCGCCAAGCTCCTTAATGATGCGGTCCACCCATTCGCCAAGCTCCTCCGAGGAGTAGGTATTCGAGAGCGACATCATCGGGAAACGATGCTCCACGCTCTGGAACTCCGCCGTAAGGTCGCTACCCACACGCTTCGTAGGAGAGTTAGCATCTGCCTCCTCGGGGTGGCGCGCCTCCAGCTCCTGAAGCTCACGAAGTAGACCATCGAACTCTATGTCCGATATTTCGGGGTTGTTCTCTACGTAGTAGAGTCTATTGTGATGCTCGAGAGTTGCCTCCAACTCACGCATACGTTGTATATCCTGCTCTTTGCTCATATTTCTCTTACGCGCATAATATCGTGTAAAGTTACACAATTTGTTTGGAACAACGAAGAAAATTCGAAAAAATAAAAAAAATATTGCCCAATGCTTGCACATTATCAAAATGTCGCTACATTTGCGGAAAATTTTCCAACAGATTGCTATTCGCCATCGCTGGAAGTTATAGTTTAATACCCGAAAGAATTAAAATATATTTATGGCAAACGAGAATTCGAAGAGACGACTAATTACAAGTTTCCACAATCTTACTCCAGAGCAGCAGGCAGAGGTACGTGCGCTTTATCCATTGGGCTTCACCGACTTTATGACACGTTACGACAAGCCAGATGGTACATTCTTCTACACCGTGCCTTACGAGACCGAGGATGCTTACTATATGGTAAAGATTGACGTTAAGGTTGACGATGGTCAGGATGATGAGAACGATGGCTACTACGATGACGATGATTTGAAGGGCGCAGATGAGTTGGCAGACCAGCCATCAGATGACCCTGCAGATGAGGAGATGTAGTATTTCTCGCTCGGATATATCTCGGACTCGGGCTGGGCGCGTGAGGGCGAGTTCGGCTGGCACGCTCTCCCGTACGAAAAGACGGTTATCGATATGCGCTACACGCGCTCGAAATTCCGCCACCCCCTCGTATTCCTTCGCGACAATCTTCTCGGCAGAATATGGTATATGCAGATGGCGTTTTCCGCGGGCTGCTCCTTTACACTCGACAGAGCCGGATACGAGGGCTCGGCATCCGAGACCGTGTCGCTTTGCGCTGAGCTTTCCTCTCATAATCCTATGATGGTTCTTGAGGGCGGCGAGAGCTACGCGCTTCCCTCGCTTCATATCGGCGCGGTTCAGGGCTCGCTTGACGACGCGGTAAATTCGATGCACGCGCACACGAGAAAAATAACTCTTCCCGAGGCGGACCCCACGGGCTGTTTTGTCATAGGCTCGGTCGGCGAGCTTCATCACTCAAAGGACGTAGAAGAAATTAAGAAAAGGGCGAGGGAGTATGCCGAGCTTGGCGCAGAGATATTCTTAATTGACGCAGGCTGGCAGTGTCCGAAGGACAGGAT
>JAFYRB010000048.1 GCA_017559615.1 Alistipes sp. | reverse complement strand
TTCTTACCTGCCTTTGGACGCTTAGCACCATACTTCGAACGACGCTGACGACGACCGTCAACACCTGCTGAATCAAGCGCACCACGTACGAGGTGGTAACGAACACCTGGGAGGTCCTTAACACGACCACCACGAACAAGCACGATTGAGTGCTCCTGCAAGTTGTGGCCCTCGCCTGGGATATAGGCATTGACCTCCTTGCCATTTGTCAATCTAACACGTGCAACCTTACGCATCGCTGAGTTTGGCTTCTTAGGAGTCGTAGTGTACACACGTGTACATACTCCGCGACGCTGAGGACACGCAGCGAGTGCTGGAGACTTAGACTTCTCCACCATAGACACTCGACCGTTTCTTACAAGCTGCTGAATTGTTGGCATCTTAAATAAATTTTGTCCTTTTTAATTTTTTGTTTACTGTTTCATTTCCACTTCTGAGGAAATTGCCCGCAAAGATACGAATAATTTTTTAAATACAATATATATAGTCCATTTTTTCGCTCTAAAATGTTGAAAAGTCGTAAAAAGTCGATAGAATTTACTTATCGTTTTTTCAAAGTTATAATGTTTTATTTATGACATTTTCGTTAACTTATTGATTTAGTGTGTTTTAAACTTTTGAGTGCGATTTGAGAGAGGCGTTCGCGGGGCCTCATTGTGCCAAATTTCCGTTTTAGAACAAGGGTTATCCTATTTTACCCACCATTTGGAGAATTTACGATATTTAGAGCCTCCCTTTATTAAATAAAGGGAGATGGTCGGACGGGAGTAAATCGGAGCAATAACATAACTCCTCCCCTATCAGCGAGTAAAGCCTTCGACACAACAGGGCAAACTGTCGCCAAAAGAGAGGACCAAGAGCGCACTATTTTGGAGGGCAAAATACCAGGAGAAACAAGTGCAATTCCGAGTGCGGAAACTCAATGTTGAATGGCGAGAATTTCGGAGTATGAGTAGCCGTTCCGACCGCCATCGAACCGCCATCGAAGCATCAACGAAATAGGTTAGAATAGGCACAAAAAAAAGAAGAGGGAGCGCGTCTTCACAGATAGCCTCCCTCCTACTAGTTAGGTTAATGAGAATTTTTTAACGATGGGTGTCGATAAATAATTGGTGTGTCCTTGAGAATTTTTGAGATGTACACCCACCGTACTGTTTGCACTACAAAGGTAGTAACAAAATTCGAAAAAACAAATTATTTTTAAATATTTTCTCACTTTTCCATATATTTTCTGCATATATGGGCATAGTATTGCATATTTTTGCATTAAATAAGCGGAATGAAGCTTAGCAACAGCAGAAGCAGATAGGCCAACACCGAATTCAAAGCCGAGGCGTATTGCATCAAAATCGGTAGCATAATAGCCGCGAGCAGAACCATAGCAACGATAAGTGATGGTGATGCTGCGGGGAGTAAAAGCAGCGATGCGATGAGAACCACGACCGAGATAATCAGCACTCTCCACACCTCACGCACGCCATTTGTAAGCGACATCGGAGTAGAGAGATACAACACCACGCTCAACAGTTGCAAAAAGAGGATAAAGCCCAGAAAGACAAGACGTGGCAGAGTTAGATACTCAACAAGAGAGAGGCTCGACGGAGCAAGGAGACTACCCCACACATCGACGAAGCCCTGAACAAAATCGCCACCAAGAAGCCACATCACATAGCTATAAACAAACGCCGGAGTGGCAAGGCCAAAGAGCGTGATAGCCGTCTCGCGGAGCGTAGCTCTAAAGGCAACAACCACAATTGGGACAATGATAGCCAGAGGTAGGAATGCCGTATCGACAAGAGGCATCGCTCCGAAGGCCACCATAGCCGAGAAGAGGTGGTGTACGTGCAGCGATGGCGAGAAGCAGTAGAGCAGTCGGCCATACGCCTCGGCAACGAGCAACGCACCGATGCAGAGTATCGCATAATCGCCCGAAGCCAAAGCTCCGAAGAGCAACACCGAGCAGAGCGCAATAGCCGCGAGCGTGGTATTAGGATACAACCCCACACGCACCGTAGAGCGCGACAGACGCAACACCGTATAGACATACAGCACTCCAAGAATGATTGGCAAGAGGAGTGGATGGTCCGCCGCGAAGCCATTGATATAGGGCGCAAGCGGAGCCTCCGAACCTGTGACAATAGTCGAGGTTTCGGGCAATAGAACCACCGCTGCGATAGCAAAAGCGACCGCAAAAAAGAGAAGCGTGACTATCGCTTCGGAGAATTTATGTCGTGTTACGTCAAGTATCATATCCTACAAAGATAGGAAAAAGTAATGAATTTTCTAAACTTTCGGAGGTAAAATAGCAGCGAAAAGCGCGAAGAGAGTAAATATTTGAGGAATATTTGCCGATTAAGACTTTTTTATATATCTTTGCGCGATATTTATTATAATATAAGGTGTGACCCACACCCAGAAAGTGTTGCAAATACAATAAAATAAATAAAGATTAGTATTATGAATATTACAAGAGAGCAGCGCGACGGTGGCGTATCAATCGTTAAGGTCGTTGTAGGTGAGGCTGACTACGGTCAGGCTGTAGAGAAGCAGTTGCGTGAGTACAAGCGCAAGGCAAATGTTCCTGGTTTCCGCCCAGGTATGGTTCCAATGGGTATCGTTAAGAAGATGTATGGCAAGCACGTTGTTGCAGAGCAGTCATACCACCTTGCATCTAACTCAGTATTTGAGTACTTGCAGAAGGAGAACATCGACTACGTAGGTGACGTTATCCCATCAGAGGAGCAGGGTGCATTCGATTTCGAGAATGGCACAGAGTTCGAGTTCGTATTCGAGTTCGGCGAGGCTCCAAAGATTGAGTTGGTGTTGGACGCAAAGGATAAGATTACTTACAGCAAGATTAAGATTGACAAGAAGATGCGCGGCGACTACCGCTCTAACTACTTGCGTCGCTACGGCCGCCTTGTAGAGGTAGAGAAGGTATCAAACGACGAGGCTCTTACAGTTACTCTTGACAACGGCGACATCCGTATCGAGGAGGCTTACGTAGGTCTTATCTCTATGACTGACGAGGAGCGCAAGGTATGGAAGGGTAAGAAGGTAGGTTACAAGACTACTGTAAACATCGAGGAGCTTTACAAGAAGCCAGAGCAGCGTGCTGCAATCCTCTCTGTTAAGGAGGAGGAGTTGGCTACTATTAAGCCAGAGTTCGAGTTGGAGATCACAAAGATTCGCCAGTTCGCAGAGCCAGAGCTCAACGAGGAGTTCTTCAAGATGGCATTCCCTGCTGGTAACGTAACTAACGAGGAGCAGTTCGAGGCATTCATCGACGAGCAGATCGAGTCAGAGTTGAAGCGCGAGTGCGACTTTATGTTCGTGAACACTGTTCGTAACTACGTTATCGAGAAGGCTGCTTTGGCAATGCCTGAGGAGTTCTTGAAGCGTTGGTTGTATGTTATCAACGAGGGTAAGTTCTCACGCGAGGAGATCGAGAAGGATTTCGCAGCATTCATCAAGATGTTTACTTGGAACTACCTCCAGAAGCACTTCATCAAGGAGGGCGACTTGAAGGTTACTAACGAGGAGGCTAAGGCTGAGGCTATGGCATTCGCATCTATGCAGTTCGCACAGTATGGTATGCCTAACGCTCCAGAGGATATGCTCGAGAACTTCGCAAAGCAGATTATGGAGAACAAGGAGCAGCTTCAGAAGATTTACGAGAAGCTCTTCGAGGAGAAGGTTGTTGAGTACATCCGTGGCAAGGTGAAGGTTACCGAGAAGGCTATCTCGGCTGATGACTTCGCAAAGTTGGCTTCAGAGTTGGCTTAATAACTCATAGAGGCTCGAGAGAGATATAATGCAACGATTCCCGAGCAACGATGCTCGGGAATCGTTGTATAAGCGCCTTAAAGTTTGACCTCGTTGATAGGTTTTCGGTGCAACACCTATCTATATAACGAGTCAGCGAAAGAGACTCTAACGAAGAATACTACATTTTAAAATTTTATAACTCTAAGCACTATGAAAGAATTTGAGAAATTTGCCCGTCTACACTGCGGCATCAACTCTATGACTATGCACGACTATCGTGCTGACATCACAAACTACGTGTCACCAACCATCATCGAGGAGCGCCAGCTAAACGTAGCAGCTATGGATGTATTCTCACGTCTTATGATGGACCGCATCATCTTCCTCGGTGCGCCTATCTACGACGATGCTGCAAACATCATTCAGGCACAGCTTCTTTTCCTTGAGTCGGTAGATGCTACGAAGGATATTCAGCTCTATATCAACTCTCCAGGTGGTTCTGTATCAGCAGGTTTGGGCATCTACGATACTATGCAGCTCATCTCTTGCGACGTAGCTACAATCTGTACAGGTATGGCAGCGTCGATGGGTGCGGTGCTTCTTACTGCGGGTGCTGCGGGTAAGCGTTCAGCTCTTCCACACTCACGCGTGATGATTCACCAGCCATTGGGTGGCGCACAGGGCCAGGCTTCGGATATCGAGATTACAGCACGCGAGATTGCAAAGACAAAGCGCGAGCTTTATGAGATTCTCTCGCTCCACTCTGGCGCTCCATACGAGAAGATTGAGCGCGATGCTGACCGCGACTACTGGCTTACATCAACCGAGGCAAAAGAGTATGGTCTTATCGACAACGTACTCGGCAAGAGAAAGTAAAACAACGTACAATGAGTCATAAAACACGTAAAGGTACAGAACATAACGAAGGCAACTGCTCATTCTGTGGCGCTGGAGCCGATGAGGTTGCATTGATGTTCAACAGCGGTAATGGCGCCAACATCTGTAGCACCTGCATCGAGCACGGCTATGGATTACTTGTTGAGCATAACATCATCAGCGAGCAGAAGCATAAGGGTGGCAAAGGTGGTGCAAAGTTCCGCCCACTAAAGCGCGAGGACTTGATGCGTCCAGACCGTATTAAGAGCTTCTTGGATGACTATGTAATTGGTCAGGACACCGCGAAGCGATATATGTCCGTAGCGGTATATAACCACTACAAAAGACTCCTTGCAAAGGGCAAGACCGAGGATGTAGAGCTTGATAAGTCAAACATCGTCTTGGTAGGCCCAACGGGTACGGGTAAGACACTTATGGCGCGCACCATAGCACGTCTTCTCCACGTGCCATTCTCGATTGTTGATGCTACGGCATTGACACAGGCGGGATACGTAGGCGAGGATGTGGAGAGCATTCTTTCGCGTCTGCTTCAGGCTGCGGACTACGACGTAGAGGCTGCCGAGCGAGGCATTATCTTCATCGACGAGATTGATAAGATTGCGCGTAAGGGCGACAACCCATCTATCACACGCGACGTATCGGGTGAGGGTGTGCAGCAGGCACTGCTTAAGATTCTCGAGGGTACGGTTGTAAACGTGCCACCACAGGGTGGTCGTAAGCACCCTGACCAGAAGTATATTCAGGTCAATACCTCGAATATCTTGTTCATCTGCGGTGGCGCATTCGACGGCATAGAGAAGAAGATTGCAGCACGTCTGAACACAAATGCCATAGGCTACGGTTCGTCGCTCAAGCAGCGTGTGGATGAGCATAATATTATGCAATACATTCAGCCTCAGGACCTTCGCTCGTTTGGCCTTATCCCCGAGCTTATAGGTCGTCTTCCGGTGCTTACCTATATGGAGCCACTGGAGCGCGAGGCACTACGCTCGATTCTCACCGAGCCTAAGAACTCGATTATCCGTCAGTATGAGTGTTTGATGGCGCTCGACGATATCAAACTTTCATTCGACGATGAGGTTCTCGACTACATCGTCGATAAGGCTGTTGAGTTCAAGCTCGGCGCACGTGGTCTCCGCACTATCTGCGAGGCGATAATGATGGACGTGATGTTCGATATGCCTACGGACGAGAGCAGCGAGGTGCGCATAACCCTCGACTACGCAAAGTCGAAGATTGACAAGGTTGCATAACCTCGAAACGCTCTACAACAAATAAGCGTGGCTTCCCCAATGGAGGCCACGCTATTTTTATGTACGGAGATATTCACCCCGCAAAAAAAGAGGGGCGTAACTCCCGCCCCTCCTTACTTTACTCTAAAGATTTAATCCTCGTCAGTATCTGTGTAAGCCTTCAAGAGCTTATCCTGAACATCTGCAGGAACCTGCTCGTATGATGCGAACTGCATTGTGTATGTCGCAGCACCTGATGTCAATGATGACAATGATGTAGAGTAGCGATACAACTCTGCAAGTGGCACACGTGCATTCAAGCGGTCGAAGCCCTTATCAGACTCCATACCCATAATCATAGCGCGGCGGTTCTGCAAGTCGCTCATCACAGCACCCATATACTCGCTTGGTGTCAACACCTCAACGTTGTAGATAGGCTCCATAATCTTGGGACCTGCGTTGCGGAATGCCTCCTTGAAAGCGTTACGGCCTGCAAGCTTGAACGACAACTCGTTTGAATCTACTGGGTGCATCTTACCGTAGTAGATAACCACGCGGATGTCGCGAGCGTATGAACCTGTCAACG
>JAFYRB010000047.1 GCA_017559615.1 Alistipes sp. | reverse complement strand
TAAGCTTCTTAAACAATTCTTCCTGTGTCATAATATTATATTTTTGTTACTTATTTCATTTCAAAGGCTTAACGCCATACCAACCGACAAAGGTACGAAAAAACCTTTAATATTCAATCAATTTTCGAAGAATAATGCACAAAGCGAAGCAAAGTGAAATTGATGCTTTATTTGTGAGGAGACTAGGGATTGTGGGTGTTGTGGGTTACTATGGGTTACTATGGGTTACTATGAGTTACTATGAAACTCATCTGAACCCATCTGAACCCATCTGAACCCATCTAAACCCATCTGAACCCATCTGAACCCATCTGAACCCATCTGAACTCATCTGAACCCATCTGAACCCATCTGAACTCATCTGAACTCATCTGAACCCATCTGAACTCATCTGAACCCATCTGAACCCATCTGAACTCATCTGAACTCATCTGAACCCATCTGAACCCATCTGAACCCATCTGAACCCATCTGAACTCATCTGAACTCATCTGAACTCATCTGAACCCATAGAACAAACCTCCCCAAGCTCCACAACCCAATTTCTTGTCAGAAGGGGATCAGATGCTTTCGCTCATTAGGAGCACAACCCAATTTCTTTTGAGAAGGGGTCAGGCTTGGACTCGATAAAGAGATTGCCCCAGATGGGACATACTAAGCGTATTTCCCATTTGGGGCAATGATTGAGAGGTCGAGAATGACCCCTTATCACAAGAAATTCAAGAAATTAAAAGATGTTCTTGCGAATAATAGTCTGCTCACGATCCGGACCAACAGAGACTACCGCCACCTCTGTGCGAGTAAGCTCCTCTACCTTAGCGATGTAGGCCTTAGCATTTGCTGGAAGATCCTCATAGTTCTTAATAGAAGTGATATCCTCGGTCCAGCCATCAAGCTCGATATACTCTGGCTCTACGCGTGAGAGCTGAGAGATGGTTGATGGAACATAGTCGATAGCTTTGCCATCGAGTTTGTAGCCAGTGCAGATACGAATCTTCTCAACACCTGAGAGGACATCGAAAAGCATAAGTGAGAGGTAGTTAAGACCACTGATACGACGCACGTGGTTAAGGATTACAGCATCGAGCCAACCCACACGACGTGGACGACCAGTAACGGTGCCATACTCGTGACCGCGCTCGCGGATGTAGTCAGCGCGCTCGTCGAAGAGCTCTGTTGGGAATGGGCCCTCACCTACACGAGTGGTATAAGCCTTTGCCACACCCATAACATTGTCGATATAGCGAGGTGCAACACCAGTATTTACTGGTACGCTCGCAGCTGTAGGGCTTGATGATGTCACGAATGGATATGTACCGTGGTCGATGCAGAGCATAACACCCTGAGCACCCTCAAAGAGTACGCGCTTACCCTCCTCGATAAGCTTGTTTAGAAGCACTGAGGTATCGCAGATGCGTGGGCGAAGCTGCTCACCGATAGCAAGATACTGATTGTAGATAGTATCGAAGTCGCAAGGCTCCATACCGAGGGCCTGAAGCTCGATATTCTTCTGGGCGAGAGCATCCTTCAAACGCTCTGCGAAGTACTCCTTATCCAAGAGGTCGCCCATACGGATACCGACACGGCTATACTTATCGGTATATGCTGGACCGATACCCTTCTTAGTTGTACCAATCTGGCGGCCACCCTTCAAAGCCTCATATGCACCATCGAGCATAGAGTGGTAAGGCATAACGCACGCCGCACGGTCAGAGATAAAGAGCTGATAATCTGTGATACCAGCCTGGTGAAGGCGGTCAAGCTCCTCGAGCAACGATACGGGATTAATAACCATACCGTTAGCCATTACATTTATGGTATGTGGATTGAAGACACCCGATGGGATAGACTGCAAGGCAAACTTCTTGCCATCGAATACGATGGTATGACCAGCATTATTACCGCCCTGATGACGCACTACAACATCTGCATCACCTGCGTAGAAGTCCGTAATTTTACCCTTACCCTCGTCGCCCCACTGTGCGCCAACAACAACCAATGTGTTACTCATAATTTTATCGATTTTCGCCCACCTCAGATGGTGGCATAATTTTACGGCTACAAAATTAGTAATTTTTGTAGAATAACAAAACTCCCAACCAAGGATTTTATCAACAGTTTACTAAATTTACTGATTAATAGAACATCAACTACTCCTTCGTGCGATTTATAAGGTGCTCCATAACAAGCACGGTGATTACACCCATTGCAAAACCATTACCCACCAATGGCTGGATAACCGATGGCACAACACCGCGTGGCATAAGCTGGAAGAGAAGCGCCACCATAATAGGGAGACTGATGGTTAAAGCTCCTGAGAACGAGCGTATTGAACCAGTAGATACCGCCATCTCTAAGCCTGCAGCTAGCTGCGTACCCATCAAGTAGAGAAGTATCACACCGATAACCTGATTAGGAATGCTTGTGAGGATAAATATAACATCTGGGAAGAGCGCGCATACCACCAACAAAAGTGTTGCTGGAAGCAATGCCCAACGTGATGCACAACCCGTAGAGGCGATAACACCTGGACTCATCGAGTAGTTCACAGGACCCAAAACACCCATACTACCAGCCACGATATTCATCGCACCCGTAATTCTAACGCCACGCTTTAGGCGGCCACCCATATCCTCAGCATTAAGCATCACGCCCAACGACTCGATAGAGCCTATATCGTTAATTAGCAGCGCAATATAGCATATTACGAAGGCGATTAGAAGACCCCAATCGAAGCTAAAATCGTTGAGAATCTTACCACTTAACGCACCCGCAGTCTCGACACCATTAGGCATTGGAAAGAGCATATAGTAGATAGCGCTACCCACAAGAAGGGCGATAGGCACCACAAGGCTCTTAGCCACACCCTTAAGCGTACGGTTAAGAAGCACCATACCCACACATCCCACAATCGTAAATATCAAGCCAAAGGTATGCTCCTCGGCAGGCACATTTGCCCCTTCGCGGAATATCAAGTTTTTGATTACTGGAGCGAGTGTAAAGGCTATCAACATCAAGATAACCACCACGATACGAGGTGTAAAGAGCTTGCGCACCTTATTCATCATACCGCCAAACGAAAGCAACACAATCAGAGCTCCGCCAATAGCAATCGAAGAGTATATCGCCCCTACGGGTGCATTAGCACCGAGTGAGGATAACACACCCACCAACAACACCGAGGCAGGACCTACAACAAGTGGCATCCTATGGCCCCACAAGACCTGGATAGCGCCAGTAATACCGATTACCGCGAATAGCTTCTGCGCAAAGAACAAGCGCTCCTCAGGCGAACCCTGCGCCACGAAGACACTTGTAGAGATTACCGCAACAGCCAATATAAACCACTGCATTGCATAGACAAACATCTGACCAACAGGGAGTTTATCGTCTATTTTATATTGAAGTTTCATCTATTATTTATCGGTTAGCTTATTAAAACCTCTGACACATTCTAATACTCAACTTTGTCGAGCTTATCATCCCACTTCCTAAATGCCTTCAGCGCCTCGTCTCGCATAAAGTGCTCACAGTTGATTGAGCGCTGGTCGTAATCTAAGCGCAATTGGTCATAGATAAAGGAGTCGTCGAAGTCGATAGCTGCGGCATCACGCTTAGTGTTTGCGTAGCAGATACGGCTAATGCCCGCCCAGTAGAGCGCACTAAGACACATAGGACAAGGCTCACACGAGGTGTAGACCGTGCATCCCGAAAGGTCGAAGGTCTGGAGCTCACGACACGCATTGCGTATAGCCACCACCTCGGCGTGGGCTGTAGGGTCGTTGTTAGGCACTACGCGATTTGCGCCCTTGGCAATAAGTTTACCATCGCGCACGATAACCGCACCAAAAGGGCCACCACCACTATCTATATTCTCTACCGATAGCTCTATGGCCATCTGCATAAACTCTCTATCCTCTGCCGAGAAGTCACATCTCTCAGGCAAACCATTCTGCTTATCAATCATACTCAAAAAAAATTAGTTAGCAAATATACACATTTATTATATATATAATGCTACACCCTGCAATAATAATTCCTAATCTATAACGCCAAAGGTAAAACAATATTATATAACGACACCTTATAGCGCTATCAGAAAATAAATAGTTTAATAATATTGCGAATTAGGAAAAATTATTACCTTTGCACCCGAAAACAAATGTGGAGGGATTTGAACTGATTGCAACCACAATAAAAAAGTGCTAAAACGGTAATCACGCCACCAATGCAGTCGCATTGAGAGTAATAAAATCCCGCCATATACGTTTTCCATACAAAGGTATGAGTATGGATTATAATAACTAAAAACGTAATAAAATTATGGCATTTCTATTTACTTCAGAGTCTGTATCAGAGGGACACCCAGACAAGGTTGCCGATCAGATTTCAGACGCTATTCTCGATGAGTTCCTTCGCTACGATGCATCTTCAAAGGTTGCTTGCGAGACTCTTTGTACCACAGGTCTAACAGTTATCTCGGGCGAGGTGCGCTCAGAGGGTTATGTTGATATTCAGGGTGTTGCACGCCGCGTTATCGACAAGATTGGTTACAACCGTAGCGAGTATCAGTTCGATGCTGCATCGTGTGGTGTGCTTTCGGCTATCCACGAGCAGTCGTCAGATATCAACCAGGGTGTAGACCGCAAGGATGGCGAGGAGCAGGGCGCTGGTGACCAGGGTATTATGTTTGGCTACGCTGTGGAGGAGACACGCGAGTTTATGCCAGCAACACTTATCCTTTCGCACGTTATCCTCAAGGAGCTTGCTGCTATCCGTCGCGAGGGTGAGGTTATGACATACCTACGTCCAGACTCTAAGAGCCAGGTAACTATCGAGTACGACGATGACCGCCGCCCTAAGCGTGTACACACAATCGTGGTATCTACACAGCACGACGAGTTTATCCTCCCTACCCACACTCGTTCAGAGCAAGAGGCAGAGCGCGAGATGCAGCGCATCATCGCTGAGGATGTTCGCAATATCCTTATTCCACGTGTTAAGGCTCGTTTGGAGCGCGCTGGCGACAAGGTATCGGAGCTTATCGGCGAGGATTACATCCTTCACGTTAATCCAACTGGCAAGTTCGTAATCGGTGGTCCTCACGGTGACACAGGTCTTACTGGCCGTAAGATTATCGTAGACACCTACGGTGGTCGTGGCGCTCACGGTGGTGGCGCGTTCTCAGGTAAGGACTCTTCGAAGGTTGACCGCTCGGCAGCATACGCAGCACGCCACATCGCAAAGAATATGGTTGCTGCAGGCATCGCACGCGAGGTTTTGGTACAGGTGAGCTACGCTATCGGTATCGCACAGCCTCTATCAATCTATGTTGACACCTACGGCACATCGAATGTTAAGTTCACCGATGGCGAGATTGCTGAGAAGATTGGCAAGCTCTTCGACCTACGTCCAGCATCTATCGTTGAGCGCTTCGGCTTGAAGTACCCTATCTTCGAGGCTACAGCATCATATGGCCACTTCGGTCGCCGCCCATACACCGAGACTGTATGCTTCGTAGGCGAGAAGGGTAAGAAGTTTGCAAAGGATGTTGAGTTCTTCGGTTGGGAGAAACTCGATGAGGTTGACCGCCTAAAGCAGGAATTTGGCTTGTAAAGAGCAAATATTTACTTTACACAATAGGCTTAGTAGCAAGACGTTAGCTACTAAGCCTATTTTTTATCATTGTTTTTTTCAAAAAAAATTACGGTTCTCGGAGCAAAAAAGGTGAATTTCTGCGTTTTGAACTGAACCATAACGCATTAAGCAGAAAACCTCGGAAATAGTAACAATGGCAATTTAGCAAAGAAACGCAAGGTAATGAAATAGAACGGTTGCCTAATCGTTACCCGAAAACGAGTAAGATTTTTCTTTGTGTCGTCACGTTTCATAGTTCTGCATCATATTGCGTAGCAATGTATAACTCGCTGATAACTAATTTTGTAACCAAAAAAAGATTAGATTATGCGAAGTACATTTAAGGTGCTGTTCTACGTGAACGCAAGCAAAGAGAAAAACGGTATTGTTCCTATAATGGGACGAGTGACAATCAACGGTTCTGTGGCTCAATTCAGTTGCAAACAAAGCATCCACAAAGACCTATGGGATGTGAAAGGCAACCGAGCAAAAGGCAAGAGCAAAGAATCAAGAGACATCAATTTGGCGTTGGATAATATCAAGGCTCAAATCATCAAGCATTATCAACGCATTTCGGATAGAGAAGCGTTCGTAACTGCCGAAATGGTACGCAATGCCTATCAGGGTATCGGAACGGAGTATGAGACCCTGCTCCGAGCATTCGACAAGGAGAACGAAGCCTTTGCCAAACGAGTTGGCAAGGATCGTTCTCTGAGTACATATCAAAAGTACCTCACCGTAAGGAAATATCTTGCCGAGTTTATCAAGGTACACCACAAGCGTACTGATATTGCAATGAATGAACTAACCGAGGACTTCATTCGTGATTATTGTTTGTATCTACGAAATGAGGTAGGATTGGCTCAATCATCAGTGTGGATATACTCCATACCATTGAAGCACATTGTAACCACTGCTCACTACAATGGCAAGATAGCAAGAAACCCATTTGCTCAATATAAAGTTGACCCCGACCACAAAGAAAGAGGTTTTCTTACAGAAGATGAACTGCAAGCCTTTACAACAATAGAATTGAACAATCCCGATTTGGAATTGGCAAGAGATTTATTCGTGTTCGGCTGTTGGACGGGAATATCATTCATTGACATTAAAAACCTGACAACGGAGAATATCACAATGTTGGGCGGTTCACCGTGGATAGTGTCAAAGCGACAAAAGACAGGTGTACCGTTCCAAATAAAATTGATGGATATTCCTATGCAGATTATCAAGCGATACGAGTCATACAGAATAAGTAACCACCTATTCAATATAGGTAGCCACGACACTATAAACAAACGCATAAAAGAAGTGGCTAAATTATGTGGTATTGAGAAGCGCACTTCGTTCCACCTGAGTAGGCACACATTCGCAGTGTTAGCCTTGAACTATGGAATGCCGATAGAGAGTGTAAGCAAGATTCTCGGACATACGAACATTACCACAACGCAGATTTACGCAAAAGTTACCAATACCAAACTCGAACACGATATATCAATGTTTGAGAGTAGAGTTTGTGAAAGATTTGCAATCTAAATGGTATGGGTATGTCATAGATTGGATAAATAGCAGGTACGCATGGATACCTGCTATTTATCTTTTATCGTTTCTGCTCCTCTATAAATACATCTATTTCCCCTAAATAACCAATTTCTTTAGGGAGTACAAACATATTGTTGGGATTTACATATTTTCTGAAATGGTCTTCAATATCGGATATTTCTAAATCTTCAATACTTGTATTAGTATTGAATCCCACAGGTTGAATATGACACAATTTCCAATCAGACAAAGCATTACTGCCTAATGGCTTAGTGTATTTAGCTTTTTCCTTAATCTCCTTTGTTGCCATAAACACCACTGGTAGTTCCTTTTGGTTCAACAGGTCTTTAATTTGAGATAAGGTAAACACCGTTCCTTTTAATACATTACTATACACCCAAATAGCTACGGTATTATCTGAAACGATAATTTCTCTTCCACAGGGATGCACGAATGATTGACCTCGCTTGTTTGTTTCTTTGCGAATAATCAATGGCATATCTTTGTCTGCAATCCATTCCTCTATCAGATTATTCCAATTTACGAGTACTTCAACATTTATTAGAGGGTTATTAGGAGAGTTCCGCCATAATATACCTATCTCCTTAATCTTCATTCGGATTTCTTCCCCTACTAAATCCTTTGTGGGCATACATTTTTCGGACTGCTTATATGGCGTGGGTCGTCCCGATATTAGAAACTGTATAGCTCGTTTAGGTGGATATTTACAACTATATATTCTGCCCTCTTGATAGCTCTTAGTTTCAATGACATTTGAAAAGACACGATAGAAATCAGCTTTTGTAAACTTGAATGTTCCATCTGGAGTATGAACAATAAATGAATCATTATCTTTCAAAGGCTCAATCAAATCAGCCTTAAAACACAATCTACTGCTTGTATATTCTACCATATGCTTAGTATTCAAACAAATTATACTACAAAGGTACTCGAAATAAACCAAATGAGAGAATTTCTGCCGTTTTTAATTGTCTTGAGTTTATACCCCCTCAAATTTCTATCCCCATAGTACTTTATTCACTATTCTGCTATAATTTGCGTAGCAACTTATCCGTCAATCACTTATACTTTTGTAGCTGACATTTTTTCAACCCTAAACAAAGAAAATATGGAAGCAAACAAAGTAACAATGAGCCATAAACCGCCATCAGATGGTGGTATGGCAAAAGAAGAATTTATCCGAGTGGGAACAACGCTCTACAAGATTGTGGAACAACCGAGATTAAGCGGTGGATATGTGAAGAAGCGTATCCCGTGGAACAATGAAACGCTCCGCCAAGACTATGGCAAGGACTACATCGGCAGCGTTCCCAAGTATGACGGATTCTGCACCGTACCCGAACACATTGGCTATCGTCCTGTAATCGGCAAGTTCCTTAACCTCTATGAGCCGATAAACCACCGACCACAAGAGGGGGATTTTCCCTCTATTCGTTCATTGGTGGAACATATCTTCGGTGAGCAATACGAGTTGGGTATGGACTATCTGCAACTGCTCTACCTGCAACCCGTTCAGAAGTTGCCAATCCTATTGCTGGTATCGGAGGAACGCAATACAGGTAAGAG
>JAFYRB010000046.1 GCA_017559615.1 Alistipes sp. | reverse complement strand
TTTACACCGTGAGATTAAGTAATTTTAACAAGTAGGTAAAGTATGGCAAAGAAAGTAGTTGCAACCCTTAAGACGGGTACTTCTAAGAAGTACACTAAGTGTATCAAGATGGTTAAGTCTGAGAAGACTGGTGCTTACGTATTCCAGACACAGAACATTCTTGAGGAGGAGGAGATTAAGGCTTTCTTCGAGCAGAAGTAATTTTTATTAGGATCCTTCGGGAACTTAATACAAAAGGCGATCGTAAGGTCGCCTTTTGTGTTTCTATACCTATATATAAAATAAGAGGTCGGGTGTCGCTCCCAACCTCTCATATCAAATTTATGTCGAGTTATTTACGCTCGAGGATAGCATCCAAACGCTCGTAGATGCTTGTGCGAAGTGCGCGAAGTCGCTCGATTGTTGTGCGATTACGGCGTGCTATGTAGTTGCACGAGCCGATGAACTTCTGCCAGATACGCATATAGTTCCACGCCAAAACGAACATAAATGGGAAGGCTACGAAATAGCCTAATGCCCACCAGAATCCTGCGAAAATCCAGAGTAGAACGATAGGGATAATCAAGCACAAAGGCACTGACACGAAGGCGCTAACACCGATGTTGAACGAGCTTACGAACATCTGGTCCTTGATAAGTTTCTTGAGGAAAATCTTCGGAATTATGAAGAGTAGTCCCGTAGGAATTATCGACAAGAGGAACAGTGGAAGAAGCAAAAGAAGCCCCAATGCTCTAAGGATAACTGCCTCTACGCCAGGGTTATGGATAAACAACCAGTCGCGGATGTTAAGAGCCTTCACGCCCGCAGCAAACTCCTTCGTATCGCTATAAATCGACTCCATCTCCTCGGGATATGCCTTATGAGCCTTCTGCAACGCATCTACAAGCTGCTGGTCCGAAAGTAGGCGTGATGGGAGGTAGTGGTGCTTGAAACCGTGCTCCTTGGCATATTTACGGCCATAGCCTGTCTCGCGCAAAAAGTCTATCTCGTCGTAATGCTCGAGGTCGTCAACGTGGAGCATCATCTCCTGAATCTTGCTACGCACAATGCCATTTAGCTTCATCATCGTCTCACGTGGCGACTCACGATACTCATCGTAGTATGGCTTGAGCGAAATAGGCTCGCCAAACTTGATAAGCATATCGGTACGCGCGTGGAAGTAGTTAGAGTAGTGGTTGCACGAAGGGAGAATCATCACATCCTGCTCGAAGCCCATACGTTCCGCGGCGTCGAAGGCGATGCGCAAATATCCGAGTTTGAAGTTTCCCAACCAACGCTTATCCTGGTGGTCAGCCTCGGGGTAGAGCATCACGGTCTCGCCATCGGTAAGTGCCTGGCCCGCTGCGTCCATCGTGTCGCGGTTGTTGTTAATCGCCGCGAAACCCTCGTGGCTCATACGATATGCTGGGAGTAGTCCCATAGCACGCAATGCCTTGTTGAAGATTGGGTTCTTGAAGACGTTGGCGCGTGCGATGAAGTTCATACGTCTGTCGGTAAGTTTTAGGCAGACGCAGAGAGGGTCATTTAGGCAATTCTGGTGGTTAGAGACAACGACAAGAGGAGTACCGTCGATAGGTACATTCTCAAGGCCGATGATATGCTCCTTGCGGAAATAGAGTCCCGAGTTTACAAACTGAAGATATGTTCGGAATGCTTTTAGAAATAGTGGATGTTGTCTTGGTTTACGTTCTTTACGCATAGGATAGTAGTTAATGATAATCGCAAATATACTCCATTTGGGCCATAAAAACTACGATTTTGGAAGTTATCTGCTCTTAATCGCCGCAATATAAGCATTTATACTGATTGAAAAATAGCCTTTCGAGAGGTGAAATTAAAAAAGAGAAGGACCATCGGGCCCCTCTCTTTAATATTATAAAGGTATCTGTTTCTCTGCTATCGACGTGAAACGTACTGCTTGATAACGCCACGCTTCGAGCCACGAACAAACTCGATAAGTTTGTTACGCTCGGCACTCTCGGCAACCTCGGCCTCGGCCTTGTCGCAACCTGCCAAATAGTTCAACTCGCTCTGGAACAAGATACGGCAAGTGTTGTGGATAGACTCAATCTGCTCGGCTGTGAAGCCACGGCGTGAAAGGCCTACCTTGTTGATACCCGCATAGTGAGTCTCGCCATTAGTCGCGATGATGAACGGAGGGACATCCTGCGTAACGAGCGCACCACCCTGAATCATAGCGTGGTCGCCAACCTTAATCCACTGGTGGAGAGCTGCGTGACCACCAATAACTACCCAGTCGCCAATCTCCACCTCGCCAGCCAACGATACGCGGTTTGCGATAACGCAGTGGCTACCCACAACATCGTCGTGAGCAACGTGTACGTAGGCCATAAGGAGGTTGTGGTCGCCAACAACGGTAGTACCACGTGATGCTGTACCGCGTGCAATAGTCACACACTCGCGGATATCGTTATAGTCGCCGATAACGGCAGTAGTCTCTTCGCCAGCGAACTTCAAATCCTGTGGGAGACAAGCGATGCACGCGCCAGGGTGTACCTTATTACCCTTACCCAAGCGAGCACCATTGTAGATGATGGCGTGTGGGCCAATCCAGCAATCGTCGCCAATAACCACATCGCCCTCTACGTAGGCGAATGGCTCGATAGTTACGTTCTTGCCAATCTTGGCATCTGGGTGAACGTAAGCCAAATTACTAATCATAAAAAGTCAATATTTGTAAGTCAATTATCTGTTCTTTGCCATCTGTGCTGTAAGTGTAGCCTCGCACGCAAGCTGACCACCTACGAATGCCTTACACTCTGCGGTGCAGATGCCACGACGCATATCTACGATGTGACACTCAAGCTGGAGCGTATCACCTGGAACAACCTTACGCTTCCACTTCACGCCATCGGCCTTAAGGAAGTATGTAGAGTATGCCTCAGGGTCCTCCACACGGCTCAATACAAGGATACCGCAGCACTGTGCCAACGCCTCGATGATGAGTACACCAGGCATCACAGGCTCGTTAGGGAAGTGGCCGACGAAGAATGGCTCGTTCATCGTAACGTTCTTGATACCGCCGATAGCATTCTCGTCGATATGGAATATGCGGTCAACGAGCAAGAATGGTGGGCGGTGTGGCAACAACGACTTAATCTTGTTGACATCCATCAAAGGCTGCTCCTTTGCGCTATACTTGAACGATGGTTTCTCGCCGCTACGACGGATAACACGCGAGATATCCTTCATAAACTCCGTATTTGCAAAGTGACCAGGACGTGTTGCCCATACGCGGCCCTTGATACGCATACCAAGGAGTGCGAAGTCGCCAAGAAGGTCGAGGAGCTTATGGCGTGCCAACTCGTTGTTCGCACGAAGCTGCTGGTTATTGAGGTATCCGCCTGTGATGTGAATATCCTCCTTGCCAAAAATCTTCTTTAGGTGGTCGAGCTGCTCGTCTGATACGGCATTCTCCACAACAACGATAGCGTTATCCAAGTCGCCACCCTTGATGAGGTTCATCTTCATAAGTGGCTCCAACTCGTGGAGGAACACAAACGTACGGCACATAGCAATCTTCTCGGTGTAGTTATCCTCCTTGCTATATACAGCATACTGGTTACCCACAACCTTTGAGTTGTAGTCTACGTGAACCGATACCGAGTACTCATCATCAGGGTAGATGACAATCGCCACGCCCTTCTCTGGAAGAGTATATACCTGCTTCTCGGTAACCTCGAAATATTTGCGGTCTGCCTCCTGCTCTACGGTGCCAACCTCCAAGATACGCTCTGCGTACTCGCGTGCCGAGCCATCCATAATAGGAGTCTCAGGAGCGTTGATATCTACAACGGCGTTATCTACACCCAATGTCCACAACGCCGACATAATATGCTCGATAGTACTTACCTTCGCCTCACCCTTCTCGATAGTCGTACCGCGTGATGTGTCAGTTATATACTCACACAATGCTGGTACCTCAGGCTGTCCCTCGATGTCCACACGACGAAACACGATACCACGATTCTCCTCTGCAGGATGTACTGTCATCTCCACCTGCAATCCAGTGTGTAGACCTTTACCTGTGAATGATATTGACGAGGCAAGAGTTTGCTGTTTTGTTGCCATAACTAATCAAATTTAAATTATGTACTGCGAGGTTATTGTGATAT
This sequence comes from Alistipes sp., assembly GCA_017559615.1. Next base: position 10,084 of record JAFYRB010000046.1, on the reverse strand, counting down.
AAAATCAACCAATATTACCTCATTAACTTTAAGTATAATGGTACAAATATAGGAATTTTTTTAAAAAATTACTATTTTTGTCCTTGATTTATGAGATGTCACTATGCAACAAAGGCCACAACAACCAAATAGTCGAGGCTCGGTGCCTCGAAGAAAACCCGCAGTAAACCTCAGCGACACCCGCAAGGAGTCGTTGGGCGAGTGGTTGTATAGCCATCGCATAGGCCTTTTAGTGGTCTTGGCGGTCTATCTTGTTGGAGGTGTTGTCCTTGCCACAGCACGCTACGATGTGGAGCTTCGCCCTGTGGAGTATATAATAGAGTTTGTGGATGAGGCACCTACCGAGGAGGAGGTCGAGGAGCTTAAGAAAAAGCGCGATATGTTGCAGGAGGATATAAATCGTCGTCTGGCGGCTATCGAGAAGGTCAAGAACCTTCAGTCGAACGATGCTTCGGAGAGCGCTGGCTCGAAGGAGCAGATGCAGTACGATAGCGATATGCAGCAGATGATGGATAAGGTGGCATCGGATATGGCGACAAATCGTGGTGACTACGAGAGTGGTATGCGCGAGGTGCAAGGTATCGGCAAAGGTGGCTCTGGCGGAGGTTCTGGAGGTACGAAGGGCAATGGCGAGAAGGGTAAATTCTCGGGCGCTGTGACCGTAGCCTATAAATTCGAGAATCCTGTGCGTCACCACCGCGACCTATATGTTCCAGCCTATCGCTCGAAGAGTGGTGGTGTGGTAGTTGTGGATGTGTGGCTTGATCGCAATGGCACTGTTACTTCGGCACGTATCAGCTCTTCGACAAATTCGGAGCTTAACGAGCAGGCTCTAAGTGCGGCGCGCAACCGTCGTACGCTATTTAAAATTGATGGCTCGGCACCCGTATCGCACCGTGGAACAATAACTTACACCTTCGTAGCACAATGATGCGCCTTTGTAGCATAGCACTCTTTGTAGTGTCGCTCTTATCTTCGATTGCCCCAGTGTCGGCAACCGAAGTGGAGGCGTCGTTCAGATGTGCTACAAATAGTGCCACAGAACATACTACACACGCCGAGGAGCAGATATTCGAGGAGTCTATTGCTCCGCTCTTTGTAACACCTACGTCGAACGGCGCGCAGAGCATCACCCCTCTCTCGCGCACACTGCCTCGTAGTCTACGTAGTACCGAGCAATCACACAACATATCACGAATTGTCAACGCCATAGATAGCACTATGGCGGCAACACGATATGGATTGTATAACCATAAAATTCTCTTTGTATCTCACTCGCGACACTACTACTTGTATCGTCTTGTGAGGTTGATTATTTAGTGGTTGATGTGACTTTTGGGACCTATTCCCACAATGAAATCATTATCAACACATTAAATTATCAACACAATGAATGCATTTGAGATTTGTGAGGCATTGTATGCCTTGCCAGGTGGCGTTGTGGAGGCACGTCGTCGCCCTATTATTAAGCCAGTAGCTACAATACTTATTGGCATTGTTCTTTTAGTTATTAATTTTGTAGCCATTGATAGCTCGATGGAGGCATTAAGTATGCTCCTATTGGTCTTGGGCGTTGGACTTATGATTTATGGTATTATCGTTGTTGCTATGCGTTGCGGTAGCGAGGAGGATGTGCCATATCACACCCCTTCGAAGAGTTATATGCGCTACAGCGAGAGATACTACGACCATTCGCAACTCGGTAAGTTGCAGAGCGCGATAGAGAGTGGCGCGAGGAGTGAGATTGACTCTATCGACACAAGTAACATCTCGGCAATAATCCTGGCGTGCTACCGCAGTGCTGATGGTAGCATTGTGGCCTATGGCCTATACCACTATGTGGATATGGAGTATTGCCTTATCGGCGAAGTCGTGATACACGAGATGTCGTAGACTCTTAGAATTAAATTTGAGATATGTTAAACGAAAACTTCTTGCTCGTAGGAGCGTTGTTGCTCTTTGTTGCCGTACTTGCTGGTAAGGCTGCCTACCGTCTTGGAGCCCCTGCGCTGTTGTTGTTCTTGGGCGTGGGTATGCTCTTTGGCTACAACGATTTTGTGCATTTCGAATCGGCGCAGCTCGCAGAGTTCATAGGTATGGTAGCGCTCTGTATCATCCTCTATTCGGGTGGTATGGATACGAAGTTTTCGGAGATACGACCTGTTATGGCTCCGGGCGTGGTTATGGCCACGCTGGGAGTCATCCTTACGGCTATTATCGTCGGTGCCTTCTCCTTCTTCTTGGCGCCATATCTGGGTGTTGAACTGACCTTGCCATTTGCGCTGCTTCTCGCAGCTACAATGTCCTCTACCGACTCGGCATCCGTATTCTCGATTCTTAGAACCAAGAAGCAGGGACTTCAGGAGAACCTACGACCACTTCTCGAGTTGGAGAGTGGTAGTAACGACCCGATGGCTTATATCCTTGTTGTGGTGCTTACGGGAGTTCTTACCGAGGGCAGCTCGCTGGAGGTTGGAGGCGCTATCCTTACGTTTTTGGTGCAGATGATTATAGGAGCGTTGTTTGGCTATGGCTTTGGTCGCATCACGGTGTGGATACTCAACAAGATTAACATCCGCAGCAATACGTCGCTCTACTCGGTGCTTCTTTTGGCGTGTGCCTTCTTCACATTCTCGCTCACGACTTTAGCCTATGGTAATGGCTATTTGGCTATCTATATAGCAGGTCTTGTGGTGGGTAACTTGCAGATTCCGCACCGCAATATGCTTCGCACCTTCTTCGATAGTTTCACGTGGTTGTTGCAGATTGTCCTCTTCCTACTGCTTGGACTTATCGTAGATGTTCACGACCTGCTCTCTTACGATGTGCTATTTATGGGTATTGGCATTGGTGTGTTTATGATTTTCGTGGCACGACCTATTGCTACCCTCATTAGTTTGTCGCCATTTAGATGCTTCTCTACCAAGGCGCGACTCTATGTGTCGTGGGTAGGCCTTCGTGGTGCAGTGCCTATCATCTTCGCTCTATATACCATTACACACAACGTCGAGGGTGCTGGCTACCTCTTTAATGTGGTGTTCCTCGTTACGATTATCTCGTTGGTTGTTCAGGGCACTACGGTTAGCGGTATGGCCAATTGGCTTAAATTGTCGTTTGTGGTACGTGAGCGCACCTTCAAGCTCACCGTTCCCGACCATATACGTAGCGAGTTCTCGGAGATTGAGGTTAATAATGCTATGCTTCGTCGAGGAAAGACGCTGAAGGATATTCACCTTCCAGGTCATACCCTTGTTGTGATGGTCTATCGCAGTGGTGACTACTTTGTGCCAAAGGGCAATACCGAGTTGATGAAGGGTGATAAGTTGCTTGTGGTGTCGGACAACAACGACGAGCTTATCAGCAAGGTTGAGGAGATGGGTATCGAGAATATCATCAAGATGTAATAATAAGAAAACGAGGGGTGACTTTACGGATAAGTCGCCCCCTGTTTTTATTTAATATATAGCGATTTAGCAGCTTCGATGTTGTACACCGCACCCATCATCGCCACTCCGCCAAAGTTTAGCGCCTTGAGGATAGGTATCTTTTCGAGCGTGACACCTCCCAGCGCTATAACGCGTTCATCTATTATCCCTGCGCGAGCTGCCCTCTCCAACACCTCGAGGCTAAATGCTGACCTATATCCTGTCTTTGAAATGCTATCGAAAATTGGACTTAAAAATAGGTAATCGTAGTCGTCTTTATATTTTGCCACCTCTTCGAGAGTGTGGCACGAACGGCTTTTAAATCCACAATAGCCATTGGGTAGTGATGTGACGTTGCGGTTTATGTGAATGCCCTTCAGCGAATACTCGAAATATAATTCGGGGTAGTCGTGAATGACGATTTTGGAGCGTTGCTCGGTGGTTAGCGCAGCCAATATTTTGCGACACTCGCTAACACTCGACTCGGGTTTTCGCAGGTGGATGATGTCGATGCCTCTATCGAGTAGATGTCCTATTATCGAGGCATCGTCATCACTCACCTTTGGAGTTGTTATTGCAATGATTTTCATTACTTTAACTTCTCGATGATAAGGTCGGCAACCTTCTTGCCCGAGAGCAACATACCGCCGAAGATAGGGCCCATACGTGGTGTGCCACTTACGGCCGAAGCGGCCATACCACAAACATAAAGACCTGGGTAAATCTCCTTCGTGCCGTTTACTACCTCCTCTTCGCCAGCTACGACATCCAACGAGCGCTCGCCGATAACCTCACCCGTATCTGTAGCCAGACGGATGCCATTCTTACGTGCTACCGTACGGCACATCTCGCTATCGTGTCCCGTACCGTCGATAACGCACTTGGCCATAATGTTGAGAGGGTCAACGTGCATACCCTCACGAAGCACAGGGGTCCAGTTAACCACCACGCCACTAACCACATTGTTCTTGAAGATAACATCCTCTACGGAGTAGCAGTTGAAGATTGTAGCTCCCGCGTGAACAGCCTTGTAGAGAAGTGCCGAGGTACTCTCCACCGAGTCCATAACGTAGAGGTGGTCGTCATACTGCTCGAAGTTGATGTCGAACTCCTTGATGATGTGGAGCGCCTCCTCCTGAACAACAATCTGGTTGAACATCATAGCGCCACCCCACATACCGCCACCTGGCGAGAGCTTCCTGTCGAACTGTGCCACCTTTAGGCCCGCCTTTGCGAGGTAGTAGGCTGCAACGATGCCCGAAGGACCGCCGCCTACGATTGCTACATCCAAATCCAAGTTACGCTCCAACTTGTTGAAATAGGTACTGATAATACCGTGTGATACATTTCTTTCAATCATAATCTATCTGTATTAAATGTTATGGGTTATTACTCTTCGCATTGCCACGCGGATGTTGCGATGAATAGCTCCCTCCATATAGACTCTTTCGGAGTTGGGATAGGAGATTCTTAAATCAGTATTCATACTTTAAGGTTATTAGTTAATAGGTTTAAGTCCTTACTTTATAAGAATATCTGCTATCTCGCGCATCTCTTGCGGGGGATTGTCTGCACGAAGTATCGAGCCACTTAGCGCAATGCCATCTACGCCACACTCCAGTAGTTGAGGTATATCCTCCTTGGCAATGCCTCCAATGGCAATAAGTGGTGTTGCGATGTTATGCTCACGCATTCGCTTTATTATGTCGCTATAACCCTCGATGCCAAGTATAGGGGCGAGGTTTCGCTTTGTTGAGGTGTAGCGAAATGGACCGCAGCCGAAGTAGTCGGGTGGGGAGGTATGTAGATGGTGCAGTATATCGTCAAACGAGTTTACCGTGCCGCCGATAATAAACTCCTCGCCCAGAATCTTGCGCGCCTCGGCAATAGGCATATCTCCCTTGCCAAGATGCACTCCTTGAGCGCCTATGCTCTTGGCAAGTGCAACATTGTCATCAATAATAAATGTCGCTCCTGCGGCTCTACACATACGCTGTATGATAATCGCCGTATCACGCAACTCTCGCTCCTCGGCATCCTTCATACGAAGCTGTATCCAGCGACATCCACCCTCCAAGGCTATACGTGCCGAGTCCACATAGGAGTACCTATCGGTGTGGTGGGTGATGAACTGTAATTTATGATTATTCCCTCTCATTTGCTACCATTTTTAGAGGGTTAAAGCCGTGATTAACAGGGCCAAAACCATTGCCAATGACTATGTCCGCACCTGCGCGTATGGCATCGGTGATATAACTCTTTGCCTTCGCAATAGCCTCATTTATAGACTCTCCTTTGGCTACAAATGCTGCTATCGCGGCCGAAAGTGTACATCCCGTACCGTGAATATTCTTTGTGTGGATGGTTGTAGAGGTGAAGGTTGTGGACCTAATACCCGTTTGCGAGGCTGAGAATAGAATATCACTCTTCGTATCTCCATCTTCGTGTCCTCCCTTTAGGAGTATGGCCTTGGCGCCTAACTCTATGAGATAGTGCGCAGCACGCTCTTTATCCTGGTGTGTTGAGAGTGTTACGGAGGTAAGAGCCTCTATTTCGGGAATGTTGGGCGTAACGAGCGTAGATAGTGGCAGTAGACGCTCCTTTAGGCTCTCTTGTGCTTCGATAGAGAGTAGACGATGTCCGCTACTTGAGACAATGACAGGGTCGAGGATGATGGGAAGCTGATACTGGCTAAGTGCCTCAGCAACAGCGCATACTATCTCACTATTCGACAGCATACCAATCTTTACGACCGAAGGATTGAGGTCATCCATAACCGCAATTATCTGGTCATAGACCATCTGCGGAGCGATGGCAAGTTGGCTGTGAACACCTTGAGTATTTTGCGCAGTGATGGCCGTTATGGCTGTTGTGCCATATACTCCGAGCGAGGAGAATGTTTTAAGGTCGGCTTGAATTCCAGCTCCGCCAGATGAGTCGGAGCCAGCAATCGACAATGCGATTGGATAAGATTTTTTAGAGTTCATACCACTATTTTACATTTATCTTATGCTCAAATAGTGGTACGCCTATGTACCTCTTTAGGACTCCAAACTTCCAGCGTCAGCATTATCTGTACTGGTGCAATGTGTATAATCTCAGCCACGATAAAAATCGGGCACCACCATTCGAGTTCGACTACAAAGGTAAGAAAAAAAACCTAAAATATTCTGCGAACAAGAAAAATTTTTTGGAGATGAGAGGATGATAGTTGAAATATTATGATTGCGAAAGTGTAAAGTGGTATAAACAAAAAAAGAGAGAAATTTTCATTTCTCTCTCATCAGTCGGGATACCAGGATTCGAACCTGGGACCCCCTGCTCCCAAAGCAGGTGCGCTAACCGGACTGCGCTACATCCCGATTGGTTTGTCATTGCGGGTGCAAAGGTACACCATTTTTTTTATTCTGCAAACTTTTGTGTAACTTTTTTTACATTTTTCTTAATTTTTCTCAATATTTCGCGATTTTCGTGGCATAATTTGTGTTTTTCGCTCTGTGAACATCTAAAATTATAAAGTATGACACAGAAAAAACACTCTACTGCAACCACCGCAGTTTATGGCTCGGAGGAGATGGTACGCCCTGCGCCTACAATGACTATCCCCGAGGAGATGACAACACCCGAGATTGCCTACCGTATGGTCAAGGATGAGACCTATGCGCAGACGCAACCGAGGTTGAATCTCGCGACATTCGTCACCACCTATATGGATGAGTATGCCACTCGCCTTATGAACGAGGCTATCGCGATGAACTACATCGACCAGACGGAGTATCCTCGTGTGGCGGTGATGACAAGCCGCTGTATTAACATTCTTGCCAACCTCTGGAACACTCCCGAGAAGGGTGAGTCGAAGACAGGTGCGTTGGGCATCGGCTCGTCGGAGGCGTGTATGCTCGGAGGTGTTGCGGCGTGGTTGCGTTGGCGTAAGCGCCGTCAGCAGCAGGGTAAGGATTGCACGAAGCCGAATCTTGTGATGAGTTCGGGAATGCAGGTCGTGTGGGAGAAGTTCTGCCAGTTGTGGCAGATAGAGTTGCGTCAGGTGCCTCTCACGCGCGAGAATCGCACGCTTTGTCCAAAGGAGGCGTTGAAGCACTGCGACGAGAATACGATATGCGTGGTACCTATTGCTGGCGTTACGTGGACGGGCCTCAATGATGATATCGAGGAGCTTGACCGCGAGTTGGAGGCTTTCAACAAAAAGACGGGCTACGATATTCCTATCCACGTGGATGCCGCATCGGGAGGTTTCATCTTGCCGTTTGTAAGTCCTGATACGCGCTGGGATTTCCGCCTAAAGAACGTAATCTCAATCTCGACGTCGGGACATAAGTTCGGCCTTGTATATCCAGGTTTGGGATGGGTGATATGGCGCGATAAGAGCTATCTTCCAGAGGAGATGAGCTTCTCGGTGAACTACCTCGGTGCCGAGGTTACGCAGGTGGGACTCAACTTCTCACGCCCTGCGGCACAGGTGCTTGGTCAGTACTATAACTTTATCCGTTTGGGTCGCGAGGGCTACACCCGTGTGCAGCAGAACTCGATGGAGATTGCACGCTACTGTCACAAGCGTATTGGCGAGATGAAGTGCTTCGAGAACTACTCCGATGAGGTTGTAAATCCACTCTTCGTATGGTCATTGAGCCAGGAGTATATCAAGAGTGCGAAGTGGACGCTCTACGACCTTCAGGCCTCGTTGCAGCAGAGTGGCTGGATGGTGCCAGCATACTCGCTCCCTAAGAATATCGAGGATATCGTGGTGATGCGTATCGTTGTGCGTCAGGGTATGTCGCGAGATATGGCAGATATGTTGTTGCGCGATATCGAGAATGCAGTTAAGGAGCTTGATAAGTTGAAGTATCCAACTACCTCGCGCATTGCCTACGATGAGCAGCAGAAGCAGCTCGGAAAGGTCTTTACGCACTAAAATAGAGGATGACTAATTTCTTTTAGTCATCCTCTTACTTATATATAATATATGTTAGTTATTTCTACCCTGATTGCGAAGGAGGTAGCGATATACCTTAATCTCCTCTGGATCGCCCATCTCCTTGCCCTCGACATCCGAGAGCTTCACGCAAAGCTCCTTTGGCTTACGAGAGTTAATCTGGCACGACGATAGCTTCATAACGATGTTGCACGAAGCGTGACCTGTATCGCAGGTGAGGTTTGTGCCGATACCGAACATACACCTGATACGTCCCTCGCACGCCTTCTTAATCTCCACGCACTTCTCGAAGTTGAGCGAGTCGCTAAATACGATGCTCTTGGTCATAGGGTCGATACCCAGCTCCTTGTATCGTGCGATAGCCATATCTATGAAGGCAATAGGGTCGCCCGAATCTTGGCGTACACCATCGAAGAGGCAGGCGTGCTTCTTCGAGAAGTTATTGAAGAAGACCTCCGAGCCGAAGCTGTCGGTAAGTGCCGTGCCGAGGTAACCATCGTAGACCTTCACCCAATCCTCCATCGTGAGGTAGTTCGCATTTCGAGGACCACCATTCACCGCTGCGATAAACATCGGAAGCTCGTGAGGATAGGTACCAATCATCTTCATATCCAGCTCCATAGCAAGGTGGCAGTTCGATGTTCCCACGCAGCCACAAGGGTTGTTCTTGAGGTGCTTAACGACCATACGCTGCACATCATACGAGAAGCGACGGCGTGTACCGAAGTCCGAGAAGATGATGCCGTTGTCGCGTGCTATCTGCTCCTTTGCCTCGAGGCGTGCCATCATAGCCTCTGCGTCGTAGCTATTGCGGAGGTGGAACAGCTCCGATACGGTAGCAAGGATAGGAATCTCGTAGAGCGTAACCTTGTACATAAAGTCTGTTACGTTAATTTGGAGGTGATGCTCCTCGTCGAGCCATACGTTAATCTTCGAGGCGTCGAAGTGGAAGCCGCGCAACCACTCGAAGTAGTTCTGTGGGATATACTTGCAGTGCTTGCACATATATTTGAACTCATCCTCCGAGAGCGAGATGCGCTCCAAGGCCTTAAATTCGGCCTTTAAATCATCGAGGAAATCATCGTCGAAGTAGGTCTTCGCGCGGTCGTTGAACGTAAACGTACCAATAGCCTCGGGGTAGAGCTTAAAGTAGGCGTACGAGGTTGTAAACTTGTACAAGTCGGTGTCTAAGATAGATCGTATCATAGCATTTATTTGTTTGTGTTACATATTCTTAATCTGGTCGTAGAGCATCTCGATGGCGTATGCCGATGCTCGGCTTATTATCTGCGAGCGGTCGGTGCCGCAGTTACGCATCTGCGCGATGGTACCCTTGGGTGTTGCCACAGCCATCCATACCGTACCTACGGGTTTCTCGGCGCTGCCACCTCCAGGTCCTGCGATGCCCGTTGTGGCAATGGCGTAGTCTGCACCTGCAACACGACGTACACCCTCGGCCATCTGGCGTGCTACGCTCTCGCTAACAGCACCGTAGCGTAGGATATCTTCGCTGTTTACCTCGATGATGTTGCTCTTCGCGCTATTAGCATAGGCAACAACACCCGCGAGGAAGTATGCCGAAGCACCCGCCATAGCGGTAAACTTCGAGGCGATAGTGCCTCCCGTGCAACTTTCGGCTGTTGCGAGGGTTAGGTTGCGACGTGTTAGGATATCGTGAACCTGCTGCTCAAGTGTCGCACCCTCCCAG
>JAFYRB010000045.1 GCA_017559615.1 Alistipes sp. | reverse complement strand
TATGGTTTCTTCATCGTAGCACTCTACGTATTGCCTATCGCAATCCTCGTGCTTCTCTCTAACGCCTTCGGTACAAACGTTGCAGGCGATATCTTCAACGCTATCGGTACTCACTGGATTCCAAACCTTATCTTCTTCGTTATCTTTATGATCTTCGCAGCATCGTTCCTCGGTGCATTCGAGATTACACTCCCATCTTCACTCGTTAACAAGAGCGACGAGGGTGCTGATAAGGGTGGCTTGGTAGGTATCTTCTTTATGGCGTTGACCCTCGTACTCGTATCATTCTCTTGTACAGGTCCTATCGTAGGTTCGGTTATCATCAGCTCTACAAGCGGTGGTGTATGGATGCCAATCATCACTATGTTTGCCTTCGCCGTAGCCTTCGCACTTCCATTTACAGTTCTCGCGTGGTTCCCATCATTGCTTAAGAACTTGCCAAAGAGCGGTGGTTGGTTGAACTCTGTAAAGGTAGTTCTCGGTTTCATCGAGGTAGCCCTCGGTTTGAAGTTCTTGATGACTGCAGACCAGACTATGCACTGGGGCTTGCTCGACCGTGAGACATACCTCGCTATCTGGATCGTAGTATTCTCATTGCTCGGCTTCTACTTGCTTGGTAAGCTCCGCTTTGCTCACGACGACGAGGTTAAGCACGTGTCAGTATTCCGCCTTACACTCGCTATCGCAGTATTCTCATTCGTAGTATATATGATTCCAGGTTTGTGGGGTGCTCCACTTAACGCTATCTCTGGTTACATTCCACCTATGACAACTCAGGATTACCAGATTAACGGTCGCGTTGATAACGCTAACACAGGTCGTAAGTATGCTGACTTCCTCCACTTGCCACACCAGCTCGAGGGCCACTTCGATTTCGAGGAGGCTGTTGAGGATGCTATGAAGCAGAACAAGCCTATCTTCGTAGACGTTACAGGTCACGCTTGTAACAACTGCCGTGAGATGGAGACTATGGTATGGAGCCACAGCAGCGTATTGCCTATGTTGCAGAACGACTTCGTAATCTGCGCCCTCTACGTTGACGACAACACAAAGGTTGAGGATGGCAAGCGTCTTGGCTCACTCAACTCTAAGTTCGCTCAGGACCGTTGGGGTGTTAACGCACAGCCAGGCTACATCTTGCTTTCACCAGATGGTGAGACAGTATTGGCAGGCCCACGTGGTTACAACACCAACATTGAGGAGTTCGTTAAGTTCTTGGAGACTGCGAAGAACGCAATGTAATAATCGCCGATACTCGGCAACAAAGTATCCCGCTTTTCGAGGCGGGATATTTTTTTTGTGGTTGTGAAATGGAGAGAGGATTAGAGAAAGGTCGAGTAGTAGGAAATTAATATTTCACACACTACCCTATGTTCGTAAAGGGTTAGACGGAATTTGTTATTAGAAGTGGTTAGATGTGGCCTCGATAAAGAAATTAGCCCAGATAGGACATACTTGGTGTATTTCCTATTTGGGCTAATGATTGAGAGGTCGCAGATGACCGCTTATAATAACAAATTTATTTGTTGTCAGAGTGATGCAGATGTGCCGCTGACACGAAAAAGCCACCGATGGGTAGTACTTGGCGTACGTCCCATTGGTGGCGTTGACTGAAGCGGTGCAGATGCACCACTATCACAACAAATTATCCGAGGAAGGACTTCAACGGAATAGAACGTGACGACTGACGAAGCTTGCGAATAGCCTTCTCCTTAATCTGACGTACACGCTCGCGTGTGAGGTCGAACTTCTCGCCAATCTCCTCGAGTGTCATCTCCGAGGTGCCAATACCAAAGAAGTAGCGGATGATATCGCGCTCACGGTCGGTGAGAATCTCAAGTGCGCGCTCCACCTCGGTAGCAAGTGACTCGTTGATAAGACCACGGTCAGCATTTGGAGAGTCGGTGTTTACCAAGACGTCCAAAAGGCTGTTATCCTCGCCATCGGCAAATGGTGCATCCACAGAGATGTGACGGCCCGCAACACGAAGAGTGTCGGTAACCTTCTCCTTTGGAAGCTCAAGCTCTGTTGCAAGCTCCTCGGCAGATGGAGTACGCTCGTGCTCCTGCTCGAAACGTGC
>JAFYRB010000044.1 GCA_017559615.1 Alistipes sp. | reverse complement strand
GTTTACCAATGCTGGTATGAACCAGTTTAAGGACATCTTCCTTGGTAACGCACCTCGCAAGTGGCCCCGCGTAGCAGATACACAGAAGTGTTTGCGCGTTTCGGGTAAACATAACGACCTCGAGGAGGTAGGTCACGATACATACCACCACACAATGTTCGAGATGCTCGGTAACTGGTCGTATGGCGACTACTTCAAGAAGGAGGCTATCGAGTGGGCGTGGGAGCTTCTTACCGAGGTGTACAAGCTCGACAAGAGCCGTATGTATGCTACCGTTTTTGAGGGTAGCGAGGAGGATGGCGTGCCATTCGACCAGGAGGCATACGACTATTGGAAGCAGTTCTTGCCAGAGGATCACATCATCCGTGGTAATAAGAAGGATAACTTCTGGGAGATGGGTGAGACAGGTCCTTGTGGCCCTTGTAGCGAGATTCACTTCGACCTTCGTGATGACGAGGAGGTTGCAAAGATTCCTGGCCGCGAGATGGTAAATATGAGCCACCCACAGGTTATCGAGATTTGGAACCTTGTGTTTATGCAGTTCAACCGCAAGGCTAATGGATCGTTGGAGCCACTTCCTGCGAAGAACGTAGATACAGGTATGGGCTTCGAGCGTTTGTGTATGATTCTTCAGGGCAAGAAGTCGAACTACGATACTGACGTATTCCAGCCAACTATCGCTCGCATCGCAGCGCTTTCAGGTAAGGAGTATGGCAAGGATGAGAAGGCAGATGTTGCTATGCGCGTTATCGCTGACCACCTTCGTGCTATCTCATTCTCTATCGCCGACGGTCAGCTTCCAGCAAACGCAAAGGCAGGTTATGTTATCCGTCGTATCTTGCGCCGTGCGGTACGTTACGGCTACACATACCTCGGCTTCACCGAGCCATTTATCTGCAAGTTGGTTAAGGGCCTTGTGGAGCAGATGGGCCACCAGTTCCCAGAGCTCGTAGCACAGCAGACTCTTATCGAGCGTGTTATCGAGGAGGAGGAGGCATCATTCCTCCGCACCTTGGCAACAGGTATCAACCTCTTGGAGGGCGTTATCAAGAAGTCTACAAATGGTAAGATTTCGGGTAAGGATGCATTCGTATTGTATGATACTTATGGCTTCCCTATCGACCTTACAGACCTTATCGCACGTGAGCAGGGTGTATCTGTTGACCTCGAGGAGTTTGAGAAGGAGCTTCAAGTGCAGAAGGAGCGTTCACGTAACGCAGCATCACAGGATATCGACGACTGGCAGGAGATTATGCCTATCAGCGAGAGCAAGTTCATTGGCTACGATAACCTCACTGCGGATATCAACATCGCTCGTTACCGTCGCGTAAGAACAAAGAACGCTACAACATATCAGCTTGTATTCGACCAGACACCATTCTATGGCAACTCTGGTGGTCAGATTGGTGACACAGGTTATATCGAGAGCGCAAACGAGAAGATTGAGATTGTTGCTACCGAGAAGGAGAATGGTCTTATCATCCACATCGCAAAGCAGTTGCCAGAGAATCCATCTGCAACATTCCGCGCGGTTGTAGATACAGAGTCTCGTCAGAAGATTGCTAACAACCACACGGCAACCCACCTTGTAGACTACGCTTTGCGTACCGTACTTGGCTCACACGTTGAGCAGAAGGGTTCGCAGGTAGGTCCTATGGGCCTTCGCTTCGACTTCTCTCACTTCCAGAAGGTTACTGCAGAGGAGCTTCGTGAGGTTGAGCGTCTTGTAAACAAGCTTATCCGTACAAACTATCCTTTGGTTGAGAACCGCGAGGCTACAATGGCCGAGGCTGAGGCCGCAGGTGCTATTATGCTCTTTGGTGAGAAGTATGGCGATAAGGTACGTATCGTAAACTTTGGTCCTTCGACAGAGCTTTGTGGTGGTACTCACACATCTGCTACGGGTACAATCGGTATCTTTAAGATTGTGTCGGAGAGCGCTATCTCTGCGGGTGTACGTCGTATTGAGGCTGTTACAGGTGAGGCTTCAGAGTCTGTAATCTACGCTGCACAGGATATGATTACATCACTCGAGCAGATGGTACACAACCCTAAGGTATTGCAGGCTATCGAGAAGATTATTGAGTCGAACGATGCTCTCAGCCGCGAGGTAGCGGAGATGCGTAAGGAGAAGGTTGAGAAGTTGGCAGAGGGACTTGCAGAGAACACTCCACTTCGCAATGGTGTTAAACTTATCTCTCATACTGCAAAGTATGCTCCAGAGGTTATGAAGGACTTGGCATTTGGTTTGCGTCAGCGCGTGTCGGAGCGTCTTGTTATGGTTATCGGTAACCTCTTCGATGGCAAGCCTACGCTCAACATTATGCTTTCAGACGATATGGTAGCTGCGGGTATCGACGCTGGTGCTGTAGTTCGTGAGGCCGCGAAGTTGATGAACGGCGGTGGCGGTGGCCAGAAGCACTATGCAACTGCGGGTGGTAAGAATCCTGATGGTTTGCAGGCTGCTGTTGACAAGGCTGTAGAGATGATTATGGAGAAGTTGAACTAATTGAAAAACATTTAATAAACTATGAGTCAGAAAGTTCTATTGATGATTTTGGATGGATGGGGTATTGGCGACCGCAGTAAGTCGGACGTTATCTACTCTATGAATCCAGAGTATATCAACGCAATGACAGAGCGTTACCCCCACGCTACACTTAAGACTGATGGCGAGAATGTAGGTTTGCCAGAGGGACAGATGGGTAACTCGGAGGTAGGCCACTTGAATATTGGTGCTGGTCGTGTAGTATACCAGGACTTGGTGAAGATTAACCGTGCTTGCCGCGACAACTCTATCCTCGAGAACGAGGAGATTGTTAAGGCATTTGAGTATGCAAAGGCTAATGATGTGAATGTACACTTTATGGGTCTTGTGTCGGATGGTGGTGTACACTCATCACTCGACCACCTCTTCAAGCTCTGCGATATCTCGAAGCACTATGGCATCGACAACACCTTCGTACACTGCTTTATGGATGGCCGTGATACCGACCCACGTAGCGGTAAGGGCTTTATCGCAGCGTTGGAGGAGCATATGGCAAAGTCTACAGGTAAAATTGCCTCAATCATTGGCCGTTACTATGCTATGGACCGCGATAAGCGTTGGGAGCGTGTGAAGGTTGCTTACGATTTGCTCGTAAATGGTGTAGGCGATGCTGCTACCGATATGGTAGAGGCTATGCAACGCTCTTACGACGAGGGTGTGACCGACGAGTTCGTTAAGCCTATCGTTCGCGTGGATGAGAATGGTGAGGTTATCGGCCGCATTAAGCCCAACGATTTGGTTATCTTCTATAACTATCGTAACGACCGTGCAAAGGAGATTACAATTGTTCTCACACAGCAGGATATGCCCGAGGAGGGTATGCATACAATGCCTTTGTAC
>JAFYRB010000043.1 GCA_017559615.1 Alistipes sp. | reverse complement strand
CGGTTTTATGGGTACCGTTGTTGGTATGATCCAGGCGTTCGATGATATCCAGGCTCAGGCTACTATCTCTCCAGCCGTTGTAGCAGGTGGTATCAAGGTTGCGCTTTTGACTACTATGATGGGTCTTATCTCTGCAGTTATCCTTCAGGTGTTCTTCAACTACATCCTTTCAAAGATCGAGGGTGAGGTTGTTAAGATGGAGGATACTTCTATCACCTTGGTTGATATGCTTACTGCATACAACAAGCGATAATTAAGACCTAACTTATTTAAGCAAAACAAATTATGAAAAAATTACATAGATACGTATTCCTACTATTTGCCTTGGTATCTGTTGCTATGGTGGCTTGGGCAATCGTTGCAGGTATGAGTGCTCCAGACTCTGCTAAGATTGCTAATAGCACTCCACTTGTGCAGCAGTTCGACGCTGAGGGAAATGCAGTGAATACTGAGGATGACCAGCCGGTGCCTGTTACAACTACATCGGAGGGTATTCGAGCTTTGGGCATCATCTTTGCCAATCAGCTCGAGGAGGGCATTCTTCCTGAGAGTGCTATCGAGGAGGAGAAGGCTAAGCGTGCTCAGATTATCGAGGAGACTATCCCTGCTTATGAGCAGAAGGTAGAGGCTGCTCGTGAGGCTGGTTTGGCTGCCGAGAAGACTGTTGCTGAGCTTAAGGGTCAGCGTCTTAGTGGTGCTCAGAAGAGACAGCTTGCTGCAGCTGAGGCTAAGGCTGCTGAGTTCAAGGCTTTGAACGACACTCTTGCACAGTATCGCGAGAACGTGGTTATTATGCAGGAGAACATCGATGCTTCAATCCGCGCTAACGCTCAGGCTAAGGCTGACGGTGAGAATATGGTTGCTTTGGCAAATGCAGTTAACTGGAACCTTATTTGGTTCTACTTTATGATTGTATTCGCTGTATGCTTCATCGTATTCGCAGCACTTTGGGATATGCTCCTTAATGCTGGTGGCTTGAAGAAGACTATCATCTCATTGTTCGTTGTTGCTGGTGTTATTGCTGTTGCATACTTCATCGCTTCTGGTAACGGCTGGAATGAGGGTCACACTCTTAAGGACGCTGCTGGTTACGACCTCGGTATCGGTACTGATTTGGCTACTCGTACAGTATTCGGTCCATTCGAGTATATGATGGCTGATACAAGCATTATTGTTACTTACATCACTATCGCTGGTGCAGCTCTTGCAGCTGTATTGTCAGCTATTCGTGGCATTTTTAAATCGTAGTTTATGGCAAGAGCTAAGAAAAAGGCGGGAGAGATTAACTCCAGCTCAATGGCGGATATCGCTTTCCTGCTGTTGATATTCTTCTTGGTGACAACTACGATGGATGTCGACACAGGTATGAAGCGTACGCTTCCACCGTGGATCGACCCTAAAGAGCAGCAGAACGACGTTGACGTTAACGAGCGAAACGTACTTAAGGTAAACGTATCGCGTAGCGGTGCCATTATGGTTGGCACTGAGGAGTATCGTTCAAATGACCTCCGTCGTGTAGGCGAGCACTCTCGTCTATCACGTGAGGTATACTTCTTCCTTGTTGATCCTGACCGTTCAAACAAGAAGGATGTTGAGATTGACGGTGCTAATTACAAAGTCAGCGAGGGTCTTGTCTCTTTGAAGGCCGATGACGAAACAGAGTATAAAATATATCTAAAGGTGCAGGATGAGCTTACTCACGCCTTCAACCTATATCGTGACGACATCGCTCGTCAGGTGTATGGCTCGAAGTATGATGAGTTGAACGATCTTGAGGCCCAGCACATTCGCAAGGCTGTACCTATGAAGATATCTGAGGCAGAACCTAACGATCAAACAAAGAAGTAGTTATGGCAGTAATGGCAAAAAAGGGCAAGCGTGAAGTGCCCGCAATGTCGACCTCGTCACTTCCTGACATCGTATTTATGCTTCTATTCTTCTTTATGGCGGCTACAACGATGCGTGAGGTAGATCCATTGGTATCTGTGCAGATGCCTGAGGCTAATGAGATCACTGAGCTCGACAAGAAAAATCTTGTAAACATTTGGATGGGTAAACCTATTGGCGCTGCCAAGGGCGAGGATGCGTTGAAGATTCAGCTCAACGACCAGACTCGCGAGGTTGAGGATATTCGTGACTTTATCTCAGCAACAACAGTTACTAAGGGTGTTGGCCCTAATGAGATTGTTGTTAACCTTCGCGTCGACGAGGGCGCTACAGTAGGTAAGCTTACCTCTGTAAAGCAGGAGTTGCGTAAGGCTGAGGCTTTGAACATCTCATACGCTGCACGCGCAGTTGAGAAGTAGTCCGAGTCCTACTCTTGAAAATAGGTGGCTATCTCCATTGGAGGTGGCCACTATTTTTTTGCTATGGTGTGGTGTCTATGGTTTTGAAAGTGTTGCCACCGTACCACGAATGTGTGTATATAGATAAAAATCGTTGCAAAATAGGGTGCGAACCGAGAAAAGTTTCGTACCTTTGTGGTAATCGCCATTATGCGATGTTCTATCACATTAAACATTTTGATATGAAAAAGTTCGGTATACTCAATCTTTTTAGCGTTGTATGTGTCGCAATCTCTTTGTCCTTGGCTAGTTGTGCGACAGATGATTGGCTTAGTGGCTTTGGTGGCTCATCTGGTAATGATAGCTCTGTAGAAGAGGTTGCGGGTACGCCTTGGGTGCACGAGGAGTTGTCTTGGGTCTTTGATATGGATGTGTTGCCTGAGGTGCGTATCAATGTGACAGAGGAGCAGTGGAATGAGCTCCTTATGAGCTACGATCAGAACTCTGGCACGAATCACTACGTACACTGTGATGCCGAGTTTAAGTCGAAGGATGTGTTCTATAGCTTTGCGGATGCAGGCTTGCGTCTAAGGGGTAATACCTCGCGTCGCCGTCCCGAGGGTTATTGGGGCGAGGTGCACCCGCGCGATTATGCTGACTGGCATCATTGCCATTTTACGCTCAACTTGCGCAAGTTTCAGAAGGATGATGACCACGAGTTACGCAATGTGCGTAAGATATATCTAAAGTGGCATAAGGATGATGCCGCCTATTGCCGTGAGTTGTACTGCTATGACCTCTTCCGTCGCTATGGTGTTTGGACGGCACCATATAGTTCATATTGCCGTTTGTGGATACACGTAGAGGGCGATTATAAGCCTGCTTACTATGGAGTGTATGAGATGATTGAGGCTATAGATGATAAGTTCGTAAAGAGGCGTAAAGATATGTTTGGCGACCATAAGCACAACCTATGGAAGTGTGTCAATCCAGCAAATCTAAATTATAATCAAATCAGGAATGCGAATATCCGTTGGGATGATGATTCGGGAGCATATGCTACCTACGAACTTAAGACCAATGTGGAGAATTTCGAGGCTGCAAAGGCGCAGTTGATAGAGTTCTCGCGTAAACTTACAACACTCGAAGGTAAAGAGTTTCACGATTGGATTGCTACGGTATGTGACGTTAAGTTGTTGATGCAGACCTATGCGGTAAGTATCGTTGTAGGTATGTGGGATGACTACTGGAACAATGCCAACAACTACTACCTCTACTTCAATTCTACGGATATGGAGAACTATAAGGTGTTCTTGATTCCTTTCGATTACGACAACACTCTTGGCACATCGCACAACTGTGGTGTTCAAGGTGACTCGGGTACTCACGATCCGTTTAACTGGGGTAATACAGAAAGCAGCCCTCTCATCGGTAAGATTTTAGAATTCAAAGACTACCGTGAGATTTTTGTCAAGGCGATGAATGAATTGTGTAGTCCATCGAAGGATTTCTTCTACTATCAGGCATCACACAACCGTATTCAGAAATGGCACGATATGATTCGTCCATATGTCTACAACGATACTGGTGAGGATTGCTATATTGAGGATCATCCAGCGGGGTGGGGTAACAATTACGATTACCGTATTCTCGACCCAAATTCGCCGATGAACTTTTTCAAGATTAAGGCGGCATCGATACCTGCAAAGTAGTCGTCTATGGGCCTATGAAATAGCCGCAGCGCACCCAATCTCGTGGTTGGGTGCGTTTGCTTTTGGAGAGAGGTGTTTTTTGTGTGGAGTGTGTTATGTGAGTTATGTTCGGCAGATGGTGTAATCCAAGAAAATAATCTGATATAATTGGAAATACTCGCTAAAAGTTACTACCTTTGTAGCGACTATTGGCATCAGTGTGCCAATCTCTTATATAAATAATAATGGTATGAAAAGATTTAATCTGTCCTCTTTATATATCGCTCTCTATGCCGTTGTTGCGATGGTGTTGGCGGGTTGTACTATTGACGATCTACTGCCAATCGTAGATGATGAAGTTAGTAATGGCGGTGGCTGGACCGAGGAGTCTGTTGGAGGTAACCAGAAGCCTGGTGAGGATGATAATACAGAGTCTGGTGATGATAACACTGAGCCTGGAGAGGATGGTGGTGATGAGCCAGATGATGGCACCACTGAGCCTGGAGATGAGCCTATAGAGGAGCCTAGTGGTAATTGGACATCGGATGAGTTAGCTTGGGTATTCGATATGAATGTGTTGCCAGAGATTCATATCAGCGTCACCGAGAGCCAGTGGAACGAGCTTCTTAGTGCTTACGATTCAAATAGTCAGACCACTCACTATATCCACTGCGATGCAGAGTTCGAGTCTAAGGGCGAGAAGCACACCTTTGCAGATGCAGGTCTGCGCCTACGTGGTAACACCTCGCGCCGTCGTCCTGAGGGTAATGGTGGCGAGAAGCATAAGCGCAACAATGCCGATTGGCACCATTGTCACTTCACACTTAACTTGCGCAAGTATCAGAAAGATGATGCTCACGAGTTGTATAACGTGCGTAAGATCTACCTAAAGTGGCATAAGGATGATAGAGCCTACTGTCGTGAGTTGTACTGCTACGACCTCTTCCGTCGCTTTGGTATCTGGACTGCAGCATATAGCTCATACTGCCGCTTGTGGATACACGTAGAGGGGGATTCTCAGCCAGCATACTATGGTGTCTACGAGATGATTGAGGCTATAGATGATAAGTTTGTAAAGAGGCGTAAGGATATGTTTGGCGACCATAAGCACAACCTTTGGAAGTGTAGCTATGCCAGCTCGCCAGCCGACCTAAACTATGATAATATACGCAGTGCATCGATGTATTATGATGATGACTCGGGTACGGCGTACACCTATGAGCTTAAGACCAACACCGAGAACTTCAATGCCGCAAAGGAGCAGTTGATAGAGTTCTCGCGTAACCTCACAAAGCTTCAGGGCGAGGAGTTCCGTAGCTGGATATCTTCGGTGTGCGATGTGGAATTGTTGCTTCGCACCTATGCCGTAAATGTTGTTGTGGGTATGTGGGATGACTATTGGAACAATGGTAATAACTACTATATCTACTTTAACTCGTCGGATAAGAGCAATTACAAATTCTTCTTTATCCCATTCGACTACGACAACACCCTCGGTACATCGGCTAATTGTGGCGTGCAGAGCGATTCAGGCCGACAGAATCCGCTTAATTGGGGTGATACCAATAATCGCCCTCTTATTGGCAAGTTGTTGCAGTTTGAGGAGTATCGTAAGATTTATGTCGATGCCTTGAATGAGCTTTGCGATCCTGCGAATGATCTATTCTACTATACGCACTCTATTGCCCGTATCAATGGCTGGCACAATATGATTAGCGCATATGTGGATAACGATACCGGCGAGGACTGCGAGATTAAGGATCGCCCTGCCGGTTGGAGTAATATATACGACTACCGTCTGTTGAATGCGAATTCGTCGATGAACTTCTTTAAGGTTAAGGCTTCGTCGATTCCATCGAGATAGGTGTTATACCGATAAAATATAGGCGCGCTCAGAGTGTGAGAGCACCTATATTTGTTTTGCATAGTCTGTATCGCTACTTCATCGCTGCTTGGTCGGCTTCGGATGTTAAAATCTCCACTGTCATACCAACCGTAATATATGGCTTTAGTTCGCGCAAGTCGCTGTTGTGCATACGGATACAGCCCTCTGTGGCGCGAGTGCCGATAGAGGTATCATCGTGAGTGCCGTGTATGCCGATGCCGCGATGTGGAGGTGTAAGCAGACGGATGAAATAGGGACCGTATGCGCCTGCAATCATACCCTTGCCATCGTTGAAGTCGTGCTGCCAATTTGATGAGTTGACAACCTCCTGCACGGTGAACACTCCCTCTGGTGTGCGCATATCGCCACTTTTGACCTTATTGCCTAAGTTCTTGCCGCAAGCGATCGGGTAGGTCTTGACAACCATATCGTTGGCATCGTAGAGCGTAAGCTCCATAGTTTGCTTCGAGATAGAGATGTGATATGGAGGCGTAGGTGTAGGCTCGTTGTTCACCTCCTGACCATAGGCAATTTGCGCAAAGGCCATCATCAATATAAAAAATAGGTAGCGCATATCTGCTTGTTATATAATACTCCCACAAAGGTAGTCTTTTTTAGTAGAATTTAAAATGTCGTGCACCAAAATCCGCCAAAGATCCACTTTTTTGAGCGTAAATAGCAGCCTTTTTTATGCTCAACTGGGCGAAAACCATACCTGCCATCGAGAGCGCATCTCGGCCCTTTTTACCTAAAAATGATGAATGACTTAGATTTTGCTCAAAAAATAATAAAATTTTACCGCTGTGTAATATTCAGACATACAGTGTGTTATGAGTGGGCGATAAAAATAATTAAAAAATATTTACAAAAATATTTGGTGGTTTAAAAAAAAGTCTATACTTTTGTCCTTTGGAGAGGTGGCAGAGTGGTCGATTGCGGCGGTCTTGAAAACCGTTGTGCTGCGAGGCACCGGGGGTTCGAATCCCTCCCTCTCCGCTAGACCACGAAGCAAAAAGGTATCGAGAAATCGATACCTTTTGTTTTTATACCTTTGGCGCAAGTTTACTTGCAGACGAAGGTGTGGAAACAAAAGATGGCGGCTTGCCGCTTTTGCGCAGTGGGCTTGCAAGGGCCCCTGCGGCAAGCAGAAGGGAAAGGCGTTAAGCGGAGCGACCATCGGGAGCGTAGTAGCCAATTCTCCCTCTCCGCTCGATCACAATGCAGAACGGATGACGAAAGTCATCCGTTTTGTTTTTTTGTCTCTATTGGTCTGCGAGCTTATTGCGAGCAAGCCCTCGTCTCCATCTCCATCCCACAAAATTATAGGCGCATTTATTTTGAGATATAAAGAAAATGGGCTATATTTGTGATTGTAAGGATTTTTCGATCACTTTTGATAGATATTAACCCAAATTAGTTTATGGAGAATAAGTTTTTTAAGAATGGTGGTAAGAAGTTAAAACTTATTATGGATAGTGCGACTTTTGCGTTGCTGCTCTCGGTCATTCTCTTCTCATATGAGATGATTAACAGCACCAAAGAGTCAGAGCAGATTGTTGATAATCTAAGGGAGATTCAAAGCTCATTATCAACACGTTATCTTGGTCTCTTCCCAGAGTATATCGACAACATTAACCATCTACTAGATAGTGCTATTGAGGATCAGGGTAAGTCTGAAATCAGGGACTCGGTAATCATCTTTGAGGATGTTCTTTACTATGGTATTCGTAGCGATGCCGAAGGATTCCGAAGGATGATTGAGAATCTTATGACTCTTACAAACCGTGGTTGCCATATCACCATTGCGTACTACGATGTCAATCAAAGACCATTTAAGCAGATGATTCAGGATAAGTTGTTGAGTCCTGAGTATAAGAGAGGGTTGCGTAGTGATATGGATGCATATCGTACGCGCGTTAAGGAATTTAGAGATGAGTGTGATAAGATTGTCCCTCAGATGTACTCTCACGAGGAGATAGAGGCTAAACAGAGAGCCTTGATAAACGAATATTTCGATGACTACCTTGTTAAGAACCCATTGCGTGGCGACTCTCTACACAAGGTTATCAACAATATCTATCGTTCGGATTTGGTTTATGCAAATCTCACACAGCACTACTACGAGGAGTCGTTCAAAGCCAATAAAAAGAAGATAAAGGCAACTGTAGACGGACTACGTGAGCCGCTGCCTCAGAAGCAGGGTGCTGTTGATGCTACGACATTGCGTGTAAATCAGCTATTTACAAAATTGGATGAGATCAAAAGTTCCTATATGGATAAGTCCTATGAGGATATTACCTACAACGATTTCTACAATATGTACAAAGATATAACGCTCAGCATATGCGACTTGCTCAGCCAGCAGCCAAACATCGAGCTACTACTCCTAAAGGAGAATATCTTGATGTGTTGTTGGATGAGTGCTGTGAATGGCAAAACGCAGGCTATCTTTGCCTTCCCAAGTAAATATTCGAGCGATGAGATTGGCTTTATTTCGCAGGACCCTGCCATTGCTCGCTACATACACACTATGCTTAATGGTGTTCGCGATTCGCAGTTGGAGTAGGTCCATACGATGATAACTTCTAAGTAATGGAGATTGTTCAACAAGCCTGTTGGACAATCCCTTTGCTTTTTTATCTGTGTGTCTCGTTTAAAATCTCGCCATTAGCCTAAAAACTACACCCTCTTCGGTGAGTTGTATGTCGAGCTAATTTGCATACGAAGTAAAATTTTGCTATATTTGCATTTCATTATCTAGTCTTGCTATTTCGTTGGCGGAGTGGCTTTTGCTAAATAACCTAAATTAAAAAAAGATGAAGAAAATATTGATGCTTGTTGCTGCATTTGTGATTGGTAGTGGTGTGTTGGGTACGCCATCTACAGTCTCTGCGCAGGAGGTATCGACACCTAACAATCCGCAGGATACTGCGGAGGTTCAGCCATCGGGAATGGCATTTATAGCATCTATAAAAGCAGACTCGACATTTATTGACCGTTGCCTTGAGGATGCAGCTACGGTCGTAGAGACACGCCGAAATACCTATAAGCAGAGATTAGATTCGCTATTAGTTGCAAACAATAGGCCTATAGATGCAGACTCTATTCGCATAGCTACAGAGGAGAGTGATTCTGAAGTTGCAGAGAACCCTCTTCATAAAAAGGTGGTAAAATGGGGCGGTAGAAATCGATACGGAAAGTTTACGGATCAGTGTGCCGCACACGCCAACGGACGTTTGGCAAGAGCGGGATACTACGCTCAGGGACACGCATATCAGGTTGTAAGCTACTTCCCTTCGGTGATAAATGGCTATTCGAAAGTCAATGTTCCAGATCTTACGAAGGTGAGTGCTAAGCAGAGATTCTCTACGGTCCTTAATATGCACTACGAGGCTGCAGATTACGTCAAGGAGCACCTTGATATCTCTAAACTTGTCGTGGGAAAGTACTACATAGTAAATATGTATTACAGGACTAGTCCTTATATGTTGGAGTTTTTCTATGCAGCACGCAGAGAGTGTACTCGCAACTATGGAACGCACGTCGGCGTGTTGTACTATAGTACCGATTATGAGACTTGGATTGTGGAGCACAATATCCACGGGCACGTCTATTATGATGCTTTGGAGGCGATTCTAGGAGGCCGCACTAATTCGCGTAAATATGGTGTGACATCGATATCTAGAGTATCAAAATAGGGTGAAGTGTTATCGATAACAAATTTATATGTGTTAGATACACTAGCCCACTTATCCATATGTGGAATTTTTTAGCTATGTTGGTGTCAATGCGAATCAAACATTTGAACATAAAAACTACTACTACTATGAAAAAGAGGATGCTATGGTTATTTGTTGTGCTCTTTACAGTTCTTAGTCCGAGCACAAGTTTCGCGCAAGGTCGTGAATACATCAGAAATGCTATCGATAGATGGGGTGGATGTAGAAATGTTGCCATTACAAAATATAATGGAGACCTAGCACTCTATGGTAAAAATGGTTTTGCTGTGTCGGATTGCCCAGATGATCTTGTTGATGCTATAGATGAACTAAACTAAGATGGTGAGTTTATTGATGATGTACAGCTTACTGAGGCCGGTAGATGGCTCGTGCTCTATGGTGACAATGGTATTGTCTGGAACAATATTCCATACTCACTTGAAAATAAGCTCCGCGAATACAACAACCGTCATGAGGTCATCACATCGGTGACATTTAATGATGATGGCGACTGGATTGTGATCTCAACAGACTACTATAGTTGCTCAGATGCAACCATCCAGGAGTTTATGGCAGAGGGTGCCAGAGAGTATGGCCAGATATGGGCAGCCTGCATTACAAACGATGCTCTTGTTGTTGTCTATGAGGGTGGATTTAGAACTATAGGTAATGTCCCAGATTCGCTCAGAGCGGCTTTGGGAAAAACGACATTGGACGTATTTCGCCTTAAGATCGCTGGCCAGGCGTGGTTTTTTGCCGATCAAGAGGGAAGATACCAGTACTCTATGTAGTGGCCGCGGTCCATATAATATGAAGCTGTCTAACGGGGATACTTTGTCTTTCTTTGTTGTGATAATGGATATCTACTTCCGCTAACGAAATGTCTCATCAATGGGCAGTATGTCTAAGTACAGCCCATCGCCTCGAATTTCGCCGAGCGTTGTATCTATCTCATCCTAACAACAAAATTGCTTGCTTTCAAAGTGTTCATTTCCGCTAAGTAAACTCCGCTTTTTCGAGCTCGCAAGCCTAAAATTAGCTCTTGTTATACAACTCCTAAAACAAATGAGGCTGTCTACAAAACTTGTTGGACAGCCTCATAAGGTGTATTAAGATGCTATAGTTTTGGGTGCCGCTCGAAAAGGAATGCAAAGACACTCTTCGTGAGCTCCACAATCAGGCTCTTTTGGTAGATTTTGTGGTACTTCCACGCGAAAGATAGTCTATTGCGAATCTGCATAAAACGGCTTTTCCAAGCGGAATAACCCTTGTTGTGAATACCCTCGCTATTTTGTATCGTATCGCGCAGGATACGCTCAGCATATGGCGATGACGTGTGAATAGCTGGGTTGGTGACCTGCAGACCAAAGTGCTCTACGCATATCGCCGTCATCGCATCGGCAAACCTTGTAAGATGCATCTTGTCTGCCCACTCATAGAACTCCGCCCAGTTGATATTCTCCTGCTCTGCCTTCAGCAACAACGCCCAATCCAAAATATGGCGTAGCTTGATGCCCTCGACAAGGAAGTGAGTTAACGCGTGCATTGTGATAAAGAGCGCATTGAAATCGGCAGATGGCTTAATAAGATGGCTCCCGTCAATCATTGTTGCCCCCTTGGAAATTGTCTTTTCAAGATGGCGTTCAAACTCCTTGAGGGCTCGGCTACCGCGAATAGCGATGCAAAATTGGTGATTCTCTACCATCAATTTGCGGTAGACGATAATCGAATGCTTGTAGTATTCGCGTGTTACCTTCGCACCTATAGCCTCAGCTACGTAATTACCTCGCTCATAGTCGTCACCGAGGAAGCAGTCGAGGTCTCCACACTCCCTATGCTCGGGCTTTGGATAGTAGCCAGCGATAGCAAATCCCTTCAATACATAGGTCGTTATATCCTTTTGATGAAACAGCTCGGCTAGCTCCATCGCAGTCTTTTTTTGGTAGTTGTATCTGCCTTCGATGTTCGCTATTGAGGCAATCCATTTCATCTTCAATGCTCTCGGCGGCTGTTGCTCGAGTGGCAATGTCGCCACCGCATCAAACACCAACGCCAACACCCCCTGCTGCGCCGCCATAGCGTATATTTGATTCCAGTCGAGTGTGTCGCTTAGAGTGATACTCTCGCCATGTATGGCAGCCCTAATAAGCGAAATAAATTCTGATTTCATCTATAAGTGTTACACTTAGTTGGGGCTATATTTTACCGTTTAATCGACTTGTATATATTCATATAGCCCTCAACCATACTATCAATAGTTAGTTCTTTTTTGAATATGTCCAACGAGTTTTGCGACATTGTTGCATATAGCTCGCGATTGGTTAGTATTGCATCTATCTTCTCTGCAAATAGCTCTGCTTGATTGGGTAGTGTGTAGCCATTTATACCATTGCGAACAATCTCGCTTACACCACCAACATCCGATGCTACGACAGGCTTGCCGAAGCTCATAGCCTCGATAATAACCATTGGAAGACCTTCATAGTTGGATGGTAGCATTAGTAGGTCTGCCTGCGCACAATATGCTCCGGCATTAACCATATTGCCCATAAAATGGCAGTTGCTTGGGATGTGCCCTAAATGCTCAACCGACTCTTGGTTTCCAATCCATACAAACCCATATTGTGGTAGTAGTCGTGCCGTCTCAATAAAGAGGTGTGGGTCTTTGGGAGCTTGTAGTCTTGCAATACAGAGCACAATCTTTTCATATTTCTCAAATATCTCCAACTTGTCAACGCTATTGCTGTCGGGTTGCTGTATGCCATTGCGAATAGTTACTACATTGCGAGATATCTTTTCTGAACGCAAATTCCTTTCGTCGTAATTGCTAACTCCAATAATTGCACTACAGCCTCGTTGCAGTAGACGCTCTATAGGTAGGAACTTTCTAAACGCAAGACGAATAGAGTCGAAGCCGTGAACAGTATATACCACTTTTTTTGCAGGAAATACAATTCTTCCGAGCGTTCCAGCTTTTGAAGAGTGAAGGTGGATGATATCAGGCTTGTGTTTCCTATATAGTTTGCGAAGTTCGATTGAAGCAAGCAGGTCATTCTTTGGGGAAATAGATCGTTGAAGATGAGGGCAACTCTCTCTAATGACACGATCATTTACCATATCCCACATTTTGCCATCGCCTTGCCCCGCAGCTAACACCACCTGATGCTCCGCACTGAGTTTATTTGCCAATTGCACAACTACAGTTTGCGCTCCACCCAATTCAGACTGGGTAATAACTTGAAGAATCTTCATAACTTAACTAAAATATGTCAATGAACTAATGGGGATATTCACGAATGCGTCTGAGACGTTGGATAATTACGCCAATCTTGTTTTTAAATATTGATAAAGGAATATGTTCGTGATTGCTTTACCCAAATATTTCTGCACGAGAGCGACCTTTCTAACTTTGGGATGTATTTGGTAATTGAATAGCCAATTGAATTCATATAGTTTTTTAAGTTCCTTTCGTTGTTGCTTTCTATCCATAAATCCAGTCATAGCTCTCAAGATACATAACTCATATGCCCAAAAAGAGAATATGGCATTACGGGTTGTTTCTTCGCATTCTTTTTGATTAATTGCTACTCCATCTTTGAGGATATTGAAAAGATCTGTATATTTTTTATAGGAGAATGAACCGCTGATAGATGAACACAAGCCTTTACGGTACATATATATGTAGTTGTTTACAAATTTACATTTCTTGCTTTTTTTAAGCAACTCTATAAACCAAGGAATATCCTCTCCGAATATGCCTTTGATGAATTCTATTTTCCCTTGTATACATTCTCGTTTTATTAACTTCATACAAGCACTAATAGGGAATACTCCCGAAGCTACTAACTTTTCAATACACTTGGCCGATGATGTTGTTTCTACGATTTCTTCGTGGAATTTTATCCAAGGTATTATTTTGTTGTTTGCTTCATAGTAATAAGAACAATTAAATCCGATGAAATCACACTCGGTAGACTCTTTCGCGATAGTTACTAATTTCGCCAAATCATCTATGCTGCTCCAAAAGTCATCGCTGTCCATATAAAGTATATACTCTCCTGTTGCAATTGATGTACCAGCATTGCGAGCATCTGATAGTCCGCCATTTGGTTTGTGTATTACCTTTATTCGAGCATCTTTCTCTGCATAAGCATCACACATCGCAGGACACCCGTCTGGAGATCCATCATCAACCAAAATAACTTCAATT
Source organism: Alistipes sp. (assembly GCA_017559615.1). Next base: position 10,780 of record JAFYRB010000043.1, on the reverse strand, counting down.
TCCCTATATGTTTGATTTAGCACAGACATTACACACTGCTCTAAATATTTTTCAACCTTATAAACAGGAATGATAACTGATATGAGCATATCTATATGGTAAAATTATCGGTTTACAAATTATAAGCGTTATTGAAAATATATAAAAGACGATTTGTATTCGGCAGTACCCATAACCACCTTTACAAAATATGTTGCTGAAGCATAAATTAAGATAAAAATAAGACCTGCATATTCACGTTTTTTATACTTGTCAACACATAGATAATAGATGGGTAAAATAGATGGAATCCAAAAATAATAGGAGAAACGACCTATGAGATGGTTTACAAGTAACGCACATCTCAAGGAATAAGAGAGTATGCCAAACTTAAAGAATAGTTTCTCCTTGTCAGATAAGATGTTTGTTTTGAGCAGACGCAATGAGTATAGATAGATAGGTAATAATAGTAGTTTTGATAACTTGTATACTATATTCATTGAAGAACTAGTGTTATCCTCATCGGTGTACATCCTCTCATAATGTGTTTCTTCTCTAAAATCTTCTGGGAGATAACCTATCAATGTTTGATTAATATATTCGTCGGCAGGGATTAATGAAATGAAGCAACAGGTAATCAATAATATTTTAGGATATCTAGTTACAACTGCGGTCACCTTTTTTAAGAATGTAAATAATAGGCTAACAATCGCTGATAAATGAAAGCCACTTGCAATAGTAATAAGTGAGACTCCTTTAAGTTTACCAACATATAATTCTACAAAAGCCCAGTATGCAAAGGCTACGGCCGTACATTGACGGATACCATTCATCTGATTGTTAAAGAACGTAGATACTGTGATAAATAAGAAATAAAATAGCCCCCAATTCTTTATTCCAAGTTTGTGTGATGCTACAAAAATTAATATAGCATTAATTAATGCGAAAACATAGAATTGACCTTGACCAATAATACCAATATTGTATACAGCTCGAGATACCCAAGTGAATATTGGCTCAAAACGTGTCTCATAGAAAGGGTAATTGAAAAAGCCTAAGTAGTTATAGTAATCAGCTCCAATCTCATATTGTCCACCAACAATAAATATCCACAGTAGTATAACTGGTAGTATCTTTATCAAGAAATGAAAGGTATTCTTTTCTTTTATTTGAGATAAATACAGACAAGAGAATATAAGGTTTATGATATACAACATATCATTTAATATTAGCTTTATATTGTTTAGCCTTTTCGATAAATTCTTCGAAATCCACAAAAGAAGCTTTGTGGTTTTCTAACCAAATACCGTACTCTTCGCCTAACTGAGTGGCTATGTTTAAGTTGGGATATTTATGAATATTTGATTTATCTACGAAGAGATGAAACTCTTCGTAGAAATCCCCATAATGAGGCTCCCTCCCATATCGCTCGATTAAACTATTGGCATATTCAAAAGCTTCATTAATGCACTCTTTCTTACGCTTTTCATAGAACTTATCTACCGTGCAAACTACTTTGGCGGGTCTACCCACGGCAACGGAATTGCTAGGAATGCTTTTAGATACGATGGAACCTGCCCCAATAATGCAATTGTCGCCAATCTCTACACCTTTAAGGACAATACAATTCGTACCGAAAACTATGTTATTTCCAATCTTAACCCGTCCAGACGAATTTATAAATTCGCCATATTTCCTTATAAAAACACTAGTTGTGTAGTCGTGGGTTAATATTTGAAAATTCATATTAAAATCCACATTATCTCCAATCGTGATTAAACTTGGTCGAGTTACATCGATTCTAATTGTATTTCTATTGCGAAATGTACACCCATTGCCTATTACAATACCTTTTTTGCGCAAATACTTTATAAAACCACTATTTGTGAGGGTGGATAATAAATAAGCAATCTTATTGATTATATTGATTATCATCGTTCTAATTGGATTGCTATGGATTTAACTTACAAGTTGATGTGTGAATAATAATTGTGTCAAGTTGAGGTATCTGGTCGTAGTTTCCATAAATCTTTTTTAAATAGTTATCACTGCTAAAAGGGGCAGGAAAAAGGTATCCTTCAAATTCAATTTCGCTAAGTGGCAAGATATCCTCAATGTTTCGTTTCTTTAAAAAACCACTGCCATAAGAATGGTGCAAATCGTGGGTAAATATCCTAAATATTGGTCGAACAATTGGGATGCTACATAGCATAATCTTTTGGAAACATTTGATCGCCCAAAATAAAATTTTTGAATTCCCGCTTAGGCGTCTCCATCTTCCAATCACCTCAAAAACCCCACCGTAAAATCGGCAAATGGGACGAGGTATTCTTTCTATGCTGAAAACATCTACATATAGCCCTCTATATTTGTAATATCTATCAAGTTCAAATTCGCTGATTTTACTATGTAAATCTCGAACTTTTGCAAACGTTCTAAAGTAATTGTCGTCTGTTTTGTGTGTTTGAAGTGCAAAGTCATCATTGTTTGGGAAGACAGAGATAAACTTTTCGTAGTCTTCTCTGAGCATCTCAATGTCGAGGTCATCGTCCCAAGGAATAAACCCGCCGTGGCGTACCGCTCCTAATAAAGTGCCAGAACTGAGCCAGTAGCGGATATTATTCTCTTTGCATACCTTGTCTATATAGATTAAAATATCAAGCATTCGCAATTGCTGTTTGCGAAGCATAGAGCCATCAGGATTAAATCTTTCGCGTAACTGTTGTTGTATATGAGCCTCAATCATTTTTGTTTTTTAATGAGTTTTGATAGTAACACACCCGTATCTTTTAGCGTGCTAATTTGAAGCAGGTATGCAATAGTAATATATGTTGCGATAAATATGATGGTTAAAGTAACCCAATGAATCTCTATGTTTGTATAAAGAAGATATGTAATTACTCCAGTTAAAATAGAACATCCTAAAATTGGTAAAATATCTAGAATCTGCTTAGTGAATTTATATCCAATATACTTCTGTGCTAAGAAAGCATTTGTTGCATATATGTTAATACTGCTAACCACCATTGCTATAAGCACTCCCATCATATTTATTTGTGCGCCAATAAGTAATAGTGTAAGCAAAATTCCCCACTTGTAGCAACCCCAATAAAATAACGCTTTGCTACGACCTACTGCTGCAACCGCATAGTAATTGAAATTATATAGTGCAGAGAAAAAACCTCCAACACAAAGTACTTGGAAATATGGAACTGCATATATCCATTGATTACCATACAAAAAGATAAAGACCGGCTTGGCAATAATTATTAAAAGCATCATGAGGGGGAATATCACGAAAGATACCATTCGCATATTGTTGCTGAGCATATTGCGAAGTCGTTCTTTGTCATTTTGGCACTCGGAATATAGTGGAAATAGAACTTGACATAAGAGTGCGGGAAGGGTCATGCTGGCGACCTCGTCCATCTTCTTTGCCTGAGAGTATAAACCTGTCTGTGTGGCTGAGAAATTACGACCAATAACCACTCCTTGAATGTGAGTGCAAACATCTTGCATAATGTTCGCAATAAGGAGAAATCCTCCATATGAGAAGAGTGATTTGAAACTCTCAGTCGAAAATGTTATTATTGGACGCCACTTTGATGTCATCCAAAATAGTATTGTGGCAATTAGAGCATTAGATATCTGCATACCCACAATGCTCCATGCACCATAATTTCGATATGCCATGTATGTTGCAATAATTGCCGAGAATGAGTATGAGATTATATCAATTATGGCAATTACCTTGAAATTTAGTGCTTTTCGTAAAATAGTGCGTTGAACTAATGTGAATGCATTTATAATTATAACAATGCCAAGTACTCGTAGTAAGTCACATAGGGGGGCTATCCTAAAGAAATCGGCAACCCATGGCGCTGCAATAAATATACCTATGTATATTAGTGTGGAGAATATGATGTTCCAATAAAATATTGTAGAATAGTCGGTTGGCGTTGTATTAACCTTTTGAATTAAAGCTGCGCCAAAACCGCCATCTATAATTGTTTGAGATACCGCAACAAATATTAAAATCATCCCGACGCAGCCGAAATCATTTGGTGTTAACAGCCTCGCGAGTACCAAATTGATAAAAAATTGGAGTAACACTACTCCAATTTTATCAATTGCAGCCCACGCAACACCTTTCGTTGTACGGTTGCTATTAGCCATAGCCATATTAAAAGTAAATATGATAGGAGTTTTTGATGTGTTGTAATCTTATTAATCCCTTCTAAAAATATCTCGAGTATATACCTTGTCGATTACATCGTCGAGGGTGGTGTCGTAGCGGTTGGCGATGATGGTGTGGCTCTCGTTCTTGAAGCGGGCGAGGTCGTTCACGATCTCCGAGCCGAAGAACATTGAACCATCTTCGAGGGTTGGTTCGTAGATGATAACCTTTGCGCCTTTTGCCTTAATGCGTTTCATCACGCCCTGCACTGCGCTATGACGGAAGTTGTCGGAGTCGCATTTCATCGTGAGGCGGTAGATGCCGATAACGCATTCGTGCTCCGAGTTTTTGTTGTAGTCGCTATTTGAGCTATATGAGTAGTAGCCAGCTTTTGTTAGCACCTGGTCGGCGATAAAGTCCTTGCGAGTACGGTTGCTCTCAACGATTGCTGACATCATATTTTGTGGCACATCCTGGTAGTTGGCCAGCAGCTGCTTAGTATCCTTTGGTAGGCAGTAGCCGCCATAGCCGAAAGATGGGTTGTTGTAGTGTGTACCGATACGAGGGTCGAGACCTACACCCTCGATGATAGCTCGTGTATCCAAGCCTTTGATTGCTGCGTAGGTATCAAGCTCGTTGAAGTAGCTTACGCGGAGGGCTAAGTAGGTGTTGGCGAAGAGCTTTACAGCCTCGGCCTCGGTAGTACCCATAAATAGTACGGGAACATCATCCTTATATGCTCCCGATTTTAGCAGCTCTGCAAATATCTTAGCTGCCTCTACTGAATCGCTATTCTCCTCTGCTCGACCAACAATGATGCGATTAGGGTAGAGATTGTCGTATAGAGCCTTGCTCTCACGAAGAAACTCTGGGGAGAATAGGATCTTGTCGGTATTTAATCGCTTACTAAGGCTCTCAGTATAACCGACGGGCACAGTCGATTTAATTACAATAGTCGCATCAGTGTTATATGTGAATACCTCCCCGATAACTTGCTCAACCAATGATGTGTCGAAAAAGTCCTTGTGGCTATCGTAATTTGTAGGCACTGCAACAACCACAAACTCCGCATCCGAATACGCCTCTTTGGCATCGGTTGTAGCGCGGAGGTTTAGGTGTTTGGTTTTGAAGAACTCCTCTATATACTCGTCCCTAATAGGAGAGGTCCTATTGTTGATAGCAGCAACCTTCTCAGCCACAACGTCTACGGTCACGACCTCGTTGTGTTGGGCGAGGAGGGTGGCGATGGAGAGACCTACATAGCCAGTTCCTGCTACTGCGATTTTCATAGTGCTAGAATTTCTTACCGAAGATTATACCAAAAAATGTTTTCCACAAAATCTCTATGTCAAAGCGCCAAGAGCGATGACCAAGGTAGTAGAGATCGTACTCCAAGCGGCGGAGCATCTTCTCCATTGTGTCGGTGTAGCCGTTGTAGAATGTGGCGTATGATGTGACACCAGGACGTATCTGGTAGAGATATTCGTAGCGTTTGTCGTGCTCGAGGATTTGGTCGATGTAGAACTTGCGCTCGGGGCGTGGGCCTACGAATGCCATATCGCCAATAAAGACATTCCAAAGCTGCGGTAGTTCGTCGAGGTGGTGAGCGCGCAAGAATTTGCCTATCTTAGTTAGACGTGGGTCGTTGTCGCCGCCACCGTGGCTTAGCTGTGGCCCCATAGCCTCGGCATCGAGTCTCATAGTGCGGAATTTGTAGATATAGAACGGGCGACCAAAGCGACCGATACGCTCCTGCTTATAGATTGCTGGGCCTCCATCCTCGCGGCGAACAAGGATTGTGCATATCAAAAACAGGGGCGAGAAGATTAGAAGTGCAACAAAAGAGGCGAACATATCGAACATTCTCTTTGAGTTGCGCGCAAAACCACTCATACCATCTTGGATGAACTGATCTTTAGGCACAAGGTGACTGATATGTGTTTGTGTGTCGAAGCCTCCGTTGGCATCCAATTCCTCCTTAAGTTTGGTCATCCAACGAGTATAGTCGTTAGGGTCGAACTCCTCGTCAAGGCGGATGATGTAGTACTCTTCGTTATTGCCATTTTCAACGCTGTGCGTTGCACGTAGTTTGTTGAGAGCATCCTTGTTTACGACCGTGTATGGCACCTTCGCAGTTGTGGAGAAACCGTGGAAACTATTAATGTGCAACTTTTTAGCAATTACTCGTAGCGAGTATGCAGAGTGACCAAATGCTACCCACGAGAGCATTTCGTTGTTGAAGTGCAGATGGATTGTGGATCGGTTGTTCTGCTGTTCGATACTTGTTATTAACTCTATGTTCATAATCGTCAAATTACTTTTGTGCCTTTACAACACCTCGATAAACTCGTTGTTTATGTCGACACTCACAGCTAGGAGCGAGGGGAGTGTGATGATTAAGTGTTTGGTTCTGGAGCCGCGGACGGTTTGTAGAACTCCTTCGTAGCCATCGAGTGTGCCTCCGATCATTCGGATTTTGCGACCGCAAAGGAGTGGCTCAATCTCGTCGGCAGAGTAGAATCTTGGGTTGTTGGCACTCTGCACCGCATCGATAAATTTTGTCATATCCTCCGTTGGAACAATAATCGGCTCACCCTGCTTGCCGCCCTTTTTGAAGCGGTACTGCAAAGTTGGGGTCTTGGCAACGATGGGGTCGAGGTTTTGGCGGTTCTCATTTACAAAGAGAAGGTCGTGCATTACGGGGATCTCCACCCTTGTGCGTTTGCCCGCTTTCACTATGAAACGTGTTGTCATAGGTGTGAAGACCTTCATCCCAGCCTCTGCAAGCTGCTTATATGCAGGTAGTAGGGCATTGGCGCGCTTAAGGTCGCGCATAGCAAACCAGTGCTTCTCGGTATTAGTTGTTGAGGCCTCCATAGTTGTGGTATCTACACACTCTTGATTCCTGCGTGTGTCTGCATCTGGTGCATTTTCAAGCAGTTACAAGGGTTGGTTGTAAAAGTTTGCAGTGAATTATACCGCCAGTTTTTCTTTTGTGCCATCTTCTTTTGAGGCCTCGTTGTGCGTGTGATATAGTGTTTTATGGTTGCTATACTCACTAATCGTTTTTAGTACTCTCTAAAGAGAGTCTAAAACAACTACGGGCAAAGATAACAATTTATCCCTAAACGGCATAAACTTTTGGGGTTTATTTTCTGATGCGAGGCGAAAGTTGCTCCAAATGGTACATTGTAGAAGTATTAAAACACTAATTTATGGAGCTCCCTAAACGTAGTTTGTTGTGTAAAAACTGTGGATAAATTGGTCTAAAATGTGGTCTAAAGATCTTGTGTAAATCTATGGAGAAATAGTATAATAATAGATAAAAAAAGAAGTGTTTAAATTGCTGAAATATGGGTGTTTTTTGAATGCGAACTTTAAGATAGTGCTTATTCTGTTTTGGGGGAAGTATTGTTCTATATGGCGTGGTGCATAATCTGTGTGTAGTAGTGATGAAAACATAGTTTTAAGGTGTCGTTTGCTTCAAAATTTAGACCAAGGATATATTATTGATTGGTAAGAATGATATTTTTTTGTGGGTTGTATGTTACTTTGTGGGAAAACATATTTTGAATTCCGTAAAAAAATACTATTTTTGCACGATTATGCAAATAAAGCAAAAGTAAAATCTAAAAATATAAAAAACTAATTACACTATGGGAAGAGCATTTGAGTATCGCAAGGCGAGAAAGATGAAGCGCTGGGGACATATGGCGCGTGTATTTACAAAGATCGGTAAGGAGATTGAGATGGCTGTTAAGGCTTCTGGTCCAGATCCATCATCAAACCTTCGTCTTCGTCTTTTGTTGCAGAATGCTAAGGCTGAGAATATGCCTAAGGAGAACGTTGAGCGTGCTATCAAGCGTGCTACTGATAAGGACTCTGCAGACTACAAGGAGATGATCTACGAGGGATATGGCCCTCACGGTATCGCTGTATTGGTGGAGACTGCTACCGACAATACTAACCGTACCGTAGCATCTGTGCGTATGTACTTCAATAAGTATGGTGGCACACTCGGTACATCAGGTTCTGTAGGCTTTATGTTCGATCACAAGTGCGTATTTAAGTTCAAGCCTACTGAGGGTGTTGACTTTGAGGAGATGGAGCTTGAGATGATTGACTTTGGTGTAGATGAGTTCTACGCTGAGGAGGGCGAGGTTACAGTATACGCTGCATACGAGTCATTCGGTCAGATTCAGACTTGGATTGAGGACAAGGGCTTCGAGCTTGTATCAGGTGAGTCTGTACGCATCCCAACCGATACTAAGGAGCTTACACCTGAGCAGCGCGAGGCTGTTAACAAGCTTATCGAGCACCTTGAGGAGGATGACGATGTAACCAATGTTTATACTACAATGGCCGAGTCTGATGAGGACGAGGAGGAGTAGTCGGGATTAATTAGTAATGAGCAATTAGTAATTAGTAATTGGCTATAGCATTGATCAATTGATAATTATGAGTAAGTTTAACGAATATAAGGCTCTTGACTTGGCTGGCGTTGCTGACGAGGTGTTGGCGCGTTGGACTAAGGACGACACATTCCACAAGAGCATCACTACACGCGAGGGTCATCCAACCTTCGTATTCTATGAGGGACCACCATCAGCAAACGGTACTCCAGGTATCCACCACGTTATGGCGCGTACCATTAAGGACGTATTCTGCCGTTATAAGACACAGCAGGGCTACCTTGTACACCGTAAGGCTGGTTGGGATACGCACGGTCTTCCAGTGGAGCTTGGTGTAGAGAAGAAGATGGGTATTACCAAGGAGGATATCGGTAAGACTATCTCTATCGAGGAGTACAACAAGGCTTGCCGTGAGGCAGTTATGGAGTTCACCGACATCTGGGAGGACTTGACACACAAGATGGGTTACTGGGTAAATATGGACGATCCGTATATCACCTACGACAACAAGTTTATCGAGACCTTGTGGTGGCTTTTGAAGCAACTCTACGAGAAGGGTCTTCTCTACAAGGGTTACACCATCCAGCCATACTCGCCAGCTGCGGGTACTGGTCTTTCTACTCACGAGCTTAACCAGCCAGGTTGCTATCGTGATGTTAAGGATACCACTTGCACAGCGCAGTTCCGTATCCTCGACCCTAAGGAGGAGATGTTGGGCTGGGGTACGCCAGTATTCCTTGCTTGGACAACAACACCTTGGACATTGCCTTCAAATACTGCACTCTGCGTAGGTCCTAAGATCGACTATGTTGCAGTGCGTACATACAACCCATATAATGGCGAAAAGATTACGGCTGTTGTTGCCGAGCCATTGTTGTACTCTATCTTCAATAAGAAGGGTGAGGAGGTTGCGCTCGAGGACTACAAGGCTGGCGACAAGGTTATTCCATTCGCTATCGTAGGCAAGTACAAGGGTACAGATTTGTGCGGTATGCACTACGAGCAGTTGCTTCCTTGGGTTAAGCCTGTTGAGGCTGACGAGGCTGGTAACTGGACTGAGGCTTCGGCTAAGGCATTCCGTGTAATCCCTGGTGACTATGTAACTACTGAGGATGGTACTGGTATCGTACATATCGCGCCTACCTTTGGTGCTGATGATGCCTTTGTAGCGCGTCAGGCTGGTATTCCATCGCTCTTTATGATTAATAAGCGCGGTGAGACACGTCCTATGGTTGACTTCGCAGGTAAGTTTTTCCTAACTGAGGAACTCGATGAGAAGTTTGTTAAGGAGTGTGTTGAGTCTGCTTATGGCGAGTATGAGGGCCGCTTCGTGAAGAATGCCTACGACCCACAGTTTACTGTTGATGGTCGCTATGATGAGAAGGCTGCCGCTGCTGCCGAGACTCTCGATGTATATATATCTATCAAGCTTAAGGAGGAGGGTAAGGCCTTCAAGATTGAGAAGCATACCCACAACTACCCACACTGCTGGCGTACTGATAAGCCTGTGTTGTACTATCCTTTGGACTCTTGGTTTATCCGCACCACAGCATTGCGTGAGCGTATGATGGAGCTCAACAAGACTATCTACTGGAAGCCAGAGTCTACAGGTACTGGTCGTTTCGGTAAGTGGCTTGAGAATATCAACGACTGGAACCTTTCACGTTCTCGTTTCTGGGGTACTCCACTCCCAATTTGGGCTACTGAGGACCGCACAGAGTTGAAGTGTATCGGCTCTGTTGAGGAGCTTATCGCTGAGATTGAGAAGGCTGTGGCTGCAGGCGTGATGACCGAGAACCCATACAAGAACTTCAAGGTGGGCGATATGTCTAAGGAGAACTACTCGACAGATAACATCGACCTACACCGTCCATATGTAGATAATATCGTATTGGTATCATCTAAGGGTGAGCCTATGCGCCGTGAGCCAGACTTGATCGATGTATGGTTCGACTCAGGTGCTATGCCATATGCTCAGGTGCACTACCCATTCGAGAATAAGGAGGGCTTCGATCAGATCTATCCTGCGGACTTCATCGCTGAGGGTGTTGACCAGACACGTGGTTGGTTCTACACATTGCACGCTATCGCTACAATGCTCTTCGACTCTGTAGCCTTCAAGAACATCATCTCTAACGGTTTGGTGCTCGATAAGAATGGTAACAAGATGTCTAAGCGCTTGGGTAATGCCGTAGATCCATTCGAGGTATTG
>JAFYRB010000042.1 GCA_017559615.1 Alistipes sp. | reverse complement strand
CCTATCAAACTCGATATGGTTGTCGAAGGTGTAGATTGCTTGGGTGCTGTTGGCAACTACATTCTTGCAGGTAATGACATTGTGCCTTATGCTATGGGTGGCCCATTCGAGAAGTACACCATTACCAACCTTATTGGAGCAATCACCAACACAACATTCTCGATGAGTTTTATGTGCGGTGAGTATCCCGTAACCTTCGAGGGAACAAAGAGTAAATAATAAATGAATAGGCGACCAGCAGTTGGTCGCCTATTTTGCTTATGATTAGAGGATTAGGTTACTTACCAAAACTTACAACCTCTATTCTCTCGACTCCATTGACTGATTGGTCATCATCAAAAGTAAAAGTCATATTAGCGTTATTTACAAGCTTGAAATTCACAGGCAAAGTAAACTGCACTATAACATTCTTGCCCTTCTGCTTACCAGGAACCCACTGTGGAGAGCTCTTCAATACTCGCAATACCTCGTCCGACAATGACTTATCGGGAGATTTGATAATACCTGTCATATTCTCTTTGATATATCCATCTTTGTCGATGCAAAATCTCACGAGAACCATTCCTTCGATACCTTTATTCATAGCCTCCTCAGGATAGCGGACATTCTCCATTACCCAATTTCTAAAGGTCGTAAGATCACCACCCATAAACTGTGGCATCTCATCCACCATTAGGAATACCTCATCCTCGCCATCTACGCTTTTTGCGGTTATCTTTGTGATACACGCTGGGCGGAAACCATACCTCTTCTCAAAGTCATCCAGGGCCTCGGCATTCTTCACAACTTCTATCATCTCTATAGCATCAGATGATAGGTCAATGACCTGCTCAATAGTTACACGCTCGCCATTAATCATATAGGCAGGCTCCTGTGCTGTGGCTGCGATAGAGAGTGCAAACAGCGAAAATATAAATACAAATAGTTTTCGTTTCATAGTTCAAAGGTTTTAAGATTAATACTGCAGCTGCTTTTTTGTTATTGCAAAGGTAGTACAGAATATTTGCGACTCCAAAGGTTTTAGGTTAAAGAGTGTTAACGCGAATGTTAAATAGTGTTAAAGTTCACACGCCGGTGAGTCATCGTAGCATATTTTTCATAACTTTGCGATATGAAAAAGAGTCGCTTTACCATAGTGCTACTATGTGGCATATTCTCATTGGTGTTCCTCGCAGCGGTGGAGATTATCTGGGCGGTGGATACTTATAAGAATATGCGCAACGCCTATCGCAACCAGATAGAGAGCATTTTCGAGGAGGCAACGTGGCAATATGTAACACGCTTTCCCAATGGCGATTACACCCTTCCAAATATCGAGCGACTGCACACTATACTCAAAGAGGAGCTACGCACATCAGGCCTTGAGTGCCAATTTATGATATCGATACTCGCACCCATAGGCGACAACTTTGAGCCTATATGGGAGATAAGCAACGAGAGTTTATCAGAGAGGAAGATTGACTTCAACAAGAGTTTTCCACCACTAACCATACGACTTACAGTGGATGACCCACACACCACAATCATTGCAAGTATGCGATTGATAGCTATATTGCAAATGCTCTCCATAGTAGTGCTGACCATAACGTTCATCTACCTACTCCGAACGCTATTTCGTGCAAAGAGTCTCGAGCAGATGCGCCGTGACCTTACACACAACATCACGCACGAACTAAAAACCCCTATCGCTGCGGCATACGCTGCAACAGATGCTCTGCGCACCTCGCCATCATTTGCAAATAACGAGGTGAAACGCAACGAGTATCTCGACCTTTCGTTGCAGTCGCTAAAGCGTCTGGAAGATATGGTAGAGGAGATTCTTCGCTCCTCGACCGAGGAGTTTGAGCAGCGCAAACTGAACTACACGCAGTGTGATGTTGGGGAGATTGTAGAAGAGATATGCGCGACAATAGACCTTAAATATCAGGCAAGAGAGGTGAGGTGGAATATAGATATTCCGCACTCCACAGAGATTGTTGCCGATAGACTCCATATCGCAGCGATGATGAGCGCACTCGTGGATAACGCGATAAAGTATTGCTCTAAACAACCGCACATAACTATCACAGCATCAAGTAGTAACACATCTACCATAATAAGCATTAGTGATAATGGAGCAGGCATTCCTATAAGCGAGCGCAAACGAATATTCGAGAAGTTCTACCGCATATCACAGGGTAATCGTCACGATACCAAAGGTTTTGGATTGGGGTTGTACTACGTAAAGAACATTATCGAGTTACACAGAGGTAAAATATCGCTACGCTCCACAGTGGGCAAAGGCTCAACATTTGAAATAACACTCCCCGCGTATGGCAAAACGACGAATACTAATAGTTGAGGATGAGGCTACCCTACGTCACATCGTAAAGGATGCTATCGAAGAGGCAGGATATGACGTGATTACTGCGAGTGATGGTGCGGAGGGTTTGCGACTATTTCGCCAGGAGCAGCCACATCTTGTAATTGCCGATATTATGCTTCCGAAGATGGATGGCTATGAGATGGTGCGCGCGATGCGTGAGGAGCAGAGCGCAGCGCAATACCTCTTTCTCTCGGCATTGAGTGACTCGGAGGATGTTGTCGAGGGATTTAAAGCAGGAGGTAATGATTATCTACGCAAACCTTTTGCTATCAGGGAGTTAATAGTACGCGTAGAGGCTCTATTATCACGTTTGGAGGATAATACGGAGTGTCAGACATACACCATTGGTCGCTACAATTTCGACTCGAAGGCTCAAACTCTTGAAATTGACAACGAGATACGACATCTATCATCTCGTGAAGCGGCGATACTCAACCTACTGATACAGAACTGCGACAACGTGGTAAGCTCACACCGTATGCTGATGGATATATGGGGCGATGACAGCTACTACAACCTACGCTCGATGAATGTATTTATCTCGAAGCTACGCTCCTATCTCTCGAAAGACAAGTGTATAGATATTAGCTCGGTTCGTGGTGTAGGCTACAAACTTTACATAAAGCGATAAGATATGAAAGCTATAAAGAGCGTTATATACATATTCATAGTCAGTATATTTTTATCGTGTTCAATATCCAAGACACATCAAGCATATATTTGTCTTGATTGTGGAGATGAGAGCGGTATGGCATATGTGCAAGGATATGAGTATGATGAAGGTTGCGAATTTACAATAAAAGATAGTTGCCGTGTGAAGCGTGGTCGAGGTGAGCTACAATTTACTATGAATGAAGATAGCTTTGTTATGTTGCTTATAGTAACCGAGAATCATAGATTTTTAGATGAATTACCAATTGGCCCAAACGACACCGTATTACTTGATTACACAAGTGGTAGTATGGGTATTCGCAAGGATAGACGACGTTATGGCAATGCATATACCAGATTTAAAGCTATGAAGGATAGCATACGTTGCCTCTATACCAATCTGCAAGAACAAACCTACAACGTGTGCTATGGTAGTAGTGAATATAAACGATTGGAGGATAGTATTAAACTGGTCAATGATTATTATTACAACAAATTCCCCTATGATATACTTAACGACCCTGAACTATCACAAAGTGTTTATATTGTTCACAATGCCATAGCCATAAGATCTATTGCCAGAGCATCACTTTCAGAGTTGGATTCATTGCGCACTACATTTATGCAACGCCTGCCTAATGCCAAGAGCCTAAAGGTTAAGGGAGAGTTAGATACGGAGCGTTCAGAGCGTGATAGAGAGAGATTCTTCGAACTACTAAATAATACAAATTAACATATTTAGCACCAGAGGGCTTGCAGACGTATAACATCACAAAAATATCCCACTTGGAACGGTAGTCTACCTACTGCCCAAGTGGGATAACTATTAGGAATGTGACACAGATGCGCCCTTATCACAAGAAATGATTTTTGATTTTAGAGGAGCAGATTGGTTATATCGTATAAAGAAAATATCGTGGGATAGTACCTCCGTAAGCGCGCTGATTTATGCTACCCACAACAAAAACGACAACCCCACAAGATGCGCCGGGACACTTCCTGTGGGGTCTTGATTACGATTATCACACACCTCTTAACTCTTAGGGCAATCATCTAAGCCATATTTTAGCACATTCTTAATTCTATCCTCCAAGTGATCTACAACTTCAAATAGAGTCAGCACATTAAATCGCTCTTTGAGATAATGGAGTGGTGCTGTGATGGGTCCTCCGCAAGTCTCGATAACAACCTT
>JAFYRB010000041.1 GCA_017559615.1 Alistipes sp. | reverse complement strand
GCTGGTGGTTTCGTATCAGTACGTACTAACTCTGTACCTGATGGTAACGCTATTCCAATTCCTAAGGCAGATGCTGACGAGTCTATGGACGCAGCAGCTTGCGTAGGTTGTGGTGCTTGTGCTGCTACTTGTAAGAACGGTTCAGCAATGTTGTTCGTTGCTGCACGTGTATCTTCACTTGCTAAGTTGCCACAGGGCCGCGTAGAGGGCGCACGTCGTGCTAAGGCGATGGTTGCAAAGATGGATGAGCTTGGCTTCGGTAACTGTACTAACACTGGTGCTTGCCAGGCACAGTGTCCAAAGTCTATCTCTATCGCGCATATCGCACGTCTTAACCGTGAGTTCCTTGCTGCGAAGCTTCAGGACTAAGCGATTAGATCATAAGGCAGTTCTACTGCCAACAAAAAATGTAGCGAGCCGAAAAGCTCGCTACATTTTTTTGTCGTATTAAAAACGCGTTTAGAAATACTCCTCTCGGTATGCGTAGTTATTGCGGAGTGCCTCAAATTCCGAGGCGTGGCTCTTTAGGTTGTTGCTCTCCGAAACGATGTCATAATGCGAGGTGATGGTCTGGCACAGCTCCTGCCACGAGATAAGACGTGGGGTGGTGCGTGTGATACCCTCGGGATACCACTCCTTAAGAGGTAGGTTGAAAAACTCCGCAAGGGCGTGTACGCACATCGCCGTAGCATTTGCCTTACCCTGAACAGAGTAACCAGCAATATGTGGTGTTGCAATCTCCGCACGCGCCAAAACCTCGGCATCTAATATTGGCTCTCCCTCCCAGACATCGAAGGCATAACGGTGGCCGCTCTGCATCACTGCGCGGTTATCCACAACCTTGCCACGTGAGGCGTTTATAATGGTGCTATGGCGTGGCATACGCTCTATAAGTGAACCGTTTACGAGATGTGTAGTCGTAGCATCGAGAGGTGTGTGAAGCGTTATGATGTCACACTTTTGTGCCACCTCCTCGATGGTGTAGAACTCACCGCCTTCGCGCTCTTGGCGTGGCGGGTCGCACTCCATAACTTTAAAGCCCCAATGACGAGCATACTGCGCCACGAGAGAGCCTACGTTTCCCACGCCCACAACGCCGAGCGTATAACTCTCTGGTGTGGCGTTATCTTTGGATAGAAGATGGTGGAGCGTGGCTGCTACCCACTGCAACACTCCGCGGGCGTTACATCCTGGTGCGGAGCATACTCTGATGCCGCGACGCTGGCAGTAGTCGAGGTCGATGTGGTCGCATCCGATAGTTGCCGTAGCAACAAAGCTAACACGTGTATTCTCAAGAAGTTTGGCGTCTACAATGGTGCGCGTGCGGATGATAAGAGCATCGGCATCGGCGATGGCATCGCGCGTGAACTCCGCGCCAGCCATATAACGCACCTCGGCGTATGGCTCGATTATACCACGAATATAGGGTATGGCACTATCAATGACGACCTTCATAAGGGATAAATTTTTAGCAAAGATAGCGATTATATGCAAAAAATTACTAAATTTGCGTGATAATAATTTATGTGCTAAAGTTTTTTGTTGATAGCACAGTAATAAGTATTTAACGATATTCCTGGATATGGCTATGGAGCAGAAGAAGTTTGACCCTAATGGCGCGATACCCGACAATGGTAACTATTTCGGTATTCCACTATCTCCCGACGAGGCTGCATTGGTGCTTATCTCGGCACCGTGGGATACTACGGTTTCGGAGCGTGCTGGAAGTTCGTATGCTCCCGATGCTATTATCGAGGCGTCACGTGGTGTAGACTTCTTTGAGCCGATGGCTCCATATACGTGGCGTAAGGGTATCGCTACGGCACCTATCGACTACTCGATTCAGGATATGTCACATCGCTTGCGTTCGGATGCCGAGCGCGTAATAAAGGCCTATAAGCATAACTCTTCGGCTCCCGATGCCTTGGGCTATGAGCGTCGTTTGCGTCGTGTGAACGAGGCTTCGGTGGAGGTGAACGAGAATATCTACTCGCAGGCGAAGCATTGGCTCGATAGGGGTAAGATTGTGGGCCTTGTTGGTGGTGACCAATCAACGGCCTATGGAAATATCCGTGCCGTGGCGGAGAGTCACTCGAAAATTGGTATTCTGCATATTGACTCAAGTTGTGACCTTATGGAGCAGTATCAGGGCTTCGACCACTCGAACGCTTCGGTTATGCACAACGTGTTGCGTGATATCGCGGGTGTGGAGCGTGTGGTAGGCGTGGGTGTTAGAGCCTTCTGCCCTGCGGAGTGGGAGCGTGCGATGAGCGATGAGCGTGTTACGCTATTTACGGGCCAGGATATATGGTCAAAGCATTTCGAGGGTGTTAATTGGGCTACTATCTGCGAGGATATCATCGCGGAGTTGCCCGAGAAGGTATATGTTTCGTTGGATATTGATGGCCTGACCATCGAGTGCTCGCCACATACAGGTTCGTTGGTGGCGGGAGGTTTGCGCTTCCCAGAGGTGGTCTATCTCTTGGGTAAGGTTGTCGACTCGGGACGTAGAATCGTAGGTTTCGACCTTACGGAGGTGGTGCCAGACCTCGATGATAAGACCGATGCTGCCATCGCAGCACGCCTGCTCTACAATATGTGTTGTATGGCGTTGAAGAATCACGAGGCCCCAGAGGTATTGTAACTGTGTAACTAAAAGGAAAGAAGAGTATGTTTTCACGATTTGGATTTGTTAAGCGTCGCCATATCCTTTCGCAGCAGGGTGCAAGTTTTCTGCAGGCTCCTTGGGCTGGAGGTATAGTGCTTATTGTATGCGTAATCATCGCGATGCTCCTTGCGAATCTCCCTGCAACGAGCGA
Source organism: Alistipes sp. (assembly GCA_017559615.1). The sequence continues at coordinate 5,814 of JAFYRB010000041.1, read as the reverse complement.
GATATACCACCACCTCTTGCATATGGAGTTGGGACTATATGTCGATGGTGAGTTGTTCCCACGCGGTATGAACATCGAGAAGATTGTCAACGATGGCCTTATGGTTGTCTTCTTCTTTACCGTAGGTCTTGAGATACGTCGCGAGATATCCGATGGTGAGCTTTCTACGCCTAAGAAGGCAATACTCCCTGTTGTCGCGGCAATGGGTGGTATGATTGTCCCAGCGATTATATATGCTGCGTTTAATGGTGGCACCGATGTGTCGAATGGTTGGGGTATCCCTATGGCTACGGATATCGCCTTTGCAATAGGTATTATGTCACTTCTGGGCAATAGGGTACCTATATCGTTGAAGGTCTTTCTTACGGCATTGGCAGTTGCGGATGACTTGGGAGCTATTTTGGTTATCGCGTTGTTCTATGGCGAGACTCCAAATCTGTTGCTCTTGGGTATCGCGGTGCTTATTATGATTGGCATCTACATTATGCGCCGCTTGGGAGAGTTCCGTATGATTGCCTACTTGATTCCTGCCTGTGTGGTGTGGATTCTATTCTACTACTCGGGTGTTCACGCAACGATTTCGGGTGTCGCTATGGCGATGTTGATTCCTACAAAACCTCGTTATAGCCGCTCCTATTTCCTTCATAAGGCTGATATTATTGAGCGAGGCCTTAAGGATGTGGATAGCATCGAGAACGAGAATGAGGCCGAGGAGCAGCGTCTCTACTACTTGCGCCGTATGACGCAGATTTCCAACGGCTCACAGGGTATGAGTCACCGTGTGGAGCATATGCTTATGCCTTACGTCAACTTCGTTATTATGCCTATCTTTGCACTCGCAAATGCAGGTGTATATATCTCTTCGGCGGAGTATTTCAATATCTTTGAGTACTCGGCAGAGTTGGGTTCTATTGGTATGGGTATCTTCTTTGGTCTTGTTGTGGGTAAGCCTCTTGGTATCTCGTTGTTCAGTTGGTTGGCCGTTAAATTAGGTATTGCCGATAAGCCTGCGGGTGCTTCGTGGTTGATGCTCTTGGCTGTTGCGTGCTTGGGAGGTATTGGCTTTACGATGTCAATCTTTGTGGATAACCTCGCCTTTGATAAGGCTACGCATCAGGCCTTCATTGATATGGGTAAGATTGCTATTTTGATTGCCTCTACTGTTGCTGCGTTGCTTGGTACGTTGTTGATTTCGTTGGAGTCGAAGCGTGAGGAGAGATAGAGGGGAAGTGAAGTAAAAAATGTTTACGATATGAAAAAGATATTATCTATAGTTTTTGCCATTGTGGTGCTTGTGGCGGCTTGTAATAAGCCACAGGCTACGGTGGAGCAGCCAATTATGCAGACGAGTGCCGATTCGATGTCTTATGTCATAGGTCTTAACCTCGGCCGTAACCTTATGGGTTTGGATTCGTTGTTGAACATTGATGCTGTGTGCGAGGGTTTGCGTGATGCTTATAAGTCGGAGCCAAAGCTCAACGACGAGGTGGCACGTATGGCATACCTCAAGTATATGAACTACGACGTCTATGAGCGTGTTGCGGAGTTCGAGAAGCATTTCTTGGAGGATTTGCGTAAGGCGGATAGAAAGTTCGTGGCAACAACGTCGGGTGTTACCTACAAGGTGCATACTCTGGGCGATATGAAGAAGGTGATTCGCAATAACCGCGATACGGTGCATATGCGCTATCGTATGCTCAACGTGGCAGGTGAGGTAGTAGATACGACATACTATCGTGCGGATACGTTACGTTTGGCCGTAGGAGCTATGCCAAAGGGTGTTATCGAGGCCTCGAAGCTTATCGGCGAGGGTGGTCATCTCGAGGCGTGGATACCTTCACGCTTGGCATTCGGCTCGGCAGGTTGCGACTCTCTTTCGGTTTTGCCTAACACGATGCTCTACTACGAGATGTGGCTCGTTGATGTCGAGGAGCGATAAGGAAAATATTAACTTTAAAACGAAATATGAAAAAACTATTTGTAATCTTGGGCGTGGCGATGCTTGTGGCATCGTGTGGCACTGCCGAGCGCCAGTTCTACTTTGATTCGGTAGAGAACAGAACCTACAACAATCCTGATGCCGAGTTCGATTCATTGTCGTATGCCGTAGGTATGAATATGGGCCTTGGTATGGTGTTCCACCCTGCGGGCAATATCTTCGACATCAACCTTATCGCCGAGAAGTTCAACGAGGAGATTTCGAAGAGCGTTGTGGATGATGAGTTCTTGAAGGAGAACTACGAATATCTCACACGATTCTATAAGGAGAAGCTCAACCAGTATATTATGGCGAAGCGCTTTGCGGGTAAGGATGCCAACAACGTATTCCTCCCATCTCTCTTCGATAATGGCGAGTTTACAATTGAGAAGGTATCGATGAGCTATGGCTATGATATGGCTAACCACGTGCGTAAGGGCTGCTATCCTTTGAACATTCATTGGTTTATGAAGGCCTTGGAGGATGCTAAGACTATCGAGGAGCAGAGCGCTGTGGATGACTTTATGGCTATCAGTTCGTTAGATTTCCGCCGCATTATGAGCAACTATGTCAAGGCGGAGTATCCTAGGTATATGGCAGAGCGTAGCGCAAATTGGTTGGATATGGTAGCGCAGCAGAAGGATGTTAATGCTATAACTGTTGACGGCCAGACGCTCTACTATCGTGTGGATGTTGCGGGTAATGGCGTGAAGCCTCGTAGCCTTAAGGATACCGTATCGTTTAGCTACGATGTATACACGCAGCGCGGTGAGCTTGTGGAGTCGCTTGACGAGCGTGTTACGAAGCTCCGTGAGGCGTTGGATGCTGCGATTGCCGATACTACAATGAACAAGGATTTGAACGTACGACGCATCGAGACTCTTAAGAAGCAGTTGGAGCAGAACGAGAATCTATCAGTGGTTTTGGAGCGTGCTATGATTAAGGGCTCGCAGTATGGTATGCAGAAAGTTGGCGAGGGTGGTGATATTACATTGTGGATTCCAGCATCGTTGGCCTATGGTGAGAAGGGTAATAAGCTTGTTTCGCCTAACGAGGGTGTTGTGATGTGCATCCACCTTAAGAAGGTCGCTTTCGGCCCTACAGAGGAGGAGCTTGAGGCACAGAAGATATTACAGAGAGGTGTCGGTACTCCTATGACACCTAATGGTGTGCCACAGATTACACCTTCAACAAAGCTTAAGACTCCTCACAAGAGCGACGAGAGTGGTAAGGGTGTTCCACAGCGTATGCCTGTTGTAAAGCCTGTAGAGAAGTAATATAGAGCGTTCTGATAGTATAGAAGCTAACGGCTATATACTTAATAAGTAGATATCGTGGAATGGCTGCCGAGGTAGCGTTCCACGATATTTTTTTGTACGTGTATATAAAAATAGGCTCCCGATTTGGGAGCCTATCGTTTTAATGTGTCGACTGATTACTCGAGGTTCATCTGGTCGATCAACGCCTGTGTCTGTGGCTTGTGACCACGGAACTTAACGTAGAGATCCATAGGATGCTCGTGACCACCCTTCTGCAATACCTCGTAGCGGAACTTGTCGGCTACCTCCTTTGAGAAGATGCCCTTCTCCTGGAAGTATGAGTAAGCATCAGCTGCAAGAACCTCTGCCCACTTGTAACCATAGTAACCTGTAGCGTAACCGCCAGAGAAGATGTGAGTGAATGAAGGACCCATAGCGCAACCATCAACAACAGGCATTACCTGTGTAGGCTTCAATGCCTCAAGCTCGAATGCAAGAACATCACCCTCGTATGGAGTTGTGATAGTGTGCCAAGCCATATCGAGCATACCGAATGAGAGCTGACGAATGTTGAAGTATGCTGCAAGATAGTTCTTCGCTGCGATAAGCTTCTCGATAAGCTCTGCAGGCATAGCCTCACCATTCTCGTAGTGCTTTGCCCAGAGGTCGAGGTACTCCTTCTCTGTAGCCCAGTTCTCCATAATCTGTGATGGAAGCTCTACGAAGTCGCGCTTAACAGCAGTACCGTTGATAGACTCGTACTTACCCTTTGCGAGGATACCGTGAAGACCGTGACCAAACTCGTGGAGGAATGTTGTGAACTCATCGAATGTGAGCAATGATGGAGTAGTTGCAGTAGGCTTTGTGAAGTTCATAACGAGCTGCACCAAAGGACGCTGCTCAACACCATCCTTAACCTTTACGCCGCGGAACTCTGTCATCCAAGCACCCTGACGCTTTGACTCACGTGGGAAGAAGTCGAGGTAGAGGATAGCCATAAGCTCGCCATTCTCATCCTTAACCTCATAAGCAGTTGCCTCTGGGTGGTATGTCTCAATCTCTGGAGCTGGAGTGAATGTCAAGCCATAGAGCTTGCCTGCCAACATAAATACTGCGTCGATAGCGTTCTCAAGCTGCAAGTAAGGCTTAATCTGCTCGTCGTTGATAGAGTACTTTGCCTCCTTAAACTTCTCGTTGTAGTAGCCCCAATCCCAAGGCATAAGCTCGCCCTCGAAACCGAGTGACTTTGCAAACTCTGTAACTGTAGCAACATCCTTCTTTGCGTAGTCCATAGTAGCGTCGCAAAGCTCGTTGAGGAAGTTTACAACAGTAGTGCGGTTCTCGGCCATACGATCCTCCAAAACGTAGTCTGCGTATGTCTCATAACCGAGCAAGTTAGCAATCTGAAGACGGAGGTTAGCAATCTTGCGGATGTTCTCCATATTGTCGAACTCACCACCCTTTGCGCGTGTGTTATAAGCAACGTAGAGCTGCTCCTTAAGGTCGCGCTGTGAAGAGTAGGTCATAAATGGACCATAGCTTGGTGCATCGAGAGTAACAGTCCAACCCTCCTGGCCACGTGCTGCAGCCTCTGCTGCAAGGCCCTCCTTCACGAAATCAGGAAGCTCTGCAACCTTTGCCTCGTCTGTGATGTTCAACGAGAAAGCGTTTGTAGCCTTCAAAGCGTTCTGACCAAACTCCAAAGTAAGCTGTGAAAGCTCGGTAGTGTACTGGCGGTACAACTCCTGTGCCTCACCCTCAAGCAAAGCACCTGAACGTGCGAAGCCCTTGTAAGTCTCCTCGAGGAGCATCTTATCCTCCTGGTCAAGCTCAAGGCTCTCACGCTGGTCGTAAACAGCCTTCACACGAGCGAAAAGCTCTGGGTTGAGCGATACGTCGTTAGAGAGTGCTGTGAGCTTTGGAGAGATGTTAAGAGCAATCTGCTGCATCTCTGGAGTGCTGATACAGTTGTTCAAAACGTAGAATACACCTGTGATACGGCCGAGTAACTCGCCAGACTCTGCCATAGCTACGATAGTGTTCTCGAAAGTTGGAGCCTCAGGGTTAGAGATGATAGCATCAATCTCCGCACGATTCTGCTCGATAGCATAGTCGATAGCTGGCTCATAATGCTTAAGCTCAATCTTCGAGAATGGAGGTGTCTGGAATGGGGTGTCCCACTCAGCCACGAGAGGGTTCTTGGTGATGTCGTCTGCACAACCAACAAGACCCAAAGTCAATGCTGACATAATAAAAAGTACTTTTTTCATAGATAATTATTTAATGGTTTCAACAATTTACGTTGTTGGGTTACTTCGTTGGGAGCTTTGGCGCAGTCTTAACAGGACGACCAGGAATCTGTGTTAGTGGTGCCTTCTTTACCTCTACAGGTGCCTCAACAACCTCAACACACTCCTCGGTCTGCTCCTCTACAACAGGCTCTGTCCACAAACCGCGAGCCTTAAGCATAGCAGTCTTATCAGGGTCTGCACCGCGGAACTTGCGATACATATCCATACCTGCACGCTGACCACCCTGTGCCAAGAGATCATAACGGAAGCTGTGTGCAAGCTCCTT
>JAFYRB010000040.1 GCA_017559615.1 Alistipes sp. | reverse complement strand
GGCGCTTTGTTGTAGGGTTGAACGTGTAACCCACCTGAAGAGGAAGTGTTACACTACCAACCTCGAAGTCGCGGTTAAGCATCAACGATAAGTTAGTGACATTGAAGCCCTTAGGCTGATTATCAAAGTCCAAAGTATAAGCGCCATCAACCATCTTACGTGGTCCCGCCATCCAGAAAGGACCTGTCCAAGGTGCAGCACCTGCGATAATCTCCATAGTCATAACATCGCCGAAAGGCTGGGTATAGCCAACCTCAAAATATGACGAAAAAGCGCGCTTCAGGCGTGAGCCATCCTCGTTATAGTGCCAGTCCGATGCGTGGAGGAACGTTGTCGCCCAGTGCAAGCGCAAGCGCTCGAAGAAGGTATAGTCGATGGTAAGCGTGAGGTTATGCGCCTCCTTATCGAAGAAGCTCTGCGAGCCGAAGTCCGCGCCAACGCCACAAAAAACATCGTAGATAGTAACCGACAAGTTCTCGTGGTCGAAGCCGAGGAACATATCAAACTCCTTGTAATCGCTTAACAATGAGGCATTTCCCCAAAGATTGATATAGAACTTACCATAGCCAAACGTAACCGAAGGCTGGAACGATGGGTCGAACATATTACCCGTGTAAGACTGGTCGTAACCGCGCCACATATAGTTCGAAGCGAGGTCGATGCCACCCTCCCACCAGAACTCCCACTCGTCGCCGTCATCCTCCGTGCAGCACTCCTCGGAGCAATCCATAAGTGGGTTATCCATAGGCATAACTGCCACAGGCTCTGCGGCATACAACGGCAACGCAACACACAATGCCGAAAGGAAAGCAAATATTTTCTTCATTCTTTTTTCTATTTTTTAAGGTTATTTAAGCATTAAATTAGTTCTTCTTCGAGTGGCTATGACGGCGCTTGCGGAGCTTCAGCTGGCTACGATATTTGTCGACCTTACGCCATACGCCCCATACGAGCAACACGCTGAAAAAGAGCACGATACCAACCAACATACCTGTCGATAGGTTATCGCCCTTCACTCTCGACCACATCTCCAACATCTTGTCGGTACGGTCACCCGAATCGTGCATAACACCCGAGCGCGCGATGACACTCTTATCGGGATAAAGCACCGGATCGGCAACCACAGCCTCGGAGCCTTCGATAGGCGTACCATCCTCATTTACAAAGAAGTAGCTCAAGTCGCAGACCTCAGGCTCACAGTAGCACAACTCCTCCAACGAGTCGTAGACCTCCTGCGTAGCAACGACACTCACGTAGCCCGTAGCATCCATATTTCGGATAGCATTTTCGGGATTACACATATAGTCGATGAAGTAGCGCGCAGCACGCAGATTACGCGCATATTTAGGGATTACCCAGCCGTCGAACCACACCACGCTACCCTCGCGAGGCACCTCATAGCCAAGCTCCACGCCGACCTCACTCGCCTCGTCGATAGCCCATACAGCATCGCCGCTCCACATAAGGTTTATCCACGCCTTCTCCTGCGTCATCATCTCCTTACCGAAGTCGGCCTCCCAGCCCGCAACAAGCTCCTTCATACGTTTTAAGTAGCTCTCTACCAACGCGATAGACTCATCAGACGAGTCGTACATAAGCTCGTGAATGGTGTCGATATCGAGGTACTCATCCTCGCCCAAAAGGCCACTCTCGCGTGCCTCCAAAGTCTTGGCGTAGATAAGAATTGGCGAGTATACATCGCGGAAGGCATCCTTCACGAAAATCTTATCCTGAAGCCTCTGGTCGAACATCAGCGCCCACGTCTGCGCCTCCTCGCGCGTAACGTATGCCTTGTTGTAGAGGATACCCGTCGTACCCCACATATAACCCACAGCATAGTCGTTCGGGTTGACACCCTCGGGAGCCTCCATAAGCGCAAACTGCTCCTTGATATATGGCGACACGCAACCGAAGTAGTTGATATCACGTTCAGCCATCTCCGCCTCGAACTCTGGCGTGAGGATAGGCAACACCATCTCGTTTCGCAACATACGCTCGATGATATACTCCGAAGGGCAGACAACATCGAAATCGGCCTGTCCGTTCTCAATCTTTGCGAGCATAACCTCGTTAATATCAAAGGTTTGGTATATAACCTCGACCTCCTCGCCCGTCTGCTCGAAGTACCACTCCTCGAACTCCGGAATAAGCTCCTCGTCGATGTAGTCACCCCAGTTATAGACCTTGAGGACACCCATACGAGCCTCATCGCCGTTGCACGCCACAAGCGCCACAGCAACGACCATCATCGCTACACCACGTAGCACAACATTAAGCCACTTCATTATCTTCGTGAGGGTTTAAGGTTACTATTTTTGAGTGCCTCCTCGGCCTGACGAGCCTGACGGCGTGCGCGGATGTTAACCACAATCAGCAACACCAACACCACCACAAGGATGATGGTCGACAGAGCGCGCAACTCGGGCGTAAGACCACCCTTACGTGCATCGGCATAGATATACGTCGAGAGGGTTTCGAGGCCGTTAGTACCATTGGTAAAGATAGTCACCGCGAAGTCATCAATCGACAACGTGAAGGCCAAAATAAAGCCCGAAATCATACCTGGGCGAATCTCTGGGATGATAACACGACGCATAGCCTGCATCGGCGTAGCACCCAAGTCGAGGGCCGCCTCGTAGATATTAGGGTTCATCTGCGTAAGACGTGGCATAACGCTCAGCACCACATAAGGCGTACAGAAGGTGATATGCGCCAAGATGACGGTCATATATCCCTGCGTAATACCAAACGATATGAAGAGCAAAAAGAGCGAGATACCAGTGATGATATCGGGGTTCAATATCGGAATGTTATTCACGAAGTTAACCGCCTTACGCTTACCATAACGCAAGTCGTTGATACCAATAGCCGCTACGGTACCCAACAGCGTAGATACGATAGCCGCAACAAAGGCGATGATAAAGGTATTCTGGATAGCATCTATAAGCGAGTTATTCACGCCACCCGAGAAGAGCGACTCGTACAACTCCGTCGAGAATCCAGTCCAGTTACCCAAGACCTTCGACTCGGTGAACGAGAAAATCGCGATGATGACAATCGGTGCGTAGAGCATTACGAGCAGTAGCACCAAGTAAAGATGTGATAGCTTTCTCATACGCGCGCGTTATAATATTGTGGCATCGCCAGCACCCTCATCCGACGCAGAGTCCGTGAAGAGCGACGTAATACCGATGATTATCAACATAATAAGCGACAATGCCGCACCGTAGTGCCACATACCGTTATTGATATTCTCCTGAATCGTAGTACCGAAGAGCTTGATGTTATTCATCGTCAGCAGCTCCGAGATTGCGAAGGTCGAGATTGTAGGCATAAAGACCATCATCACGCCACTGATAATACCAGGCATCGACAGCGGGAATACAACACGTGTAAATACCTGACGTGGTGTAGCACCGAGGTCCTCTGCCGCCTCGATAAGCGAGTGGTCCATCTTCTGTAACACGTTGTAGATAGGATAAATCATAAACGGCAAGAAGTTGTAGACCATACCGAAGATTAGCGCACCCTCGCCAAGTGGCAGACGTAGGAAGTCGAACAACGCCACCGTAGCCAACGTACGCACCAAGACGTTAATCCACATCGGAAGGATGAACAGCATCACCAACAACCTCGCATTCGAAGGTTTTAACTTCGAGAGCACATACGCCGCAGGATATCCCAAAACTAAGCATATCAGCGTAGTAATCAGCGCAATACCTATCGAATAGATAAACGTATTAGCCGCCTCAGGCTGGTTGATGAACCTCTCGAAGTTCTCCATCGAGAAGCCACCCTCCTTCGACTGAAAGGCGTAGAACATAATCAGCAACAGAGGCACAACGATGAAGATTGCCATAAAGATAACATACGGCAAACTCCACACGCGCCTACGTGCCAAGATTTTCGCGATTCGTTGTCTCATAGGGCTACTTTATCTCCTTGACAGTTATGCTCTTAGGAGCAATCTTAATACCCACCTCATCGAGGTCCTCCCACACATCGTGTGTGTCAACATAGATAGTATCACCCTCGTCGGTACGCACCGTAAGGTGATAGCGGTCGCCCTTATAGAGGATAAAGCGAATAGTACCCCACGACACACCGTCATCAGGGTCGTCCGTAAGCTCCACAGCCGAGAAGCCAAACGCCACATCGACCTTCGCACCAGGCTCTATGCCCTTCACCTCCTCGCACTCGAATGTCTCGCCGAGAAGCTCCACGTGAGTAGCATCCACCAAGCGTCCCTCGACGTGATTCTCGGTGCGCTCCTTACGCATAACGTGGATATCCGCAGGCTTAATCATCATACCTACCTCGCTACCCACCTCGAAGGCGTTATAGTCCTGAATCATAATCTCATAGCCATCAGGCGTCTCCACGAACATCTCGTAGTGAACACCCTTGAACGTACAGCTCTTAACCTTACCCGAGAACATCGCAGCCTCGGCATTTCGGATGATATATACATCCTCTGGGCGGATAACCACATCCACCTCCACATTCTCGCCGAAGCCCTCGTCGATACACTCAAACTCCTTATCCATAAACTTCACCAAGCGGTCGCGCACCATCACTGCATTGAGGATGTTACTCTCGCCAATGAAGTCCGCAACAAAAGCATTGCAAGGCTCGTTGTATATATCCGTAGGCGAGCCAATCTGCTGAATCTTACCCTCGTTCATCACCACAATGGTATCCGAGAGTGTCAACGCCTCCTCCTGATCGTGCGTTACGTAGACAAACGTAATACCCAACGTGCGGTGCATCTCCTTAAGCTCCATCTGCATATCCTTACGCATCTTGAGGTCGAGAGCCGCCAAAGGCTCATCCAGAAGCAACACCTGAGGGCGGTTTACGATAGCACGTGCTATTGCCACACGCTGCTGCTGACCACCCGAAAGCGACTGCACATCGCGATGCTCATAGTCGGTCATACCCACCATCTTCAGCGCTCGCTTTACGCGCTGCTCAATCTCCTTCTTATCGACCTTCTGCAACTTCAGACCGAAGGCGATATTATCGTAGACGTTGTAATTTGGGAATAGCGCATAGCGCTGGAATACGGTATTCACAGGACGAAGATGTGGAGGCACACCCGTCATCCTCTCACCACCAATAAGAATCTCGCCCGATGAGGCAGAATTGAATCCTGCAAGCAAACGCAGAAGCGTGGTCTTACCACAACCCGAAGGTCCGAGAATCGTGAGAAACTCACCCTTACGTACTTTCAAACTAACATCGTCAAGAACCACTTTGTCGGGGAACGACTTTGTGATATTCGCAATCTCGATGATGTAATCAGAGTTCACCATTAAGCAAAAAGTGTATTAGTAGTTATCTTAAAAATTATTATCGCAATGCCTGTTACGCTACCCCTACGAGGGCATAACGGGAATATACGCGACAAATATAGTAAAAATTACAATAAATTACCTATCTTTGTGAATATAAATTTACAATTTATAAGATATATTATGAAACTCCGAAACATACACCTTTTGTTAGCATCGCTACTTCTCATTTTCGCGACCTGTTGTACCACCCTCGAAGCACCCTCTTCGGGCATCTCGAAGGAGCTTGCCACACAGCGCCAAGCCACGATTTCCGATGTCGAATACGACCTCGATTTTCGCATCCCTCACTCTCGTAATGAGCGAGTTACAGGCGAACTGACGTTGCGTTTCCACCTGAAGTACCTCTGTGCCGTAACTCTCGATATTCGTGACGTGGAGCTACACCCCAACACGCTCCTTGCCAACGACACCCCTGCGGAGTATCTCCTTACGGCGGAGCATATCACCCTCTCGCCAAAATCTTTGCGCGAGGGCGAGAACACCCTACGCCTTCGTTTCACCTCCTCCGATCAGTCGCTCAACCGCAACGAGGAGTACCTCTACACGCTCCTTGTCCCCGACCGCGCACGCACGCTCTTCCCCTGCTTCGACCAGCCAGATATGAAGGCCACATACCGCCTCTCGCTGCATATTCCCGAGGCGTGGACAGCAGTGTCGAACACCGCACCTATCGAGGAGTCTCTCGCCACCGAGGAGGGCTACAAAACCATCACCTTCGCCCCCACCGAGCCACTCTCTACGTACCTCTTCTCGTTCGTTGCTGGTAAGCTATATAGCAAGAGCTATGATGATGGCACTCACCGCTTTACGGCCTATCACCGCGAGACTGACCCCAAGCGCATCGCACAACTCGACACCATATTTAAAGAGATAAAATACTCGCTCGAATGGCTCGAGGAGTACACCGCTATCGACTACCCCTTTGCCAAGTACGACCTCATAATGTTGCCCGGCTTCCAGTACGGAGGTATGGAGCATACGGGTGCCACGCTCTACAACGCCTCGCAGATGTTCCTCGGCGACAACCCTACGCTTGACGAACTTCTCCGCCGCTCGTCGGTCATCGCGCACGAGACTGCCCATATGTGGTTTGGCGACTATGTCACTATGCGCTGGTTCGACGATGTATGGACCAAGGAGGTCTTTGCCAACTACTTTGCCGCCCGCATCGTTGAGCCTCTCTACCCCTCTATCGACCACGCCCTAAGCCGCCTAAAGAGCTACACCATCGCCTCGCTCTCGGAGGACCGCACTACGGGCTCCAACGCCATACGTCAAGAGCTTGATAATCTGCAAAATGCGGGACTTATCTATGGCCGTATCATCTACAACAAAGCCCCTATCGTGATGGATAAAATTGTGGAGATTATGGGCGACGACGCCTTCCGCACAGGCATCCGCCACTACTTGCGCGACTACGCCTACGGCAACGCCACGTGGGAGGATGTTATCGCCATCCTCGACCAATATACCGACACCGATTTGCGCAGCTTCAGCCAGGTGTGGGTACATAGCAACGCTATGCCCATTATCGAGTGCCGCAGCGAGGATAACCGCCTCATAATCAGCCAGCACGACCCACTCCATAGAGGTCTTCTCTGGCCACAGCGCTTCACGCTCCGCATCCTCTACGCCGACCACACCTCGGAGGATATCGAGGTTCGACTCGCTGATGCCACCACAACCCTTACTCTTGGCAAGAGCATCGCACATATCACACCTAACGTCTGCGGTCGTGGCTACGGACTCTTCACCCTTTCGGAGCAGGATATCCACTATCTTTTGACTACCCTCTCGGAGATTGACGATGACCTTGCCCGCGAGGCTACGCTTATCAACCTTCACGAGCTATATAAGTGGGGTGACGTAGGTGCCGAAGCGTGGCTCACAACCCTTGTTCACGCCCTTCTTGCCGAGCGTAACTTCCTCATAGCCTCTACGTTATGCGACTACCTTGCCGAGCCTCTTATCACCCACCCCGATGCCGATATCGAGGCCCAACTATGGCACGCGACAACCTCACACCCCATCACCTCGCTACGCCGTAAGCTCGCCACAACACTCGCCCACTGCGCCACGTCACAGCCTACCATCGACTCGCTCTACTCACTCTGGCAGTCGAATGGTGCTACGTGGCTCTCTGATAACGAGACATTTACGCCACTCTCTGATGGCGATGCTATGACTCTCACCTACGAACTCGCCATCCGCCTTCCCGAGCTTCAACCCGAGATTATCGCTACGCAACGCGCCCGCATCACAAACCCCGACCGCCTGCGCGAATTCGACTATATCGCACGTGGCACCACGCCCGACACCGAGGAACTTGACGCACTATTTACGCTGCTTCTTGAACCCTCCGAGCGCCGCACCGAGCCTTGGGCCGCTGCGCTATTGAAACTCCTTAACCACCACACGCGACAGGCCTACGCATTGAAGTATATCTATCCTGGCCTTCAGGAGGTTACGGAGATACAGCGCACCGGCGACATCTTCTTCCCAACCAACTGGACAAAGGCACTTTTGGGCGACCACTACACCGCCGAGGCACGTGCCATTGTTGAGCGTTTCCTCCACGATAACCCCGACTACTCACCGCTTCTTCGCTCGAAGATTCTGCAGTCTGCCGACATCATAATGACGAAGTAGCACCTCCCCATAGCGCCACCACAAGAGGGTGCATTAAGAGTCACGAACGCACGAACACCTCACCAATGTTTGTGCGTTTGTTATCTCTGCAATGCCGCCCGCTGCGAAATAGAGAATTTAGAGAAATTAGTGCAGATTAAAGATTACCCACGGCCCAAAACAAAAAAAGAGTCTCGCCGTTGACGAAACTCCTAAAAATGAAAAAAGCTACCTGAATCATCAAGTAGCTTATGGTAGTGGGAGTTGACGGATTCGAACCGCCGACCCTCTGCTTGTAAGGCAGATGCTCTGAACCAGCTGAGCTAAACTCCCGTTTCATTAATGCTTGGGACTGCAAAGGTAAGCATTATTTTTTGAATCTCCAAATTTTCGATAAACTTTTTTAAGAGTCTTGTCATCTTTCGAAGCAAGACCGCGAACATCCGTCTATCTGCTACCTCTCTTTGTGCGTCCCTCGCACTTAGCGCCTGAACAAGGACTTGAACCTAGGACCCCATGATTAACAGTCATGTGCTCTAACCGACTGAGCTATTCAGGCATTGTAAAGAACCGTTATCTTTTCGATTGCGAGTGCAAAGGTACACCATTTTTTTTATTCTGCAAATTTTTCCGCAAAAAAAATCTAAAAAAAATTCACTTTTTTTTGACCTCAAAACATAAACCACTGTATAACAAAGAATTGCACGAAACTAAAAACATCAACATTTTTTGCCCCATTTCTCGAAAAAGTAGTACCTTTGGCATCATTAGATGCTTCTACTACAAGCACACCCTATCAATTTGTGGCGTGCGAAGTGTTGTAACATCATAACTTTTGTGCTATCTTTGTAGAATCTGTTGGAGAAAAAATTTATATGCGACTAAAAATTTTCATTCTAACCACGATATTCTGCGCCGCGGCAACACTCGCAACAGCACAGAACACCACCTCGGGGCTACGCTTTTCGAGCGACACAATCCATCTCGGCACCATCGCGGAGGGTGGCGGCTCTGTCGTGGCACGCGCCGAGGCAACGAACGAAAGTGCTATACCTATATATATAGATGATATAGTCACGTCGTGCGGCTGCACCAGCGTAGGCTATCCCCGCGAGGCCATAGCACCAAACGAGAGCGCCACAATCGCCATTACGTTCAACCCCCTAAATCGCCCAGGACGCTTCGAGAAGGAGATTCTCGTAAAGGTACGCGATGCGGAGCGCGACATAGTGCTAACGCTTACAGGCTATGTGCAACCCCGCGAGCGCACCATAGATGAGATATACCCCTTCGATATGGGTGGCGGCCTACGCCTTCACGCCACCTCGCGAGCCTTCGGCTATCTGGAGCAGGGCAACGAGGCTACGGAGTATATCGAGTTTATAAACACCTCCTCGGAGTGCATCACCCTATCTACCGAGCAGACACTCTTCTCGGGGATACTTACGATATCCCACCCCACGACCATCGAGCCCAACACAACGGGCGAGATAGCACTGCGCTATGCCCTCGCCGAGAACGGCAATATCTACGGCACGCAGAGCGATGAATTCTACCTCGTAGTGGATGGCACGCGGTCACGATATAGGCTCACTACGGAGGTTATCGCGGTGGACAATTTCGATATCGTGGACGATATTTCTGCTCCGCGATGCGATATTTCAAAAAATATTATTAAATTTGGGGAGGTAAATTGCCCTAATGGACTGCTACGCGAGAGCATAACACTACGAAACGAGGGTGGCTCACCGCTCGTTATTCGTGCTGTGGAGAGCTCCTCGAAGGCCGTTGTGTGCGATATTCTCGGAGCGAGGAGTATTGCACCTGGCGACGTTTTACAGTTGGCTATAACGCTCAATTGCAGCGAGATAGCAAACCCCGATGAGCTTTTTACCGCACGCATACGCATCATAACCTCCGACCCTCTGCGCCCTATGCAGAGCATCAAGGTTACGGCAATACCTATGTGGTAGGCCACGATGCCGCGACAACAGACACAGACAATACACAACTAAAAAGATAAACTTAAGAAGATGTTTAAGATTGTAGAAAAACGCAAGTTGGCGGAGAACATCTACGAGATGAAGATTGCCGCCGAGCGTGTTGCACGTTCTGCAAAGCCAGGACAGTTTGTCATTGTACGCACTGCCGAGGGTGGCGAGCGTATTCCATTGACCATCGCCGACTATGATGTCGAGGCGGGTACCGTGACTATCGTAACACAGACCATTGGCCTTTCGACAAAGAAGATTTGCGCCCTTGAGGTTGGCGACTCACTTGCCGACTTCGCAGGTCCATTGGGCCGTCCATCGGAGTTCATCCATATGCCAAAGGAGGAGCTTAAGGCTCGCAAATATATCTTCGTGGCGGGTGGCGTAGGTACTGCGCCTGTATATCCACAGGTTAAGTGGCTCCACGAGCAGGGCGTAGAGTGCGACGTTATCATCGGCGCGAAGAACAAGGATATGCTCATCTACATCGACGAGATGAAGAAGGTGGGTAACGTACACATCGCCACTGACGATGGCTCGGAGGGCTACAAGGGTATGGTTACAGGCCTCTTGGAGGAGCTTGTCGTGAAGCAGGGTAAGAAGTACGACGAGTGCGTATGTATCGGCCCTATGATTATGATGAAATTCGTATGCCTTACTACCAAGCCTTGGGAGCTTCAGACCACCGTATCGCTCAACGCCCTAATGGTCGATGGTACGGGTATGTGTGGTGCTTGCCGCGTATCGGTAGGTGGCAAGACGTTGTTTACGTGCGTTGATGGTCCAGAGTTCGATGGCCATCAGGTAGACTTCGACGAGGCTATGCGCCGTCAGGCTATGTACCGCAATCAGGAGAGAACAGCAGTAGAGAATCACGAACATAAATGTAATTGCTATGGCGAATAAGATACCACGCGTTGCAGTACGCGAACAGGACCCAAAGGTGCGTGCCACAAATTTCGAGGAGGTATGCTACGGATATAATTGGGAGGAGGCTTCGTTGGAGGCTACACGATGCTTGAATTGTAAGAACCCACGTTGCGTTGCCGCTTGCCCCGTAAACATCAACATCCCAGAGTTCATCCACCACCTCACCGAGGGTGATATCCGCGCTGCTGCCGACACCATCCACGTAGATAGCTCGTTGCCATCTATCTGTGGTCGTGTATGTCCTCAGGAGTCGCAGTGCGAGGGCTCTTGCGTCTTGGGCATCAAGGGCGAGCCTGTGGCTATTGGTAAGTTGGAGCGTTTCGTAGGCGACTGGGCATTGGACCACTCGGCAGAGGTCGAGGCTGTGAAGATTGAGCCTAATGGACACCGTGTAGCAGTTGTAGGTAGTGGCCCTGCGGGTTTGGCGTGTGCCAGCGACTTGGCAAAGATGGGCTATAAGGTTGACGTCTTCGAGGCGTTGCACCGCTTGGGTGGCGTATTGTCTTACGGTATTCCAGAGTTCCGCTTGCCAAAGGATCGTGTTGTAGCACGTGAGATTGCAGAGGTTAAGAAGCTTGGCGTAAAGTTCGAGACTGACGTTATCATCGGCCGCACTATGACCATCGACTCACTCTTCGACCAGGAGGGTTACGATGCTGTTTTCGTAGGCTCGGGTGCTGGTCTTCCACGCTTTATGGGCATCGAGGGCGAGAACCTCAACGGCGTACTCTCGGCTAACGAGTTCCTCACACGTGTTAACCTTATGGGTGCTTGGGACCCAGAGCATAACGACACACCTGTATATGTAGGTAAGAAGGTTGTTGTTGTGGGCGGTGGTAACGTGGCTATGGACGCCGTACGTACCGCGAAGCGTCTTGGCGCCGAGGCTGTTATCGTCTATCGTCGTGGCGAGGCGGAGCTTCCAGCACGTAAGGAGGAGGTACACCACGCCAAGGAGGAGGGTATCGAGTTCCGTATGCTTACCAACCCTACACATATCCTCGGCACGGAGGATGGTTGGGTTAAGGGCATCAACTGCGTTGAGATGGAGCTTGGCGAGCCTGACGCATCGGGCCGTCGCTCACCACAGGAGAAGGCAGGTTCGGACTTCACTATCGACTGCGATGTTGTGATTATGGCTCTTGGAACCTCTCCAAACCCACTTATCGCAGCAACGACATCGAATCTCAACATCAACCGCCGCGGATGTATCGAGGCAAACGAGGAGGGTGCTACCTCACGTCGTGGTCTCTTCGCGGGTGGTGACGCTGTTACAGGCGCTGCTACGGTAATCTTGGCTATGGGTGCTGGCCGTAAGGCTGCCAAGGCTATCGACGAGTACGTTAAGAGCTTGTAAGCTGCTGTAATAGAGCGCATAGAGATATCGCGCTAAATAGCAAGAGCTGGGGGTATCATCGCCCTCGGCTCTTCTTTTTTTACCCTCTCTGCTACCCCACCGTGATGCGGTAAAAAGGTCAAATTATCGGCCTAAATTCATTTCGCATATACTCCACAAATTATCCTATTTCACGCATTACAATACCCTCCAAATACTACCCCTCACACCATCCCTTATCGACCAAATGTATAACGATGAAAAAATAATTAACAAAGTTTCTTCGTTTATCGGGCAAATATTATTATATTTGCGAGTTAAAAATAACAAGCAGACAACAATGCACGAAATGAATAAATTTAAATTCTGGAACAATACCATAGGATGGATGGTCTTCTTCATCGCCACCGCATCCTACATTCTCACTATCGAGCCTACGACAAGCCTCTGGGATTGTAGTGAGTTTATCGCAACGTCATACAAGCTCGAGGTTGGCCACCCACCAGGGGCGCCACTCTTTATGATGCTGGCACGCATAGCCTCACTCTTTGCCCCTTCGGTCGAGAGCGTTCCGATGATGATTAACGCTATGAACGGCGTGGCTTCGGGCTTCTGCATCCTCTTCCTCTTCTGGACTATCACACATCTGGCACGTCGCATAACCTCGCGTGGCGACAACGAGGAGATGAGCCTTAGCCGTATGATTCTTATTCTCGGTGCGGGTGCCATCGGAGCATTGTCGTATGCCTATACCGACACCTTCTGGTTCTCGGCTGTCGAGGGTGAGGTTTACGCCCTTTCGTCGATGTTTACGGCATTGGTAGTGTGGCTGATGCTCAAGTGGGAGGAGAATGCCCACCGCCCTACCTCTATGCGTTGGATAATCCTTATCGCCTACCTTATGGGACTCTCTATCGGCGTACATATCCTCAACCTGCTTACCATTCCGGCGTTGGTGATGATATGGTTCTTCCGCCGCTATGAGTACCGCACAGCGTGGGATTATGTTCTTAAGATTGGCCTTGCCCTTATTGTATCGCTCCTTATTTTGGGCGTTATCAACGGCATCATCATCCCATATACCGTAGCTCTCGGTGCTGCGGTCGACACCTTCGCGGTTAATACGCTCGGAATGCCCGTAAATAGCGGTATGATACTCTTCGCTGTTGCGGTCTTCGCGCTTTTGGGCTACTTGGTGATGTTCACCCACCGCAAGGGCTACAAGACTCTCAACGGCATTGCTATGGCCGTTCTTGTAATTTTGATAGGCTTTAGCTCCTATGCTTCGGTCTCTATCCGTGCAGCTGCCAACCCTCCTATGAACTCGAATAACCCTTCGAACCCTCATATGTTGCTCAGCCTGCTGAATCGTGACCAGTATGGTAACCGCCCACTGTTACGTGGCCCTTACTACTCTGCACTCCCTAACTCACTTGTTGTTGCCAACCCCGACCTTACGTCGGATGATGAATATCTCCCTACGGGCGACTTCGAGGAGAAGAGCGTTATGTGGCTCAACCCCGAGACCAAGGAGTACGAGGAGCGTAAGTTCTTCAACGGCTATAACTACCCCGATGAGGCTATGCGCCTTCTGCCACGTATGTGGTGGTACAAGCGCACCGACAGCTTCGAGGCTAATTGGGTTAAGACCGAGAATGGCCACCCTACGGTTAAGGTAGAGGATGGCAATGGTGGCGTATGGTATGAGCCTACGGCGTTGGAGGATATCAACTACTTCCTCGGCTACCAGATGGGCGATATGTTCTGGCGCTACTTTATGTGGAACTTCGTAGGCCGTCAGGATGACGAGCAGCTTCAGGCCGATGTCGACAACCGCATCTATATGCACGGCGGTTGGCTCTCGGGCATCGACTTCATAGATGAGCTTTATGCTGGTGCGCGTACCGCCCTACCTTCGGATATGGAGGATAACCCTGCGCACAACACCTACTTCTTCCTACCGCTGTTGCTCGGTCTACTGGGCCTTATCTATCAGCTCAACAACGACTGGCGCAACTTCTTCGTGGTGTTGCTGCTCTTCGTGATGATGGGTATAGCGCTGGTTGTCTACTTCAACACCTCTCCCGACGAGCCTCGTGAGCGAGATTACGTATATGCTGGAGCCTTCTACGCCTACTCCATCTGGTTGGGTATCGGCGTTATGGCTATTGGCGATATGCTCCTTAGCCTCGCCCGCAGGTTTAACCCTAAGCGTGGTAGCGTCATCGCGGCTATCGCTACGCTGCTTATCACCTCAAGCGTACCTGTGGTACTTGCTACCGAGAACTGGGATGACCACGACCGTTCGGGACGATATATGGCGCGTGACATTGGTCGCAACTACCTCAACTCTGCGCCCCAGAACGCCATTATCATCAACTATGGCGATAACGACACCTTCCCACTCTGGTACTGCCAGGAGGTGGAGGGCATCCGCAAGGATGTACGTGTTATGAACTCCTCGTACTTGGGTGGCGAGTGGTATGTCGACGAGATGAAACTCGCGGCAAATGATGCTGATGGTGTGCCATTCACAATCCCTTCGTCGAAGTATAGCTTTGTCAACGACTATACCATTGTTGCCGATGTTGTGAGTGTCTTGGATAACGACAAGGCTCGCAAACTTCGTGAGGTACGCCGCCGTATCGAGAGCGAGAGTCTCTACAACATCCGCTATCAGGATGCAAGCGGCGTTATGAAGTCACTCGTAGGCACCTACGCCGAGATTTCGGCACATATCAAGGATGTTCAGGATATCATCTACGAGTATCAGCCTATGGTCGAGGAGTATATCGCAGCGGGTGACACCGAGTCGGATGGCTTCTATGACGTATATATCCCATACCTCGTTGCTCGTAACATCTTCGATGCTATCATCTCCGACGAGACGTTTATGGACGACTACGAGAAGATGGATGAGTATTGGGCATACAACGACACTATCTCGGGCTATGACCTCCTACTTAAGGATGCTATCCGTCTGTTTATCTCCGACGAGCCTATGACGCTTGTCATCAACGATGGCCGTATGACACTTTTGGCCGAGGGCGAGACTATCGCACGCAGCGACCGCAAGGAGGACTATATGGTCGTAGGCCGCCTCAAAGCAAAGGTCGACAGCTTCTTCGATGGCGTAGACTCAGACTATATCCTCGCTGCTAACCGCTATATCATCCCTGTTGATAAGGCCGCAGCCATAGAGGCAGGCATCGTAGAGGAGAAGGATGCGGAGCGTCTTATCGACGAGTTGTATATCTCGCTTGATAACAAGAGTATGATTACTCGCGACCACCTGATGCTTCTCGACCTCTTCGCAAACTTCGAGTGGCGACGCCCTATCTCGTTCACTCAAGCAAGCCTCTTGAAGGATTATGGTGTTATCGACTACGCACGCTTCGACGGCTACTGCTATACGTTGGTTCCTATCTACACCAAGTATCGCGCTGGCAGCGAGGCAGGTACGATAGATGCCGATAAGCTCTACCCACTCTTTATGGCTAACGACGAGAGTGTCGAGCCACTACACTTCGGAAATATCGCCGATGAGGATGTTTTGGTTGACTACTTCTACCGCTATAACCTCTCTGCATCACGCAGCCGCGAGAACTTCGCACGTGTGGCCACCGAATACCTACGTCGCGGTTCGGAGGATGATGTGTTGCGTGCCGAGGCACTCCTCGACAGAGGTATGGAGGTTCTTCCACTTCGCAAGGTGGGCTACTCACATAGCAATACGTTGCCATATATTCGTGGCTACTACACCATTGCTAACTACCTGCTTGGTATCGCTACCGAGGAACTTGAGAAGGCTATCTCGGAGCTTAACGCGATGCTCGACATTAACACCACGATAGAGAACGATGGCGATAACTTCTCATACTTCTACGCCTTGTCGGATGCTGCTGCCGAGCGTCAGGCTACGGCGATACATCGTGGTCTTGATATCGAGGATGTCAACGAGCTACTCCTCTCGAGCGATGAGTACTTCTCGCGTGCCGAGGAGTGCTACCGCAAGGGTGATGTCATCGCTGCGGAGTATATCAAGAATCGTGGCGAGTGGGTGAACTACTACCTACAATATGCCACTTACGATAGCTTCTCGTTTGCCGCAAGCGACGAGCTTTACAACAAGTTCCTCGACATCATCGAGACGCTCAACATCAGCCATATGATGGCGGGAAGCTTCGACTGGGTTGCTAATGGAGAGAGTGACACACCGCTTGTTGAGAAGCCTCTGAACTTCGACAAGCTCGTTGTGGACTACCTCGCAGCTATCGAGCGCCTAACGCCTGAGGATGCTAATGCCCCCGAAATGGCACTTATCGAGGGCCACATCTGCAACCTCTACGAGGTATATAGCTCGCTTCCAGCCTCACGCTACATAGGAGGCAAGGATACTCCAGCGCCATACCTCATCGACGCCGAGGAGTTCCTCTCGAGCGACGTAGCATACGAGATACTTACTATTTACGGAAAAATATAAACAAAAAATATAGATAAAAATGGAGAAGATTGTTTTGTATAATACGCTCTCACGCCGTAAGGAGACGTTTGAGCCTATCAACCCTGAGCACGTAGGAATGTACGTTTGTGGACCAACCGTTTATGGCGATCCACACCTCGGTCACGCACGCCCAGCCGTAACCTTCGACCTTTTGTTCCGCTTCTTGCAGTCGTTGGGCTATAAGGTGCGCTACGTGCGTAACATCACCGACGTAGGCCACCTCGAGCAGGATGCCGATGAGGGTGAGGATAAGATTGCAAAGAAGGCTCGCCTCGAGCAGCTTGAGCCTATGGAGAT
The DNA here is from genome assembly GCA_017559615.1 of Alistipes sp. Next base: position 11,695 of record JAFYRB010000040.1, on the reverse strand, counting down.
TGCACACTACTACACCGAGCGTTACCACGATGCTATGCGTGAGCTTGGCGTGAAGAGCCCATCTATCGAGCCACACGCCTCGGGACATATCATCGAGCAGATTGAGATGGTACGCCGTATCCTCGACGCTGGCTACGCCTATGAGTCTAACGGCTCTATCTACTTCGATGTTGAGAAGTATAACCGCGACTACCACTATGGTCGCCTCTCGGGCCGCAACCTCGACGATATCGTAACCAACACCCGCGAGCTTGATGGTCAGAGCGACAAGCGCCACTCCTATGACTTTGCCCTCTGGAAGAAGGCCTCTCCAGAGCATATTATGCGTTGGCCATCACCTTGGAGCGACGGCTTCCCAGGTTGGCATATGGAGTGTACTGCGATGAGTACAAAGTATCTCGGCGAGCAGTTCGACATCCACGGTGGCGGTATGGACCTTATGTTCCCACACCACGAGTGTGAGATTGCACAGTCTACAGCCGCAATGGGTAAGGACTCGGCACGCTACTGGGTGCATAACAATATGATTACTATCAATGGTCAGAAGATGGGTAAGTCGCTCGGTAACTTCATCACTCTCGAGCAGCTCTTTACGGGTAACCACCCACTTCTCGAGCAGGCATACACCCCTATGACCATCCGCTTCTTCGTGCTTCAGGCACACTATCGCTCAACGCTCGACTTCTCGAACGATGCTCTTCAGGCTGCCGAGAAGGGCCTCGACCGTTTGATGAAGGGTGTGGAGGCACTCTCGAAGTTGAAGCCTGCGGATAAGTCTACATCGGATGTTAAGGAGTTGGAGCGTCGTTGCCGCGAGGCTATGGCCGACGATATCAACTCGCCTATGGTTATCTCTGCGCTCTTCGACTGGGTACGTATCATCAACCAGGCTATCGAGGGCCAGCAGACATTCACTGCCGAGGACCTCGAGGCTTTGAAGGCTACGTTCAACCTCTACGTCTTCGACATTCTTGGTCTTCGCAACGAGAAGGCTGCCGAGGCTGGTGGTAAGGATATGGTATCGCCACTTGTTGAGATGCTTCTCAAGATGCGTATGGATGCTAAGGCAAACAAGGATTGGGCTACGTCGGATAAGATTCGTGACAACCTCACAGCTATTGGCATCCGCGTTAAGGACCGCAAGGATGGTTTCGACTGGGAGATAGAGTAACGTATGGTAACACAGGAGCAGATAAACGACCTTGAGGCACGCCGCGCGAAACTTGCCGAGGCTATCAACATCGAGCAACGTGAGATAGACCTCCGCAACGAGCAGGAGCGCACCGAGGAGCCAACATTCTGGGACAACCCCGATAAGGCACGCCAGCAGTTGAAGAGGGTTGCCGATATCAAGGCTGTCTTGGACGACTATGCTGCGATGTGTCGTGCTGTGGAGGACCTCTCGCTCATCCCCGACTTCATCACCGAGGGTGTAATCACCGAGGCCGAGGCCGAGGTGCAGTATGCCACAGCCTTGGAGATGGTCGAGAAGATGGAACTTAAGCAGATGCTCTCGGGCAAGGAGGATAGACTCGGAGCCATTATGGATATCAACGCTGGTGCTGGAGGTACGGAGGCGTTGGACTGGGCGCAGATGCTTATGCGTATGTACACCCGCTGGGGCGAGGCTCACGGCTATAACGTAAAGGTTGCTGCCTATCAGGCAGGTGACGAGGTGGGCGTAAAGTCCTGCACCTTGGAGTTCGAGGGCGAGTATGCCTATGGTTATCTCCGCGCCGAGAGTGGTGTGCATCGTATGGTGCGCCTCTCGCCATTTAATGCCAACAACAAGCGTCAGACCACCTTCGCATCGGTCTTTATCTCGCCAGCTATCGACGACACTATCGAGATTAACATCTCGCCCGCCGATATCGAATGGGACACCTTCAGAGCGAGTGGCGCGGGAGGTCAGAACGTCAATAAGGTTGAGACCGCAGTACGTCTTCGCTACCACGGTAAGGATGCCGAGACGGGAGAGCCTGTTGAGTTCCTGATTGAGAATATGGAGACTCGCTCGCAGCTCAACAACCGCGAGAATGCTATGCGTATCCTCCGCTCGAAACTCTATCAGAGGGAGTTGGACAAGCGTATGGCAACGCAGCAGGCACTCGAGGCTACGAAGAAGCGTATCGAGTGGGGTTCGCAGATACGCAGCTATGTCTTCGACGATAGACGTGTTAAGGACCACCGTACGGGATACCAAACCTCGAACGTGGATGCTGTTATGGATGGCGACTTGGACGGCTTTATTAAGGAATACTTACTTCACTACTAACCACTTATGATGCTTCGACGACTATACTCGCTACTCTTATGCGTGTTGCTGTGCTTCAGCGCATCTGCCCAGGAGGTAAAGGTAGGTGCTACGGATAAGGCAAGCTATATGCCTCTTCTGGAGGGCAGACGTGTGGCACTTCTTGTCAACCACACGGCGATGTATAGCCCCGACCTCCACATTGTGGATATGCTCCATCAGGAGGGCATCAACATCATTGGCATCTTCGCCCCCGAACACGGCTTTCGTGGCGGTGTAGAGGCGGGATATGTCGTTAAGGATGACGTAGATGCAAAGACGGGAATACCTATCCTCTCGCTCTACAACGGCAACACGAAGCGCCCTTCGGACTCGGCAATGAAGTCGTTCGATGTTCTTATCGTAGATATGCAAGATGTAGGACTTCGCTTCTATACATATTATATATCTATGCTGCGGATGATAGATGCGTGTGCCGATTTTGACCGCGAGGTTATCATCCTCGACCGCCCAAATCCGAATGGCCACTATGTGGATGGTCCTATCCTCGATATGCGCTATAAGTCGGGCGTGGGACATATCCCCGTTCCCGTTGTTCACGGCCTTACGATGGGCGAGATTGCGCTGATGGCTATGGGTGAGGGGTGGACAAAGTGCGCCGATGTTAGAATCATCAAGTGCCGCAACTACGACCACCAGACACACTATACGCTCCCCGTAGCGCCATCGCCAAACCTCACTACGCAGCACTCCATCTACCTCTACCCTTCGCTCTGTCTGTTTGAGGGTACGGTGGTAAGCCTGGGACGTGGCACGGAGGCACCGTTCGAGATTTATGGTCATCCCGATATGAAGGGACGCCAATTCTCATTCACGCCCCGCTCTGTTGCTGCTGCTTCGGAGCCACCGCTTATGGGCGAGATGTGCTATGGCGAGGATCTTCGCAACGTGGACGAAGAGGAGATATGGCAGAGGGGCGTAGATTTGAGCTATGTCATCGACGCCTACAACGACTTGCAGTTGGGCGATAAGTTCTTCAAGCCGATGTTCGAGAAGCTAATTGGCGTAGATTGGGTGCGAAGGATGATTATCGAGGGATACTCCTCGGAGGAGATTAAGGCTCGCTGGAGGGAGGAAGTTGAGGAGTATAAAGTGTTAAGACGCAAATATTTACTATACAACGAATAGAAACAATAAACAGATAAAGTTATGGGATTTTTTGACTTATTCAAACGTAAGAAGGTTGAGGAGACGAAGGTTGACACCCCTGCTGTTGAGCAGACTAAAACCGTAGAGAATAGCGCAGTGCCTACCGAGCCTACTGCAGAGCCTGAAGCCGAGGAGCCTATCGCAGAGCCTACCCACGAGGAGAGTGCAAACGTGGAGGGTGCAAACGTGGCAGTAGAGGCACCAGCAGTGGAAACACCAGCAGTGGAGTCTGTCGAGGATGTCGAGGATGACGAGCCTTCGATTGAGGAGGAGCGTAAGGAGCTTGAGGTGGGACTCGAGAAGACCAAGGAGGGCTTCTTTGGTCGCCTAAAGCGTGCTATCGCTGGCCGCACAACCGTAGACGCAGATGTGTTGGATGACCTTGAGGAGGTGCTTATCACCTCGGACGTAGGCGTTGAGACCACCGTAAAGATTATCGAGGCTATCGAGGAGCGTGTTGCGCGCGACAAGTATATGAACACCTCGGAGCTTAACAGCATCCTCCGCGATGAGATAGCACGCCTTATGGAGGAGTCACACCGCTCTACTCGCGACTTCGGCATCGAGGTTAAGGAGGGATTCCCCTATGTTATGATGGTTGTGGGCGTTAATGGTGCGGGTAAGACCACTACAATTGGTAAGCTCGCGGCGAAGCTCACACGCGCAGGACGTAAGGTATATATCGGTGCTGCGGATACATTCCGCGCAGCGGCTATTGACCAGCTTGGCGTATGGGCAGAGCGTGCTGGAGCTACGATGATTCGTCAGGAGATGGGTTCCGACCCAGCATCTGTGGCCTACGACACGCTACGTTCGGCCGTAGCAAATGGCGCTGACGTCGTGCTTATCGACACCGCTGGCCGCTTGCACAATAAGGTGGGACTTATGAAGGAGCTAACGAAGATTCGCAACGTGATGTCGAAGGTTATCCCTGACGCACCACACGAGGTGATGTTGGTATTGGATGGCTCTACGGGCCAGAATGCCTTCGAGCAGGCGAAGCAGTTTACCGAGGCTACACAGGTTACCTCGCTTACCATCACCAAGCTCGATGGTACGGCAAAGGGTGGCGTGGTGATTGGCATCAGCGACAAGTTCCACATCCCTGTGCGCTATATCGGTATTGGCGAGGGCATCGACCAGCTCAAGATGTTCGACCGCCACGAGTTTGTACGTGCGCTCTTCGGAGATGCTAAAAACTAATTATGGCTATGGCAAAGAAAATCAATATCATAACCCTCGGATGCTCGAAGAATACTGTCGACTCGGAGCATCTTGCAGCACAACTTGCAGCGATGGACTACAAGGTTGTTTTCGATAGCGACCGCACGGATGCCGATGTTGTGGTTATCAACACCTGTGGCTTCATTGGCGATGCGAAGCAGGAGTCGATAGACACCATCCTTCGTGCCGCACAGCTCAAGGAGCAGGGTAAAATCGAGGAGCTTTTCGTCGTCGGCTGCCTCTCGCAGCGCTATGCCGATGAGCTACGCCCCGAACTCCCAGAGGTCGATGATTTTTTCGGCGTTAACGACTGGGCGGGTATCGTCGAGCGTCTCGGTGCGAAGTACCAGAAGGAGAACGAGACCAAGCGTGAGCTCTCGACACCATCGCACTACGCCTACCTCAAAATCTCGGAGGGTTGCAACTGGATGTGTGGCTACTGCGCCATACCTCTCATCCGTGGTCGCCACACCTCGGTGCCTATGGAGGCTCTTATCGCCGAGGCCGAGGCTTTGGCCGAGAAGGGTGTGAGAGAGTTGATGGTCATAGCACAGGATACTACCTACTATGGCGTGGATATCTACGGTAAGCGTAAGTTGGCCGAACTTCTCGAGCGTCTCTGCCAGATTAAGAAGATTGAGTGGATTCGCCTCCACTATGCCTACCCTACCGACTTCCCGGATGAGGTTATCGAGGTTATGGCGCGCGAGCCAAAGATTTGCAACTACCTCGACATTCCTTTCCAGCACATCTCGGATAACCAGCTTGCGGCAATGAAGCGTCGCCATACGAAGGCCGAGGCCGAGGCACTTATCGCGAAGCTCCGCAAGGCTATCCCCGACATTGCACTCCGCACTACATTGTTGGTGGGCTACCCTGGCGAGACGGAGCAGGACTTCGAGGAGTTGAAGGCCTTTGTCCGTGCTACGAAGTTCGACCGCTTGGGAGTCTTTGCCTACTCCGAGGAGGAGGGTACCTACTCTGCAACACGCCTCAAGGATGATGTTGCCGACGAGGTTAAGCAGCAGCGCGTGGAGGAGATTATGCGCATTCAGGAGCGTATCTCGCTGGAGAACAACGCCAAGCGTATCGGCACAACAATGCGTACGATTATCGACCGCAAGGAGGGTGAGTTCTACATCGGACGCTCGGAGTATGACTCTCCGGAGGTAGACCAGGAGCTTATCATCGACAGCAAGGGGCGTCGTCTGCTTCGTGGCCACTACTACGACGTTGTGGTTACCGACGCGGAGGATTACGATTTGTATGCCGAGGTAACAAGATAAGAAGGCGACTTATTTGCTCATTTTTTTGGAAAAGTTGATTTTTTTTCTTATCTTTGACCAACAAAACCGAAACATCAACCCCAAAGGTTAGAACGTATGGCGGAGAAGGATATAGTAAAGCGTCTAACGAGCGAGGTGGAGCGACTCATTGCCGACCACCAGCGCATCTCGGAGGTGTGCCGTGAGCTTACGTTAGAACGCGACAAACTACAGCGCGACAAGCGCCGTCTCGAGGAGAGGGTGCGCGAGTTGGACTCGCAGCTTAAGAGCGCAGATCTTTCACAAGCTATGACAGGTGCCACGGGAGGCGATGTGGAGCGTGCAAAGCAGCGTATAAACAATCTACTGCGGGAAGTAGACCGCTGCATAGCTGCGCTAAAACACCAGGAGGAGAGGTAATAACAACGGGCTACGGCGTAGCCTGATGGCAAGAATAAACGAAACGTAAAACTTACCAAGATGTCGGAGGCGAAGGTAAAGGTAAATATATCGATAGCAGGACGTAACTACCCTATGACCATCGATGCGTCGAAGGAGGAGTTATATCGTGTTGCCGCGAAGCGCCTGAACGAGAAGATCTCGGAGTACACACGTATCCCGAAGATTGACGCCCAGGACCGCGTGGCAATGGCGGCGTTGCTCTTTTCGATTCTTGCCCTAAATGCCGAACACACAAGTTCACTTGGTGACCAAGATATTGTTGAACTCGAGAAACTCGAACAACGCATACAGAACTACATCAAGGAGTAAGATATCGCCCAAAAGGCACTATATAAAATAAGTGCGCTGTGGCTTGATATTTGCCAAAGATGTAGCAAGTGACGTTCTTTAGATACAATCTTCCCGCATAGATTCCTTATTAGATTTGCGAACTGTACAAATTATATAACATTGGGACAACTCTCGAGCAACTGTTTCAAAACAAGGCCTCAACCCCTCAGGGTGTGGATACGCTCCACCAGTGGACTGTTGCGAACCTCGGAGCCCCACCTATGACTTATCTGCGGATTCGTCAAACGTTTAAGGAATTGATGCGGGATTTTTTTGTTTTGTGAAACTTAAAACTATTTAAACCTTTAATAAACAACATTATAACACCCGTTTTTAGACTATGGAATCTATTTGGATAATCGTCGGCGTGGTTGTCGGTGCTGTAGTGGGCGGCGTGTTGGCATTCTTCGGAGCGCACACACGTGCCAAGGCTATTGTCCACAAGGCTGAGACAGACGGCGAAATGATAAAGAAGGAGAAGATGTTGCAGGCCAAGGAGAAGTTCATCCAGCTTAAGAGCGACCACGATCGCCAGGTGAATGAGCGTAACCAGCGCCTACAGCAGAGCGAGCAGCGAGCAAAGCAGCTTGAGGCTTCGTTGCAGAACAAGGAGCGTGAGTTGGAGCGCCGTATGGCCGAGTGCGACAAGCGCCGTGAGCAGCTTGAGGCACAGCTTCAGGGCTTGGAGATTCGCAAGGAGGAGCTTGCAGCATTGATTCGCGAGCAGAATGAGCGCCTCGAGCAGATATCTGGTATGAGCTCGGAGGAGGCGAAGAACGTGCTTATCGAGAATATGAAGAGCGAGGCTAAGGCCGATGCCGCAGCATTCGTAGCAGAGACTATCGAGGAGGCAAAGCTCTCGGCAACAAAGGAGGCAAAGCGCATCGTAGTAGCATCTATCCAGCGCGTAGCAACCGAGACCGCTATCGAGAATGCCGTTACGGTATTTAATATCGAGTCGGATGAGGTTAAGGGCCGTATCATCGGTCGCGAGGGCCGTAACATCCGCGCCTTGGAGGCAGCAACAGGTATCGAGATTATCGTTGACGATACCCCTGAGGCTATCATCCTCTCGGGCTTCGACCCTGTCCGTCGTGAGATTGCACGCCTTGCGTTGCACCAGCTCGTTACCGATGGACGTATCCACCCAGCACGTATCGAGGAGGTGGTTGCAAAGGTTAAGAAGCAGATTGAGGAGGAGATTATCGAGGTTGGTAAGCGCACTACTATCGACCTTGGTATCCACGGCCTACACCCAGAGCTTATCCGTCTTATCGGTAAGATGAAGTACCGCTCGTCGTATGGTCAGAACCTCTTGCAGCACGCTCGTGAGACCGCAAACCTCGCAGGTATTATGGCCGCAGAGCTTGGTCTTAACCCTAAGGCAGCACGCCGCGCAGGTCTTTTGCACGATATTGGTAAGGTGCCTGATGATGAGCCAGAGTTGCCACACGCAATTATCGGTATGAAGCTGGCGGAGAAGTATAAGGAGAAGCCAGATGTATGCAACGCTATTGGTGCCCACCACGATGAGGTGGAGATGACATCGCTTATCGCACCTATCATTCAGGTTTGTGACGCTATCTCGGGCGCACGTCCTGGCGCACGTCGCGAGGTTGTTGAGTCGTACATCAAGCGTCTTAAGGAGATGGAGGGCATCGCACTCTCATACCCTGGCGTTGTTAAGACCTACGCTATTCAGGCGGGCCGTGAGCTTCGCGTTATCGTAGGTGCAGACAAGCTCTCAGACCAGGAGTCGGAGGCATTGTCACACGACATTGCAAAGAAGATTCAGGATGAGATGACCTATCCTGGACAGGTTAAGATTACCGTTATTCGTGAGACACGTTCGGTGTCATACGCGAAGTAGTCGAAGGCCACATATAAACGAAAAGGGTGTTCCGCGATGGAACGCCCTTTTTTATTTTACGTGTGACACCTAAGCCTACCACTGCCCTAACACACGCCTCACTCCACGCGTGCCTCCCCTACCACCTATTACTGCGGCAGTAAATGCGCCGTTATATCCCGATATTTTTGTTGTTAGAATGGTACAGATACAACGCTCGGCGAATTTTGAGGCGATGGGCTGTACTTAACGTACTGCTCATTGTCGAGATAATTCGTTAGCGGCAGTAGATGTGCCGTTATATCCCGATGTTTTTGTTGTTAGAATGGTGCAGATACAACGCTCGGCAAAATTCGAGACGATGGGCTGTACTTAACGTACTGCTCATTGTCGAGATATTTTGTTAGCGGCAGTAGATGTGCCGTTATAACAACAAAAAAAAGGGGAGGAATCATTATTCATCCCCCCCCCTTTTGTTGGTCAGTAACCAGCAATTACAATGCGTTAACGTGCAAAGCAAGTGAGCTCTTAAGGTTAGCAGCCTTGTTCTTGTGGATAATGTTTGTCTTAGCAAGCTTATCCAACATTGCGCTTACCTTTGGAAGCAATGCCTCTGCTGCGCTGCGCTCAGTTGTGTTACGCAAAGCCTTTACAGCGTTACGTGCAGTCTTGTGGTAAAGACGGTTGTGTGCGCGCTTAGTTACGGTCTGACGAATTCTCTTCTTTGATGACTTGTGATTTGCCATAGCTTTAAAAATTGTTTTATTTTTTACTTTTTATGTTTCTTCTTTTCCGACTCTTCACCAGAGGTTGCCTTGTCGGGGGCATCATCAACGGCCGTAGCCGCGTTCGGATAGGCTTGCGCCCGCTCCTAAAAAATAGTCTTAAACCGCACGCACCGCACCGAAGTGCAACGCGCCAAGTGTAGTCCGTACGAGAGTCGAACTCGTCTTTCAAGAATGAAAATCTTGTGTCCTAACCGATAGACGAACGGACCTTACCACTAATGCCACTTTGTAAGTAAGCAATTTAGCGGTGCGAAGGTACGCAAAATTTTTCTATCTGCAAAACATTTATTCAAATTTTTCATTTTTTACCGACTACACCCCTACCTATGCAGGCGAATGGAGTGCGTAGTGGCGTCAAACGAGATATGCTGGCTATCGAAAAGACGCTCTATATCGCCCGAGGCAATCATCTCCGAGGTAGGACGATGCACCAAACGCGGAGTATCAACGAGGGCTATGCTATCCGAGAGCGAGAGGGCTATGTCGAGTTCGTGTGTCGAGAATATCACACACTTCCCCTCGTCGTGCGCCAAGCGCTGAAGCAACAGACAGAGTTCATAGCGGTTTGGAAGGTCGAGGAACGACGTAGGCTCGTCGAGAAGTATCACGTCGGTCTGCTGTGCCAAGGCTCGGGCAATCATCACCCTCTGCGCCTCACCATCCGAGAGTGTATCGACATTTCTTGTGGCAAGATGCTCCACACCCGCAACAGCGATGCTACGCTCTATAATCTCCTCATCGTGCTTCGTGAGACGTCCCATCCAGTCGGTATAAGGCGAGCGGCCAATAGCCACAAGGTCGTGAACCGAGAGTGCCTCAACGCTCACCCTCTCGGTATTTACGAAGGCTATCCTACGTGCCAAGTCGCGTGCCGAGAGCTCCCCAAGGCGTTTGCCGCCGATAATAATCTCGCCACTCTGCACAACACCCAACGAGGCCATAGCGCGCAACAGCGTAGACTTTCCCGTTCCGTTACGTCCCAGGAGCGCCACCATACTTCCCGCCTTGAAGCGTGCCGAAGCACCCTCCATAAGCTTTCGCGCCCCAAAGGCAAGGGTTATATCCTTAAGCTCAATCATTATCTATTGCTATTACGGAGTACGACATAAATAATTACAGGGATACCCAACAACGAGGTTATGGTATTTACGGGAAGCATCACGCCACTACGTGCCACAACATCGCAAACAAAGGTGCATATCAACATCGAGAATGCTCCCCAGAGCATCGTAGCGGGCATAAGCACGCGGTGGTCTGCCGTGCGGAAGGTTATACGTGCCACGTGGGGCATCGCCAAGCCGATAAAACCGATAGGGCCACAGAAGGCCGTAACAGTACCCGCAAGGAGCGTTGTCGAGAGGAAGATTATGGCTCGCGAGCGCTTGACGTTAAGGCCCATAGTGCGGGCATAACCCTCACCCAAAAGTAGCATATTAAGAGGCTTCACGACTACAACGGCCAACACAGCACCTACCACAACAACGGGCAATAGAACCATAAGTTGCTCCGCCGTAACGGTAGAGACCGAACCCATAGTCCACACCACGAAGGATTTAAGGGCCTCCTCGCTACCCACATATTGCAAGATTCCCACAACGGCAGATATCGCCGACGAGAGCATCATACCGATGATAAGAATCGTATTTATATTCCTAATTCTGCGCGATAGCCACATCACCAAGAGTAGTATCAGCGCCGAGCCTATCCACGCCACACCCGTAACGCCAACCGACACCAACCACGGCATCGACGCAAGGCCAAGAAGCGGTGTTGCCAGAGTAAAGAGCGCCACACCGAGGCTCGCACCAGAGTTCACACCCAAGACATAAGGGCCCGCCAACGGGTTACGGAACAGAGTCTGCATCTGAAGTCCACTTGCCGAGAGTGCCACGCCCGCAGCTACGGCCACAGCAACCTTCGGAAGGCGCATACGAAGTACAATAGTAGCAACGGTCGCATCCTCCATATCGCCACACAGCGTTGCCCACACCGCCTCGAAAGGTAGTGAGGTTGTGCCTGTGAGGATATCGAGAATGGCCAACGCCACGCATCCTACAGCCAGTAGCACAAAGAGTATTGGTATATGTATCGTTCTACTCCGCATCCTTTATCTTGTGATAATAGTATAACTCATCCTCACCCTCGCCACGCATAATCTTCACCAAATCGTGAAGCACCACATCGGGGCGCACGATAGCCGACTCCCAGAAGTCGCTACCACCAGCCGAGGACCTACGGGCATTGTTGTTATACACCTCGCCACGCGCCACAACATCACTACCAGCAAAGTGTGGGGCCTGCGCACGTAGCTCCG
>JAFYRB010000039.1 GCA_017559615.1 Alistipes sp. | reverse complement strand
GCTGCAAGTGCAAAAATTACAAATATTCTTTTCATAGTTTTATTTCTAACAAAAGTGAAACAAATCGGTTTGCGCCTATAAGGCTATTAGTCGCCCAATTGCACAATATGGTTTACTGCAATGGAATGTAATCGTTCACGGTGTCACCATCAGAATCGTGGGTATTACCATTACCCCACTCTGGCATAGTAGTAGCAGTGAACTGGATAGGATCACCTACAGATACATTCACATTAAAGTTGTATGCGTTGTTAGCTGCAAGAGTGTGCGAATATGTGGTGCCAGTAGCAGGATAGTTAACAGTAGAAAGCACATTACCGTTGTAGAGGATATCAACTGTGAAAGTAATACCATAAGTACCTGGGATGAACAACACCTCAGTAGCAAGCTCAGCTGAAGCTGCCTTAGAAGCAACTACAATATCCTTAACCTTAGTGTCTACACCATCGACAGGAACTGTACGCTCGTTACCAATAATGGTAGCACCAGTAGCAGTAGCAGCACCCCATGCAGCTGTCTTGACATCATAAGTAGCTGCAGTAGCACCGTTGAAAGTGATGTTCTTAACTACGAATGAGTAGCCCTCTGCCGTTGCTGAGTTATTAGTAACAGTGAAGTTGATCTTTGACAAAAGGTGAGTAAAGCCAAAAGCTACAAGACCATCATTTTCAGTTGGCTTACCTACAGTTGTTACACGATCATGAAGCATATCCTTCTGTGTCGTTGCATCATAAGTAAGTGTAACTGGAAGGCCAGTTTTAGTATCAGTTACTACAGTAGTTGCGTCAACAACTGCATCAAATACGTAGTTAGCACCTGCAATCCAGTACTGCTGCTGACCATCACAAGCCCAAGCATCGCCATAAGTAACGTTATCACCCTTTGTAACATTGTCACCATCAAAGATGTTTACACCCTCAACAGCACCATAGACCTTAAACGTTGTAAGAGCAACACCTTTACCAGTTGTGCTGTACGAAGGGTCTGCTGCACGTGTGCTATTCTCAACAAATGCGTTGCCGAACTGGATAGCCTCGCCCTTGTTCACAGCGATAGTCTCATCCTTTGCGCAGCTAACCAATGTGGCTGCTACTGCAAGAATTGTAAAAAGCTTTTTCATAGTTTTGTGTTTTATTTGTTATTATTTTTTAAGTCTATTTTGTGCGTTTCCGCCGTAGTGAGCATAAGGAGTTTCACCCCCTTATGCCCCGAATATTAGTTGTTCTCTGTGCCCTGATTACCGCCAGTTGTTGGAAGTGTAACAGTTGCATCAGCATTGGTATAATTAGCCCAATCGCTAACACCCTCTACCTGGAACTCGATAGGATAGAGCTGGCCCTCGTTAGATGTATTAGAAGCATCAAGGATAGCCTTAACATTGTATGAGTAACCCTTAACCATATTGAGTGGCACGGTAGCAGTACGTGGATAAGTAGCAAGCTCTACACCTGCCTGCTTTAGCTTCACAACAAATGTAACGTTGTAAGTACCATTAGCAGGAATAAGATAGAAATGCTCTGTTGAAGCAGAAGAATTCGCTGCGTTATCAGCTACAGGGATGTAATCATCAGTACCTGCATTGCCGAACGTCTTTTCAAATACGCCTTTAGTTTCATCAACACTCCAATCACCTGCTACGCGGTTAGCGATACCCAAAGTACCTACCTTATCAACGTTAGTGATTTTTACATTCTCGACCTTAAGCTCAATGTTAGAACCCATCTGGAAGCCGTTGGTGAATGTAAAGCGCACACGTGAGAGAAGGTGGTTGAATGTGAACTTCACCGCCTCTGGAGCTGTAGTGATGTTTGCAGGAGTTGTGCAAGCTGTTGCTGCGAACAAAAGATCCTGGTTAGCATCTGCCTTAGCGTTGTCGAAGGTGATAGTACCATTCTCGGCAGCTGTAGCAACTGTAGCATCTGTAGCAACTTTAGGAGCATATGTCCAAGTCGCATCAGCACCACTCTGATATGGTGCAAATGCTACGAAATCGTATTTTGCACCTGCAATCCAGTACTGCTCTGGAGAGTATTCGTAGCCCAAAGCAGTCTTTGTTACCATCTGATTTGCGAAGATCATACCCTGCTGATTCTGGCTATTTACAACCGAGCCATATACACCGAAGTTAGCAAGGTTATCGGCGTTGATATCCGCAGCACGTGTTGAGTTCTCAACGAAGGTGTCGAAGCCAATCACAGGGAGTGCAGGGCGAGAGATAACATCCTCATTTGAGCACGCTGCCATCGCCATTACTGCTACCGCTGCAAAAAGAATCTTTTTCATAATTCGAATAATTATTTTAGCAACTTGGACTACATATTGATGTTGTTGTCACCATCTGCACCGTCATTGTAATCAGTATCCCAACCGTCGATAGAAGTTACAGTGAACTCGATAGGCTCCTGAGCGTGGTTAGGATCGATGTTCTCTGCATTGATAGTAGCCTTGAGATCGTAGCTATTACCAGCACCTGGAGCAAAATCAGTATAGATAGTGTGAGGATATGTAGCAACTACAACATTGCTAACAAGCAACTCTACAGTAAACGTAACAGTATAACCAGTCTTTTGTGTAGTTGTTTCACCATTTTTTACAGTGAAAGGTGTTGCACCTGCACCAGGGATCATAAACAACTCGTTCTGTGACTCATAAGTTTTACCATAAGCGAATGCTACCTCTACATTCTCATTTGAATTGGTAGTTGCCTGATCATCAGTTGCCATGCCGAAATCAAGAACAAAACCGTCAGCTTTAGCCTGGTTGCTCCAAGCAGTAGCACCAGTAAGAACTACACTACCAGTCTTATAAGCATCAACAATCTTAACATCCTTAACGCGGATAGTTGCGTTTGTAGCGTTGTAAGCGTTCTCGAAAGAGAGCTTAACCTTAGACAAGGTGTGGCGGAAGGTGAAAGCTACGGGATCATTCTTCTCGGCCTTACCCTGAGCAGTAGCAAAAGCATAAAGAAGATCAGTAGTACCGTTGTTGGTGAACGAAAGAGTTGTTGATGTAGCATCAGCAGCAGTCTTTGCCCAACCGCCACCAGTCAAAGGAGCTACAGCGTTGAAGTTGTAGTTTGCACCAGCAATCCAATACTGAGTACCCTCGTACTCCCAACCAGTCTTTGTCTGATCTTCAGCAAGATTCTCCTTTGCTACACGTACGCCGTCTAACAATACAGCGCCCTCAACGAAGCCATAAACTGCGAAATCGCTGAACATCTTACCACCCTCGGCAGAGCTGAAGCTTGGATCGTTCACGCTACGAGTAGAGTTCTCGACGAAGGCGTTGTCGAAGCCGATAGCCTCGCGTGCAGCCTCGCGTACTACATCCTCCTTTGCACAGCTAACCAATGTGGCAGCTACTGCAAGAATTGTAAAAAGTTTTTTCATAATTTTTAAGTTTTAATTTGTTAATTTAATTGTTTGGGGTTATAGGGGCGAATCAACCCCCTATAACCTATGTGTGCTTAATTAGAAAGCGAGCTTGCTAGCGTCGAAGTTATCGAACTTAGCTACAGTAGCAACATTCTCAGCAGTAAGAACAGTACCGTTGTATGTACAGTTCTTCAAAGTGAGCTTGCCAGAAAGTGAGCCAAGGTCAATGTAGAAACCATTCTCGAATGAGCAGCCCTTGCAAACAGTCTCACCGTAAGGACGGAACAAACCGTTGTCATTGCTTGAGAACTCGTTGTTAGCGTAGTAGTTACCGCAAGTGAAGTTCACGTTAGTGAAAGTAGCTGTAGTAGAAGCACCGTAAGAAGTCCAACCCTGAAGAGTAGAGTTAGAAACGTTCAAAGTAACAGCCTTAGTAGAGTTAACGTTGATAGCGTAAGCTACGTTCTTTGCAACGATGTTGTCGAAAGTGAACTCACCCGTAACACCATTGAGGTAGATAGCGCGAAGACCCTTACCATCCTCAGTTCTGAAGTTACCACCGTCGATAGTCATATTAGAAGCGCTTGTAGAAACAAGAGCGTTTGACTTTGGAGCCTCAGTAACAACATACTTAACCTCAACAGCACCTGCAGGAGCAGATGTCAAGTCAGCAGATGTCAAAGCACGACCATTGTAAGTACAGTTCTGGAACTTTACAGTATTATCAGCTGCAAGCTTATCAAGAAGGATAGTTGTACCCTCGAAAGTACAGTTCTTGAAAGTAGTTGTACCGTGAGGACGAATAGTGTTATACTCGGTCTTACCCTGAGCAAATGTTACGTTCTCGAAAGTAGCAGTAGTTGACTTGTTGTATGAAGTCCAACCCTTGAAAGTAGAGTTAACAACCTTAATAGTCTTAGCAGCAGCGTCATCGTTCAAAGTGTAAGTTACATTGTCGATAGTTACATTGTCGATAACGAACTCACCAGCACCGTTAAGGAACAAAGCACGGATACCGTAGTCATTAACAACGAGGTTGCCACCGTCGATGTTCAAGTTGCGAACCTGTGAATCAGCAGTAGCGTCGATAAGACGAGCAGCGCCACCCTTAACCTCTACAGCCTCAGCAAACAAAGTGTGACCAGCACCGTCGAATGAACCCTTAAGGTTCAAAGTGTTCTTAGCAACAGCGTCAGCAACCAAAGTCAAGCCAGAGATGTTTGATGGAAGAACAGTAGCTACGTCGTCAGCCTCAACCCACTCCTTAACCTCAACAACGTCGAATACGATAGGCATAAGCTCCACGCCCTGCTCAGTGAAGTTAGAAGCGTTCAAAGTAGCTGAGAAGTTGTAAGCCTTACCCATCTCAAGAGCTACGCCCTGAACATAAGAAGTCTTTGTACCCTTGTAAGCCTCAACACCACCAACGTAAAGAGCAACGTCGAACACAACATTGTACTTGTACTCTGCAGAAGCAGGGATAGTAAGACGCTCGTTAGCAGCAACCTGAGTCTGCTTCCAAGGAGTCTTTGCGCAAGCATCACCGAATGCGAGCTCTACAGTCTCCTCGCCATCAGCATTAGCGCAAAGTGCCCAATCATCGTTGTCCCACCAGTTCTCAACTGCGAGGTCGATAGAACCTGCTGCAGGAGCGTTAACGATACGTACGTTCTTAACGTCGATGTACATATTCTCGTTAGTGAAACCGTTAGTGAAAGTGAACTTAACCTTTGAAAGAAGGTGGCTGAAAGTGAACTTTACAGTCTTAGCCTCACCCAAAGCTGGAGCCTCCTCAACATTTGCAGCGTAAAGAAGATCCTCAGTACCGTTCTCGTTCTCGAAAGATACTACACCAGCACCAAGCTTGTTAGCAGCCTCTGTGTTAAGAGTCCAGTTACCACCGATAGGAGCCAAAGCTGCGAAATAGTAAGTGTGGCCTGGCAACCAGTAAGCGAGGTTGTTGTAAGTGAAGTTACCCTGTGAGCCAGTTACCTCCTCGCCCTCGAATACCTTACCCTCAACATTGTCCATAAAGCCCCATACCTTGAAGCCTTTCAAAGACTCAGTAGTTGTAGATGGATCTACTGCTACATCTGCACGAGTTGCATTCTCTACCCAGTTAGCCTCGAAGCTAATCGCAGTAGGATCCTGTACACGTACAACCTCCTCATTGAAGCAAGCTGTCAAACCAGCAACAGCAAGCAACGCAACGAATAGTTTTTTCATAGTTGTTTGTTTTTTAGTTAGTTAATAAAAATTTGTAATTGAAAGATTACTCTTCGGAGCTATAGGGGCGTTCAAACCCCTATAGCCAAGGTATTTATTACTTTAGTGTAATTACTTAAGAGATTACATCAAAGCGCCGTCAACGTAAACCTTTGCACCTGCGTTAGTAAACTTAATATCACCCTCGAGAGTTGTGTTTACAAGGTTCAAAGTAGAGTTAACTGTAGTAGCACGGAGAACGATAACTGCATCACCCTCGTCACAAAGTGACTTCAATGAGCTGTTAGAAATCTCGTATGAAGCAACACCTGCAGCACCGCTGCCTGAACCGAAACGTGCGCAGTAGCCCTTAGTATCTACAGTACACTCGTTGATAACAACATTGGTGCTGGCATTGAAGTTCAAACCATTCTTTGAGTTAACAGTACACTTCTCAACGAGGATACCATCGATACCTGCAGCCTGGAGCAATGAGTGTGCGTTAGCAGTAGCAGTAGACTCCTTGATAACAAGGTTCTTGTCACCACCAGTGTATGACTTAACACCTACAGCACCTGGAACATCGAAAGTACAACCCTCAACAGTTACGTTGCAAGTGTAACGTGTAGGCTTAGTACCGTCACCCAAACGAATACAAGCGTCAGCAGAGATAGCGTCAGCAACGAAGTTTACGTTCTTGATAGCAAGACCTGCAGTAGTGTAAGTTGCGCTCTTACCGTCAACAGTGATAACACCTGCAAACTCATAACCAGCACCGTCAAGAGTGATCTTAACGTCAGCCTTCTGTGTAGCAACTACGTCGCCCTCGATGTTAGCAACAAAAGCAATCTTGTCACCATCTACAGCTGCGTCCAAAGCAGCCTGAAGCTCAGCAGCAGTTGAAACGAGAGTAGCGTCAGATACGTAGTACCAGTCACCAAGCTGTGTAGCGCGAAGGCCATCAGCTACGAAGTTAGTATTAGCACCCTCAGAGTTGTTGTTAGCAGGGTTGAACTTCTCGAAAGCACCGCCGTAAACGTTGATGTCAGCAGCAGAGCCGTCCTTCAAGTTAAGTACGAAAGCGTTGTCCCAACCATTGTGGTAGAACTTACCGCCGTAGATATTGATCACAGCATTCTCCTTAGCGTAGATAAGGTCGTTGTAGTCACCTGTAGGGTAACCAACCTTGTAATCACCACCGTAGATATTTACCACAGCATCGCCATACGCCCATACAGCGCAATATGGAGTGCCATTCTCAGAAGCAGCGAATACCTCACCCTCACCCTTGATAGTAAGAGAGCCTGCAGCAACCTCGAATACGTCAGCTGTGCAAGAGAGGTTGTGGCCGTTAAGGTCAACAACGAGATCATTCTTAACTACGATAGGAGCAGAGAGAACTACGTTCTTCTCAAGTGTAATCTCACCACCGAACTGTGCAGCAGCACGAAGCTCAGCATCCTCAACCTGCTCGTCTGGAGTACCAGCAGTTACCCAATCCTCAACAGCAACAACGTCGAACTCGATAGGCATAAGCTCCTTACCGTCCTCAGTGATGTTCTGTGAAGTAAGAGTAGTCTTGAAGTTGTAAGCCTTACCACGCTGCAACTCTACGTTCTCAACAACAACTGTCTTTGTACCCTCGTAAGCAACACGGTTACCCTGGTAGAGAGCTACCTCGAATACTACCTCGTAGTTCTGTGTAGCAGGAGCAGGGATTGTGAAACGCTCAAAGTCAGACTCCTGTGAATCGCCGATAGAGATCTTATCGCAAGCGTCACCGAACTCAAGGTCAGTAGTACCCTGGTAGTCAGTCCAAGGATTTGCAGACCACCAATCCTTGTTAAGAACTACGTTAGCGTTTGCTGGAACATCGTTGATGCGAATGTTCTTAACATCAAGGTAAGCGTTCTTGTTAGAGAAGCCGTTCTTGAAAGTGAACTTAATCTTTGACAAGAGGTGGCTGAATGTGAACTCAACAACCTCTGACTCACCAAGTGCTGGAGCAGCAACAGGACCTACTGCAGAGTAGAGAAGATCCTCTGTACCGTCAACGTTAGTGAAGTTAACAACACCAAGACCAAGCTGGTTAGCATAGGTAGTGTCGATAGTTACGTTCTCTGACTGTGCTGGAGCAAGAGCTGCGAAGTAGTAGTCGTGACCAGCTGCCCAGTACTGTGTGTTAGTGTAAGAGAAACCAGTCTCCTTTGAGCCAGAAACCTCCTCACGGTTGAATACAACACCGTCAGGCTGATCCATAAAGCCCCATACATCAAAACCTGTGATATTGTTAGTTGTGATGCTTGGATCAGTAGCCTTATCAGCACGTGTTGCGTGGTCTACCCAATCAGCCTGGAAGTTAATCGCTGTAGAATCCTGCACACGTACAACCTCCTCATTGAAGCAAGCTGTCAAACCCACTACAGCCACAACAGCTAATAATAGTTTTTTCATAATTGTTTGTATTAAAGTTAAAAAATATGTGTAATAAAATACTTTACAGTTTTGTTTACTACAGCATATGGGGGGGTTAGCATATAGTTTTTCTTCTTCCCCCTGGGTGCCAAAACACCCAAGGGATAAGTGGCAAAAAGTGTCTACTACTCGTAAGTAACGTTAATCTTAACAAAGCGTGACTGTCCAGATGTCTTGTTGCTGTCAAATGTGAGGACTACGTTCTCTGAAGAGCCCTCCCATGTGAAATTATCCAACTTTGTACTATCATTGTACAAATCAATCGCATTGGTATAACCATCAGGAGCAACAACCTCAACCTTCTTGATTGTCTTACCGCTTACAGTAATAGTGTTCTTTGGATAGCAACGAACAGCAGCTCCTGAGGTATAATACTTAGGTGAGTTGTTGTTACCACCGCCGTCAAACGCTATAGTTACATCACCAACAGTGTAAGAAGCGAGCGCTTCTTGATTAGCGAAGTTATAGTCAGCAACATTGAATGTTACGGTAGTTGCAGCAGAATATGCCGCCATATATACCTTGGCATCAACCAATGAGAAGTAAACGTTGTAAGCACCATCCTCTCCCGAGAACTTGATATTACCACCATTCTCAAAAGTATTAATTGTCTCGCCTACACTAATAGAAGAGCCAGAACCATAGCTCAATGTCCAAGCCTTATCAGCAGCGAACTTGAACTCTGCGCCATTTGTCAAAGTCACATTCTTAGCAACAGCCCAGTCACCCTGAACCTCAGTTACAACATAGTTAGCTATATCCCAACCATTGAATGAGCCTACAAGACCCCACTCGTGGTCAGCAAGACCCTCGATAACTACAACAGGATCACCACCCTCTACAGCGTCAGCATACTCCTTACCAGGAGTTACGAGAGCTATGCGCTCTTTTGCAAGGTCGAAGTATACGTCGTATGTGCCGTAAACCATAGGAGTAGCGTTCTGGCTACTTGCACCATTTATCAATGTGTAGTACTTGTCAGCATAGATCTTACCAGCTGCTGAAAGACCGTAGTTCTTGGCATTGTTCCACTCGTTGTTAGCACGAATCTTGAATGCACCAGAAGCAATCTCTACATTGTAAGCAACGAAGAGGTTCTCAGCCTTCCAAGTGTTGTACATAACGATATCGGGGGTATTTCCATTATCGCCCCAGTTTGTCAAATCGCCAACAACGCCCCACTCTGAAGCTGTCTCAACGAAAGGAACAAGCTCTACGAAGGTAGCGTTCTTACCCTGTGGAGAACCAGCATATGATGTGCGAACAGTCTCAACAGTAATGGTATCACCTATCTTAGCGCCAGAAGTCGCCCAATACTTGTTGCCATCCTTGTCCATAAGACCATAGATAAGTACCTCACCTGTAGCATCCTTTAAATAGAAGTTACCATATAGAGTGTCATTAGAATTATTCTCACGATACATACGTGTGATAACACCTGTGAGGCGATATGTAGCAGCACCCTCAGCCTCATCCTCTGGCATAGCCAAGAACTCTGCAACGCTAATAGTCTTAGTCTCAGGGGTAACAGCAGGAGCAGCCTCGGTAGTAGCAGTTGCTACACCAGCCTCAGAAGCTGCGAACTTCTCCTCGTCAGCAGGAACAGCTACAACATTGAATGTGTACTCTGTCTCGTACTCGCCAGTAAAGACATAAGATGTCTCCTCAACGAATACTGGCATCTCAGTGCCTACAGTGATAGAGTAAGAAGCAGCATTCTCAACAGCATCCCAAGAGAGAGTTACAGTGTTCTCCTTAGCAACAGCAGTTACAACAGGAGTTGCAAGAGCAACAGGCTCGCCTGGGTTAACCTGTGTGCCATCGTTATCGAAGTCAATCTTGCCATTGTGCTCACCAAGCTCCCAACCCTCAACCTTTTCAACGTCGAAGATGATAGGTGCAAGTGCCTCCTCTGTGAAGTTCTCGTTATTGATAATAGCTGTGATGTTGTAGTTCTTACCAATCTCAAATGCCTGACCTGTAAGAGTTACAGACTTGTGGCTATCCATAGCCTTCTCATTACCATACCAAAGCTCGAGGTCGAACTCGATAGTGTAAGAGCGAGTAGCATCAGCAGAGATTGTCAAACGCTCCTTTGCAGACTCGTCAGATGCGCCAACAGCGATTGGCTGACCACCATTAACGTCACCGAAATTGAGGGCAACAGTTGAATTATCCTGAGTGATATCCCATACGAAGTCCTGACGATACTCCTTATTTACGTCGATATTACCCTTAGCTGGAGCATCAGAAATCTTGATGTTCTTAACAGCCAAAGAAGAATTGTTGTTTGTGAAGCCGTTAGTGAAGGTAAACTTAATCTTTGACAAGAGGTGCATAAACTGCAACGATACCTTACCATTGTAGTATGGCTCAGTAGCTCCTGTCTCTACGTGCTTTGTAGTGTAAAGAAGGTCTACATCACCAGCGTTGTTAGTGAATGCGATGTTACCCAAACCGTATGTATTCATATCGGTTGTGTTGATAACGATAACGCCCTCGTCAATCTTCTCAACTGGAGATACGGCGTGGAAGAAGTAGTTCTTTGAAGGAACCCACCACTGTGTGTTCTCATAAGACCAGCCATTCTCGCCTCGTGTAACACGCTCAGCATCAAATACAGTACCTGTAGCGGTCTCAATGAAACCCCATACATCGAAATTCTGGATAGTTGCTGTAGTGATACTTGGATCCTCAGCAGTTGCACGTGTCTTAATCTCAATGAACGAGTCTCCAAATGTAATAGCCGAAGGAGCCTTTGTCAAGACAGCCTGCTCGTTATTACAAGCTATCATTGCAAACATTGCGACAACAGCTAATAGAAGCTTTTTCATAGTTTTAGGTTTTTGGTTAATAATTATTTAGTGTGTTTGTTTATCTCCTTATATATAAATATAGGTATACTACAATGGGAGTGGCACATCCTCGTATGGACCCCAGTCGTCAACGACAACATCGAAAGCACCAGAACCCTGCATACCCTGCTCCTCGGTAATCTTGATATCCTTAACCACGATAACACCACCGTGAGGCTGCTGCTGCACCTGGTCGGTAACGTCGAACTCGAAGATTACAGTCTTACCGTTACGCATCAACACCTCAAGCGACAAGCCGTGGGTGTACTCCGCACGTGTAGGATAGTTAGGATGTGGGAAGGCTGGAACACCGAATGTGTTAACAATAGCGCGTGCACCATAATCCGTAACCTCGCAATCGTAGAGCAATGTTGCAGACTCCTCAGAGGTCTCACCAGTGTTCAAAGTTACTGATGCAGCCATACCGCTAAGCGCACCACGTGTCAAAGCGACATACTTCAAACCCTCAGAGAACTCATAACGAATCTTATAGCTATATACCAATGGCTGAAGTGTTACGTAGACATCCTTAGGCTCAATGGTCTTCACAGCGAGGTAATCCTCGAAGTAGTTTGCATAGAGCATATCTGGAGGTGTCAACGTAGGCTCACCCTCCATAGCATACTGGTTACCGAGGTATGTAGCACGTGTACGCGTACGTGTTGTAGCACGTGTAGTAACGCCATTATCGGTACGCGAGAAGATGATATACTCGGTATCGTTGTTGTAGAACAAGAGGTCGTTATAACCCTCATACAACGAGATGATACCTCCGTGAGGCTTGATATTGTGGATGTTATGGTCACCCTCCTCGTTATACGCTACCACACGCAAACCAGATGGATCACCTGGGCGTAGGTCATCGTATGGCAAATAGCCCTCTGGCCACTCTGCCTCCCAATTTGGACCACCAAAGCACTCCTCCCAATCGTAACGATAGTCTGCTATAACGTTAATGTGATAGCGGTGAGCGTGCTGAATATGCTCATAACACAACTCCTTGTGGATGCAAGACGTAAGAGCTACGATAAGCACCAACGACAGGGTTAATAGTGGTAAATATCTTTTCATCTTTTTCCTCCTTTATCCTTATTATAGTTATCACAGCCAATAAGCCATACAAGTGATACCTCAAGCTTTGTAGGGCCCAAGTACTGACGACGCTTTGTAGCCTGCCATACGTGGTGACCATCGACTGGCACGTACTCCTCGAAGAGACCCCAGTGGTAACCGAAGCCTACTGCAAAGTCAATATTTAGACGATAAGAGATTGGCAATGAGTAGCCATACTCGAATGACACAATGTGATTAGCACGGTCAACGAGGTTACCGCTAGGCATACCCGCCATAATACCCTTACCACCAAGCTGGAAGTCATAAGTAAGAATCTGGTAGTTCACGCCGATGTGGTGGCCCTGCAAAGGCTTAATACGTGAAGGCTTACCAAACCACCAACGGATAGATGCGTCAGCACCATAGTAGCGCCAGTAGAGGCTCTTCGCATCCTTACTCCACCACGCGTGTGCGTAGTTAGCAGCGATACTGAAGTTCTTACCAAGATAGAACTCTGCGCCGATGTTTGGCACCAACGCAACGTCGTATAGCATATTGGTCTTAATACCCATATAGAAAGGCTTGCACACTGCAGGTGCCTCTGCAGCCGCCTGGCTGATAGTCACCTCGTGCTGCTCGTCGTAGCACTCCACAACGATAGTTGCCTCACGTGGCTCCTCTGAAGGATTCTCCGCAACAGTGTAGTTGATACCCTCCTCGGTAGGCTCTGCAACTGTCACCCAGTCAGCAGAAGACTTCGCAGCAGGGAGAACACCATCGTCTACGTTCTTCTCGTAGGTGATAGTATCATCGCCACCATCTGGGCCATAGCTCTTATCGCCAGATGTAACTCTCAACACAGGCTTAATACCATCCTGCTCAACAGGAATATTGTAAACCTTGCCATTATACTTTACAGTCAAGGCTGTTGAACGAGGCTCGAGAGAGTCATTTGGAGCAACTGTGAAGAGAACCTTATCCGAGCCAGCAGGCATAGCGATAGGTGTAACCCACTCAACTGGGCTCTCTACTACAGGCTCCTCCTCGTAGCTTGGAACTGTACGTGTAGCAGTTGCAGCGCCATCACCACCAGCAGTTGAGAAACGCTGTGGCTCGTTAGATACCAAGAGCGAAGGCTCAATCTCCCACCAGAACTCGCAACGTGCTGCTGCATAACGCAAGTCTGAGAAGATGTTCTTATAGAGGTAGCGATAAGGCTTTCCTGCCTGCAAATTTGTAAGAGCAACGAAGCGAGCGTTATCGGTGTTGTCACCCTGAAGAATCTCAAGCACCTCCGCCTTGTATGGAACATTCTCATCCTCCTCTACAAGCTGAGTGAACAACTCCCAATCCACACCCTGCGACTCGAAGCTGTAGCCCACCTCGGCGTTAATCTCCTTGCTAATCCACGCTGCGATAGCCTCGGCACGCTTCTTCGCGATGTGCTCGTTGATAGCCATAGAACCCTCAGGCGAAACACTCGATACAACTCGAATCTGACGGAACAGAGCTGTAGAGTCGCTGTAGTACTTCTGGACCTCATCGGCAAAACCCTTAAGAGTCGCCTTGTTATCCATATAATTCTCGTCGAGGGTAAACACACCCTGACGGAAATAAACCTTTACCGACTTCTGCAACTCGCGGTCAACGATAGTGTTCTGCGCGGTTGACAAAAGTGGCAAAAGTGCCAATACGGACAATGCCAATAAAAATTTCTTCATTACCCCAAAAATATCTAGTAATAAATCACCAACCTTCTATTCTCATTTTTTCTCGTTCGAGATAGCCTGTTTGTGATCGAATTTAACATTCAAATAGCGTTACTTCACCCCAAAAGACGGCTTGCGCCACCCATCCACAATTCATAGGCAAGGCACGTTTTTACCCTTAAAAACGGCCTATATTACTGATTATCAGTAACTTAACCCTCGAAATCGGGGGGGGGTGATTTTATGTTTTACTATGCAAATATAATAAAAAGTTCCCTCACTACAAACATTTGCGCAATATTTTTCGACATAATTTTCGCATTATCTGCATACCCCAAAATAACACCGAAAATAAAGGTAAACATAATGACCATAAAAACAATTCTAACAATGGCCAACAAGAGGAGAAATTCAGAACAACGAGCAACGGGATACATACAAATATATTCTTTTTAGAGCAATTAATGGGCTCTAAATAAAGGCAAAATTGTAATAAAAAATGGGACTGACATCCATCAATCCCATTATTTACATAATAAGCGGAATATTTTACAAGTGTTTAATCCACTTAATAATCAGTTTAACGCAGAGCATAATTACGATAATTACACAAAGCATCATAGCAAACATAGCCATAACAAATCATATTTTTCACAAAGTTAAGCAAAATTTTTTATTTTGCAATAGTAGTATGAAAAACAATAGTTACTCTATAAGTCTTACTCCTGGCTATCGAAATTAGTTATTTCATCCACCTCGGCAACTACGAAATTGCTACCACCGATGAAGATTACATCCGTAGGAAGCGCCAATTCACGAGCGCGAGCAACAGCATCCTTAACCACGGCAACACACTCATAATCAAGACCAAACTCATCGGCAAGAGGTGCGATATCCTCCACCTTGCGCGCACGGTCTATGTTTGCCTTCGTGAAGATATAGTGTACCTTCTTGGGCAATAGAGGCATTATCTTATCCAGAGCCTTCTCCTTGGCAAAGCCCATAACGGCAAAGATACGGTCACACTCCAACGCCTCGAGCTGCGCAGCGACAAAGCGCAGACCATCAGCATTATGGCCCGTATCACATACGGTGTATGGCTCTCTACCAATCACCTGCCAGCGGCCCATAAGTCCCGTATTCTGCGCTGCGTTGAAGAGTCCCTCACGAAAGGCACGGCGCGAGATTGTAAGCGGCGTAGACTCGGCGAGATAGTCCGCAGCGGCACACGCCGTAATGATGTTATGTCGCTGATAATCACCCAGAAGGTCTACGTCCAACTCAAAAGCACGGCTATCACGTGTGCGCTCCACGCTGAAGTGCTGATGCGTATCATCGAAATGCTCAACGCCGTTTAATAGGAACTCCTGCTCGGCATATATAACCCTCGAGTGTAGCTCCTCGGCACGCTGCTCAAAGACCGCATTATACGCCTCCGAAGCCTGACCAATAACCACAGGAACACTCTTCTTAATGATACCCGCCTTCTCGGCAGCAATCTTCTCGATGGTATCGCCAAGGAACTCCGTATGCTCCATACCGATGTTCGTAACAACGCTAAGGATAGGTGTGATAAGGTTCGTAGCATCGAGTCTACCGCCAAGGCCCGTCTCGATAACCGCCACCTCGACGTCACTCTGGTCGAAGTAGTCGAAGGCCATCGCCGCAGTCATCTCGAAGAACGAGAGGTCCAACTCCTGCATCTTCTCACGATATCTATCTACGAAGTTTACGACCTTCTGCTTTGGCATCATCTCGCCATCTACGCGTATGCGCTCGCGGAAATCTACAAGGTGTGGCGAGGTGAAGAGACCTGTGCGGTAGCCCGCCTCACGAAGAATCGAGGCAAGCATATGCGATACCGAGCCCTTGCCATTAGTACCCGCAACGTGAATCGTATAGTAGTTACGCTGTGGGTTACCGATATGCTGACAGAAGGCAGCAATACGCTCTAAACCCGGCTTATAAGCATCGCCGCCAACACGCTGGAACGATGGCATTGCCGTATACAGAAATTCGAGAGTCTGTGTATAGTTCATAATGTTTCTTATATGTGTAATGTTATGAAGTACAATATATTACTACTCAACAAGATGGTTGCGTTTACGGGTGCGGTAGGCCACGTAATAGAGCAGCGACAGCACCGCGATATAGGTTGCAATACGTGCAATCCAGTCGCCATAAAGCGTGTAGAGCGTCTTCTCCTCGCGAAGCTCCAACTCTGCCGTAAGCACACCCTCCTGGTCCCAAAGTAGGCGCTCGCCAACGACCTCGCCCGTAGGAGAGATAAAGCCCGAGATACCCGTATTCGCACTGCGGGCAATAGCACGGCGAGTCTCAATAGCTCGCAAACGCGAGAAGTCGAAGAGGCGTTTATGGCCAGGCGTATTACCCCACCAGCCATCGTTCGAGACGAGAGCCATAACCTCGGCACCCTCACGTGCAAACCCTGCAAAATAGTCGCCATAGAGTCCCTCGTAGCAAATCGAAGGGCCAATTTTCACGCCATCGTTCGTAAAGAGCGTATGCTCCCTACCCCATCCGAGTTGTCCCGACACACCGCCAAGGTCAACCTCGAAGGTGTCGAAAAGATTCTTCAAAGGCACAGCCTCCACGCCAATCACAAGTTTACCCTTATGGTAGATATCCTCGGTAATGCCCTGGCTATTTACAAGCAGTGCAGAGTTAAACTGGTCATACCAGCCATAACCCTCATAAAAGTGCGCCGTATCAGTAGCCTTTACATCACCATAACGAATCAACGTAGATGCTCCTGTAATTAGCTTTGTATCAGGGATATTGTCGCCAATAATATACTTCAACATCGGAGCATAATAGTCGAGATTTCGCTCCTCAAGCGAGCCTCCCAAGCGTGGCAAATAGGCAAGTGCCGACTCAGGCATCAGCACAAACGTAGAACTCGCTGGCACCTGCGCCATAAGATCCGCAACATCTTGCGTAGGATCAAACTTACCAGTCTCGAAACGCTCATCTTCGTAGCAAGGTACATTAGGCTGCACAACGCTTATCTGCGTAGTACGCTCCGAAGGAGTATAACTCATTAATAGAACGAGAGATACGGCAATAGGCGCAATTACAACAATCGCAGCTCGCACCTTCGCAGCCGTAGTTCTCGTACGCAGAATCTCGAATATCGCGATGTTGGACACCAATACCCAAAGTGTACCGCCAAAGATTCCCGTATACTCATACCACTGCACTGCCCACACATCACCCGAGAAGCCGTGGCCAAGCAACAACCACGGGAAGGTCATTACGTCGGCCGAGTTATAGGCCCACTCCGTTGCTAACCAGATAGTTACAAGAAGCGTATATGCCAAAGCACGGTGTGCGCGTTTAGAAACATAGTGATAGGTCATCAAGGCGCAAAGGTTGTAGAACGTTCCTACGATAGCAGCTGTAATAGGGCCAATAGGCGTTGCAATCCACACCCACCATATCGTTGCGGCGCTCCAAAGTAGGAACGCCAGCGCTCCCCAGCCACACATTCGCCACCAGTCGCGCGTTGAATCCGAGAGGTTTTCGCTGATAATCAACAATGGCACAAGGGCAACAAGGAGCGTTAAGCCCGTACCGCCAAGCCAGCCTATACTAAGTAGCACTACTGAAAGTAGCACCAGAAGTAATCTGTGTAATATAGAGTTCTGTTTCATCTCCAAGAAATAATATGTCGCAAAATTAGTAAACATTCCACAAAAAGCAACCCTCTCGCCGCTTTATTATGACGAAAATTGGGCGACATTTGGAGGTTGCATATATTTTTTATACCTTTGTAAGATAATGAAGGCGTAATTTTAGCATAGCTACGCCACTGATTATTAACGAAACAGTAGCAAATCTCGTTCAGAGAATGGGCAATAAAGAGAACATACACAGCGACCTTGTTTGGTATAAGCGCGTGGCGCTTGAGGTTTTATGGGGCGTAAGCTACCTTATTGGATGTATGCCCCGTTGGTTCCGTTTCGGCATTCTACGCCCATTTATCGTTGCCATATTGCGCCTCGTAGGCTACCGCAAGGCAATGATTATCAAAAACTTGAAGAACTCATTCCCCGAAAAGAGCGACAACGAGCGCAAGCAGATTATGCGTGCCTCGTACAACACCCTTGCCGAGGTTATCGTAACCACCATCAGTCTTGCGGCATCCGATAAAAAGCAGTATGACAACGTCGTGGAGTGGGTAGACCTCGAAGGACATATCTCACGCAATAAGGGGCAAGATTGGGTTGCTATGGCAGCGCACTTCGGTAGTTGGGAGTACTACCCTATGTGGGGCAGAGTAGATAAGGAGGGGTCGTTTCTGGCGGTATATCACCCCCTACGCAGCGAGGTTTTCGAACATTTCTATCGTCGTATGCGCAGTAAGCTCTCGCCAAACGTAGAAATTGTGCCGATGAAAAACACCGTGCGCCGCTATGTCACAAAGCGCAAAAATGGAGAACCTGCGGTACTCGGACTTATCTCCGACCAGAGCCCACTGATGCGTGCCGATAGCAAGTGGATAGATTTCCTGAACCAGAAGACACTCTTCGTAGAGGGTGGCGAGCGCATCGCAATGAAGTTCGGTCTGCCTGTCTATTTCGTTGATTCGGAGCGCATTGAGTATGGCCGTTACCGCATCCGCTTCGTGGAGATATACAATGGCAAGGAGCAGGTGGAGGAGGGCGTTATCACACGTCGCTACGCCGAGAAGCTCGAGGAGATGATACGTCGCAGTCCCGAGCTGTGGATGTGGTCGCACAACAGATGGCGCCATACGCCCGAGAAGCAAGCCAAGAAGTTCGGCGCTACGACATTGAAATAAAACAACTTAGAAGTAACATATATGGATATTGTTATCACCTACGTAGATGGCCTCGACCCCGTATGGCAGAAGTCATACGAAGAGTACACCAATACGCCAATTCTCGAGAAGCGCTTTCGTGATTGGGGAACGCTGAAGTACCTATTTCGCGGCATCGAGAAGAATATGCCATTCATACGTAAGGTACATCTTGTGGTATCTGGCGAGTCGCAGGTACCAGCGTGGGTAAACCGCGAGGAGGTGAACATCGTGCTTCACGAGGATATCATCCCTCACGAGCTACTCCCAACCTTCAACTGCAACCCTATTGAGATGCACCTGCATAACATCAAAGACCTTGACCAGGAGTATCTCTACTTTAATGATGATATCTTCCCGCTTCAGCGCTGCGAGGCTACGGACTTCTTCCGCGAGGGCCGTGGTGTGATACGTATGAGTCGCCATTTGCTCGGTTTTGGAATGTTCAAGCAGATATGTCGCAACTCCAATCGTGTGGCATACAAGGCATTGGGGCTACGTCCATCGCTCCTCTTCCTCCGCCCGCAGCACGTCTGCACGCCAATGCTTAAGAGCGAGGTGCAGGAGGTCTACGACATTGCCAAGGAGGAGATTCTCGCCTCGATGTCGCGTACGCGCGAGGGTAAGAATCTCAACCAATATCTCTACCTTAACTATATGTATCTCAAGGGAAAGATTATCAACAAGCGCCTCTCGAAGAAGCACTTCTCGGTGGGTGTGGTATCGCCCAGCAAGCTGCGTAAGTTTATCACCAAGCCTACTCATAAGTTGGCGTGTATAAACGATGTACAGCTAACAGAGGAGCGCTACGAGGAGCTTCGTAAGATACAAATCGAGGCCTTTGAGGAGTTGTTCCCAACAAAGTCGAAGTACGAGATTTAGCCTACGCACAAGCAATAAAAAATGGGGTGTCCGACGTGGATACCCCATTTTTTGAATTATAACTTTAAGAGTTGTATAACAGACGCTCGACTAATAAAGCAGCTCGAGGTCATCGACAAGCATCAAGCTCTGTGTCGAACCCGTAAAGTAGTCACCAAAGCGTGAGCCCGTGAATACGATGATGATGTGCGTAGGCATCTCCGAAGTTGTGACATAGTCCAAAGGCAAAGTAAACTCCACCCAGCCATCGGTACTCTCGGTAAGAATCATCTCACCCACACCAATAACATTCTTGCCACTCTTATTGAAGAAGGTGCTCTCATCCTTGGTATTCACAACCAAAGGACAACTCTCCGAACCACCATACTCCGCAGCGCTCCAGTTACCTACGGCAATGAGAATCTGGCCCTCATCGTTATCACCCTTCTTCAAATCAGGGCGTGCCGTTGGTGCCTTACCAAACTCATCAATAGTGCCACAGTTATACTTAACCCAGCCACGAAGCGCAACAGGACGTGCCGAGCAAGGACGTCCAAAGTTAACAAGACCATCCAAGCCTACCAAGCCTCCAAACTCACCGAGGAAGATGTTACCTGCGGCGAACTTACCAAGGCCCATAATCGCAGCCTTCTTCGACTGCAACGATGCGGCATACTTACCCTGGCTACCAGGACGCACATCCTCCGTAGGCTCTGTAAGTGTGGTACTTGCCATCGCAGCACCATCGTTACCACTACCCCAGAATGGAGCTTCGTCCGCAGCGTATGGGTAGACTACACCGCCGTTTGTAGACCAATTCTCGAAGCCAGCATTTGGAAGCGACCAGACATCCTCCGTAGTTACGGTTACCACATTTGTGAAGTTCTCGCCCGAGAAGGCAACGACCTCATACTCTGTGTGAGTATCAAGTCCCGATACGCAACCCGAGAAGTTACCGCCATTTACAGTGACATCCTCCACTGCGAGCCACTCCTCGGTACCAGCCTTACGATACTTAAAGCCAAGTTCCACACCACTGCGGCCCTCGGCATAGAGCCAGATGCGCTTTGCCCACGCATCAACACCCTTGAACTCCACCTCCACATCTGTTGGCACTACGCAGAGCGTCCATAGCTCCTCGATATCGCCGTGGTAAGTGACAGTAACGTTACGCACCGACTCCTCGAAATCGGCAAGCGTATATGGATCTACGGAGTACTCCGCGATATCCTTTGGTCCGAGCTTTATAGCCTTGATAACCACGTTCTTAAGGTCGTGATCCATAGGCACAAGGGCTGTTGCGATATGATGCTCAGCATCAATAACCGACTCACCAATCTGTCCCTCTACCTCGAAGTAGCGCTCTATGCTCTGCTCCGCCGAGATAGTCCACTCCCACGACTGATACTTCGTAAGCTCGACGTAGAGTGGCGTACGAAGGTCGTAAACACCTGGGAACACAACAGAACTCTCCGCACCCTCGGTAAATGTTACATTGGTAATCTTAACATTACGAATATCCGCCGTCTCCTCCAACTCCAATACCACGCTCTTCTTCGTAGCATCGATTCTTGGTGCAGACTTCAAACCCTCAGCCTCAAGCGATAAGATATCGAGCTTGATAACAGGATATGGGATATCGTTCTGGATAC
Organism: Alistipes sp.; assembly: GCA_017559615.1. The sequence continues at coordinate 4,385 of JAFYRB010000039.1, read as the reverse complement.
ATCCCACACCCATAATCAACATTAGGCACGATGCCAAATATCTAAATAACTTGCTCATACTCACTACTTCTTTGATTTCCACAAATGAGCCACGATACCCACCTGAATATCCGCAAGGTTAAGCTTTAGGCTCAAACCAGAGCGGTCACGGCGACCTGTCTCAATGCCCGACATATCGTACTGACGGACGTTGTTGTAGTACAAACCTCCGACACCTACGGTTACCGTTACGCAGACCTGTGGCATAACGTAAATGGCCAAACCTGGGTTGAAGTTAAGGCGTACTGCGAGGTTACGGCTATCAGATTTTGTGCGCTCCTCGGCAGCACCACTCCACATCGACGTAGTACCCGTCTTGCACAACAACTCCGCCTCCATAATCACACCTACCGTACCACGGCGGTCGAGACCTATGTAGTTGCGATGGAACAACGACCACGAGAAGCTCTCGTTGCGGAGTCCCATATTGCTAATACCCATATTCTCCATATCGGCGATAAGGCCAATATTTAGGTCGAGGTTACCCACCTCGCCCGTAATCTGCTCATAACCAAAGCGGAATCCCACAACCTGGTTATTGCGATAGGCATAGGCAAAGAATGGCTTTACCGTTGCGGTGCGAAGACCAAGGTTGATATTATCGAAAAGCAACATAATATCGGAATCCTCCGAGCGGAGATTACCATATGATGCCGTAAGTCCCACCATAAACTCGCCCTTGTAGACGAAATCGTTGATACCAATATTTCTATTAATACGCTGACGCGTAGGGAGGAACTTCGATGTAGTGGGAACCTCCACCTCCTTCTCTGGCGAAGGGCAAAAATCGGCTGCCTCAACAACTATTGAGCTAAACGCAGCGGCGATAAGCAAAAGTAAATATCTCTTCATAATGCTGCTGGTTTATAGATAGAACGACATACCGAAACCTACCGAGAGGAGGTTTAGCTTAAAGTTAGTATCCAGAGAGTTTGTCTTACCCTGCTCCACCTGATTCTTGGTCTGTAGCTGACGGTCGAAGCCGATGCCCAACACACCGATAGATAGCTCTACGGCGGCATTGTTGGTGATAAAGGCTACGATACCTGGCTGAAGGCCTATCGACGCACCAAAGCTATTGGTGTAGGTACCACGATAGTCCTGATAGCCATCAATCTCCGATGTTGCGGCTACTACTCTTGACTGACCACCCGAGAAGCTAAGCTGCACCTCGGCAAAGAGAGCAAAGCGGTTGGTAGTGCCAAGTGGAATGTATGGACGCCAGAAGAGCGTTCCTGTGTAGGAGTGCTTAATCTGGTGGAACATATCTACGTTGATATCTACGTCCGACACCGACAACGATGCGTTATCGAGAGCAAAGAGTGAACGGCCATAACCGAATCGCACACCAACGGCCATATTACGCCAAGGCGCATAGGCAATCATAGGGCTTACGGTAACGGTATATCCCTCCGAGTCGATATCGTTTATCAACGTAAATTTATAGCTCTGGTTGCGATGTGCCGAGTATGCTGCCGTACCACCAAAGATCCACTGACCTTTAGGTACAAAGCAATCATCCGACACAAAGCCACGCTGCTTTCGCGCCTCATCAGGCGTTATTTCGCTCGAGCTGGGGGTGCCGTCGCTGTTTTGTATCTTCTCTGCCTGCTGTGCTGATGCGCCAAAGGCCACAAAAAGCATCAACAGAAGTGTGTAGAATCTCTTCATTGAATAGAGTATTGAGGTGGGGGCAACGACTATTGCCCCTACCTCGGTTTGTTACTAATAGTTTAATACGATGTCATCCACGTACATCCACGAGCTTGTAGAACCGCAGAAGTAGTCACCGTAGCCCGAAGGTGTGAACGATACCACGATCTTCTTTGGGGTAACGCTCTTCATATCCTCGCGGTAGTTGATCTGGATAGTCTCCTCGGTCCACTCTGCACGTGAATCAGAGCCCTGCATATAACCATACGCAATGACACCCTCACGTGTCGCCAACGAATCCATCGTGAGGAATGTCGATGTATCCTTTGTATTTACCGCATAGGTTGTACCATCGGTGATAAGCACCATAATGGTGTAGATATCAGTACCCGAAGCGTGAGAGCCCTCGTCGATAGTACCCTCGTTATTCTTCATCCAGAATGACATACTCTTTGGCTTACCTGCGAACTGGAAGTCACGACCGAAGGTTACGATACCATCCAAGCCACTCATTGCAAAGGTACCTGTGAAGAGGTTACCAGCAGCGAACTTACCGATACCTAATACCGATGCCTTCTGTGACTTGAGGTATGCCGACTGAGTACCAGTAGAGCCAGGACGGATATCGGTAGATGGCTGTGTAAGTACAGCACCTGCCATATTACCACCCTCGTTACCTGTCAACCAGAATGGAGCATCACCCTCACCATAAGGTAGCCAGAATGTAGGTTTACTCCAACGCTCCATATCGCCGTTTGTAATCTGCGCACCTGCAGGGGTTGCAATAGAGAGTGTCTTACCACAATCAACATCGTTTACAACGAGCTTATACGAGTAGTTACGGTCGCAAGCGAAGTCTGCGCCCTGAGCTGTATAGAGGCCGTTGCCTACAGCTTCAGCATCTATCACTGTCCAAGTTGCACCATCCGTAGAGTATGCTACATTGATAGTCGCAGCCGCAGTATTAACAACATTTGCCTTGAAGGTGACATTACCGTGCCAGAGGCTATAATCGTCCGATGTAAGAGGCATAACACCCTGAACGTTGTAGTTGATATCCTTCTTAAGTTTACCGCCATCAACATCCTCAATATTGAATGTGAGGGTGTGCTGACCACCTACTACGTTACCAAAGAATGCCTCGGTGATAGTAACCTTATAGTTCATATCGTCGCTCTTTACAACGTCGATACCCTCAACACCTGCAAGGAGGTCATACTCCACATCACCCACCAAGATGGTCATCTTGTTGATGCTTGCCAACGATGCTACGTTATAGGTACGTGCGTTGATAGAGAGCTGCTGCTCCTTCTCGTTGAAGCCATCGCCCATAACTGTTGGATCTGGGCTGAAGACAATAACATCGTCAAACTCCTCGATAGACTCATCTACCGTAGCCTCGAATAGAAGGCTACCAGGAGCATCCTTCGAGTACTTAAGTGTGATGGTGTACTTCGCAGCAGGCTTGATGTTCTCGATTACAGCCTCCTTCACGATATCACCCTCCACAGGATGAGTACCCTCGAAGTGCCAGAAGAGCGATGTAGCGTTCTCTGGAAGGAGGAAATAACCCTCCTTTGTCTCCTCGTAGCGAAGTGCCTGAACATCACCGCGCTCGATAGCCGCAGCGTCATACTCCTCGGCAACAGCAACTGCTGTGAAGTAGCCCGCAGAGAGCTTCTCAGCAACCGTAGCGTCGTAGTTTACCTTAACGATGGTTGACTGAAGCTTACAATCTACCGTAACATTGGTTACGATACCTGCCTCAACCTCGAATGGCTGCTCGCCGAGATAATACTTCTGGTCGAAAGATACGATATGCTTATCGCCTACCTGTACCTTTGCAACATAGTCGCCAGTAAGGAGTGAGAGGTACTCTGGAACGTCGGCCAAAGAGTTGTAGCGACGCACCAAGTTCTGCTCCTCGCCCTCAACCTTGTAGATTTTAACTACTACATTCTCCGAGAGTGCAGCATCGGCGTTGATAGCAACACCAAAGCGCATAGCACCCTCCGTAGAGGCCATCTCCACGACGTTATCTATATCCTTTGAGCAAGATGCCAACACGAGCACCGCGCTCAACAATGCGAATATCTTTTTCATAATTGCCATAATTATATTAGGGGTTAATTATGTTACAATTAGTTAAAACGGAACATTACGGTCTTTGTGGTAACGTTACCCTCCATATCTGTTACGCTCATCTCGAAGTCGTGCTCACCAGGGCCGAGCATAGCAAGAACAGACAAGAAGTTAGAGATAGAGAGCTGCAACTCTGTCTTTGCGTATACTGCATCACCGACAGGGAAGCCCAAGCCACCGAGTGACTCGAAGAACTGAGTGTCGTTAACAAGGCTAAACTCCGCAGCAAGACCTACTGAAGTAAGCTGGTCAGCATTCAAAGTCTCAGAGATAATCTTAACCTTGAAATCAGCAATAGCCAATGGAGCCTTCACTGCAAGGTCACAAGTCATACCTGGAGCGTATGTCTGACGCTTGTCGATATCGTAGCCCACCCAAACGATTGATGGAGCAACGTTCTGACCATACTTAACAGTTAGAACTGCAGTAGCCTTACCTCCATTAACATCCGTTACGGTAATCTCATACGAGTGGGTACCCTCATACGAGCGAAGCATATCTGTCTGCTGGCCAAACTTGATGCGTGTAGAGGTAGCACCCTTTGCATCAGT